>NZ_VCMY01000001.1:0-498965 GCF_005924235.1 Mycobacterium sp. DBP42
CGATCAGCGCGGATCTGGGCAACGGCCCGGGTATCCAGGAAGTGGCCACCTTCTCGGTGGACGTGGCCGGTCCGGCCGGCGGTGTGGCGGTGTCCAACGCGCACGGCACGGTGACCGGTGCGGCCGGCGGTGTGCTGCTGCGGCCGTTCGCCCGCCTGATCGCCTCCACCGGTGACAGTGTCACCACCTACGGCGAGCCCTGGAACATGAACTGAGGACATGAACGTCCAGTAGTCGTCTGTGATCGGCGCGTCCCCCTCCTGATTGGGAGTGGGACGCGCCGATTGCCTTTTGGGCGGCTACGGTGGCCTCATGGTGCCGCAGAGCCCGGTTTCAGTGCTCAGCGAGGACGAGTGCTGGCAGCTGCTGTCCAGCGTGACGTTGGGTCGCCTGGTGTCGACCATCGGCACCAGGCTGGAGATCTTCCCGGTGAACTTCGTCGTCCAGCGACGCACGGTGCTGTTCCGCACAGCGGAGGGGACCAAATTGGTCAGCACCCTGTTCAACGACCGGGTGTTGTTCGAGGCCGACGATCACAATCTCGTCGAAGGCTGGAGCGTCATCGTCCGGGGCGTACCGCAGCTTCTCGAGACTCCTGACGAGATCGCCGAGGCCGAACGCGCCCAACTGCTTTCCTGGATCGGCACCACGAAACGCCGCTACGTCCGGATCCTGCCGAAGGAGATCTCGGGCCGCAGGTTCGTGTTCGGCTCCGAGCCCGAGGATATGTAGCGGCTCAGACCCAGTAGGGCACGCGGGCACGGTACTGACGCATGGCAATCGCCGCGAACGCCCAGCCGATTCCGGTGAGAACGAGAACCACCACCCAGTGCCGCACCTCTTGGTCAGCGCCCAGCAGCGGTGCACGCACGATGTCCAGATAGTGCAGCAGCGGGTTGATCTCGACGATCTTGGCCCAGGATCCGGCGCCCTGCTGCTGCAGCGTCGACTCGTTCCAGATGATCGGAGTCATGAAGAACAGCAGCTGCACCAGCGAGGCCAGCAGCGGCCCGATGTCGCGGTACCGGGTGGCCAGGATGCCGAAACAGATTGACACCCAAACGCAATTGAGCACGATCAGGCCCAGCGCCGGAATGACCGCGAGGTCCGTCCATTTCCAGGGCTTGGGATAGATGATCGCGATGATCACGAAGATGACGATGTTGTGGCCGAACAGGATCAGCTGCCGCCACACCAGCCGGTAGACGTGGACCGACAACGGCGTCGGAAGTTGTTTGATCAGGCCTTCGTTCGCGATGAACACCTCGGAACCCTCGAGGATGGACGCGTTGATCAGGTTCCAGATGATCAGGCCGAGCGTGACATAGGGCAGGTGTTCTTCGAGCGGCAGCTTGAACAGCTTCGAGTAGAGCAGTCCCATCGCCACCGCGGTGGTACCGGTGGCGATGGTGATCCAGAACGGACCGAGCACGCTGCGCCGGTAGCGCTGTTTGATGTCCTGCCAGCCCAGGTGCAGCCACAGTTCGCGTTTGCCGAAACCTTCGCGTAGGTCACGCACGGCCCGGGCCATCGTCTTGGAATCGGATGCCGCGTCGGTGAAGCTCATCTCTGGAACCTTTCGCGTCTGCCCAGTCGCCGCAGGCGAATCCATTCGCGTAAACCTGCCGGGTCGCGGCGGGACACCAGAAAATACCAGGCGAACCGCACCCATTCCTGTGGCAGTAGTTTGCGCAAACCGGGTTGGGACAGCAGATAACCGCGATTGCGGTAGGTGAAGAACCGCTTGGTCTCGTCGTCGGGGTACTGGGTGTGCATCCGGCCACCGAGGATCGGCTTGAACTCGTCGGTGCCGCATGGGTGCAGATAGCTTGCGGTCAAACAGGTCCCGAACGGAAGGCCGGAGCGGACGAGCCGGCGGTGCAGTTCGACCTCGTCGCCGCGGACGAACAAACGTAGATCCGGCACTCCGACAGACTCCACCGTGGCAGCCCGGAACAGGGCACCGTTGAACAGCGAGGCGATTCCGGGCAGCACGTCTGCCTCACCCTCGGTGCGCAATTCGCTGACCAGACGCCGCCAGACCAGCCCGCGGCGCAGCGGGAACGCCAACCGTTGCGGGTCGTCGAGGTTGCACACCATGGGCGAGACCTCGGCCAGCGTGTACTGCTCGGCGCACGCCAGCAGGGTCGACAACACTGTGTTGTCTGCGGGGCGGCCGTCGTCGTCGGCGAGCCAGATCCAATCGGCGCCCTGGGCCAGGGCGTGCAGCATCCCGAGGGCGAAACCGCCTGCGCCACCGAGGTTTCGGCGTGATCCGAGGTAGGTCGCCGGTACGGGCTGGCTCAGCACCAGCTCGCGGACGGCCTCGTCGTTGTCGTTGTCGACCACGATCAGGTGGTCGGGCCTGCGATCCTGGTTCACCACTGCCGCCAGGGACTGGGCCAGCAACTCACGGCGCCGGTGGGTCACGATCACCGCGATGACGGACTCAGGTGCCACGAGCCGTTTCCTCCAGCACCTCACGCACATGCCGCGCGGCGTCCTCGCCCTCGTAGGCGCGCACCACCTCTTCGATCCCGCCGGTCATCTTGATGGTGCCGTGGTCGATCCACATCGCGGTCTGGCAGAGCCGGGCCAGGAACTCGTTGGAATGGCTTGCGAACACGAGGATTCCAGACCGCTCCACCAGGCTCTGCAGCCGTGACTGCGCCTTCTTGAGGAACTCCGCGTCGACGGCGCCGATGCCTTCGTCGAGCAACAGGATCTCCGGGTCGATGCTGGTGACCACGCCCATCGCCAGACGCACCCGCATGCCGGTCGAATAGGTGCGAAGCGGCATCGACAGGTACTCGCCGAGTTCGGTGAACTCTGCGATCTCGTCGACCTTGGCCAGCATCTGCTTGCGGGTCTGCCCGAGGAACAGCCCGCGGATGATGATGTTCTCGAAACCCGAGATCTCCGGGTCCATCCCGACTCCGAGGTCGAACACCGGGGCCACTCGGCCGTTGACGGTGGCCGAGCCCCTCGTGGGCTCATAGATGCCCGAAAGTAGCCGCAGCAGTGTGGATTTGCCCGCACCGTTGTGGCCCACCAGCCCGACCCGGTCACCCATTTTCAGTGACATGGTGATGTCGCGCAGCGCCTCGATGACGACAACGTTGGACTCGTTGCGCCCGATCGCGCCGCCGGCCTTGCCGAGGAACGCCTTCTTCAACGAGCGTGTCTTGGCGTCGAAGATGGGGAACTCCACCCATGCTTCGCGCGTCGAGATGTACGGATCAGACAACGCGACCTACAGGTACTGGCCGGTGCCGGGGTGCGACGGGCCGCCGCGCTGTCCGCCGGGGACCTGCAGGCCGGGCGGCAGCGCGCCCTGGCGCATCTGCTCGAGCTGGGCGCGGGCGGCCATCTGCTGAGCGAACAATGCCGTCTGGATGCCGTGGAACAGGCCCTCGAGCCAGCCGACCAATTGCGCCTGGGCGATGCGTAGTTCGGCATCGGAGGGGGCGCTGTCCTCGGTGAAGGGCAGCGTCAGCCGCTCGAGCTCTTCGCGCAGCTCGGGCGCCAGGCCGTCCTCGAGTTCGCGGATGCTGGTCCGGTGGATGTCGCGTAGCCGGTTGCGGCTGGCTTCGTCGAGCGGAGCCGCACGCACCTCTTCGAGCAGCTGCTTGATCATCGTCCCGATGCGCATGACCTTCGCCGGTTGCTCGACGAGGTCGGTCAGCGACTTGCCGTCAGCGTCGGCATCGGTGTCGTCGGCCGTGCTGGCCAGGATCTCGATGTTGTCATCGTCGGGGTTGATGGTCATCGCCTTCCCTTGGATCGTTTCGGTTTGTCGCTTTGGTGGCCGCGTTTTCACCGTGCCAGCGGTAGATGCGGGCCTCACCGTTGTCGTAGATCTTCTCCCACGACCGTGAGCTGTCTAGCGACACTAGCCCGTCCGGCATGGCGAACCCGCGGACCACCGGTGTGCTGGTGAGCACGTAGCGGATGTTGAGTGCCTCGACTGCCTCGGCAACGCGGGGGTCGGTGTCCGCGTCGTCGGCATATGCCCAGAAGATGAAGCGGTGATATCCGGGGCCTTGTTGCACCGGGTAGTCGTAGTGCGTCCACAGTGGGTGCAGCCCCGATACCGCATACATCCAGGCGGTGCCGTCGGTGTTGGCGTCGCCGATCAGTGTGGTGCGGGCGTCGGGCAGTTCGGCCAGGTAGGCGAAGGCTTCGAGGTCCTTGGCGCCGATGATCACCGAGTCGTACTTCTGCCCTAACAGGTACTCGTGCCGGGGGAAGTAGTGCCAGGCCAGTCCGACGGAGGTGGCGACGAGGGCGACGGCAGCCGTGGCACGGATCCACGCCGGGCGGGCACCGGCGCGGCGTAGGGCGGCGGCACCCAGCAGGACCAGCGCGCACAGTCCGATCGCGGCCATCGGCGCATAGAGCATCGTCACGACCGCCGACAACCGACGCGGATCGCTGTAGAACAGGTCGCTGAACGTGCCGGTGATGACGCCCAGTGGTCCGCCGAAGGGTGCGCCGGAATGCACGATCGAGGCGATCAGGATCAGCCAGACCACCAGTGGCCACCAGATCTTCTTGACCAGCATGACCAGGCCGCCGATGCCGGCCAGGGCGATGAGCAGGTTCTGGATCGGGAAATCGTTGAGGTGGCGGGTGTGCTGCACGACCGCTGCGAACAGCGAGTGTTTCTTGCCGAGGTGGTTGACGAAGGCGTGGCCCACGATGATGTCGGCTTGCTGAAGGACCCCCAGGAACTGGGGCAGCATGATTGCCAGGGTCGGCACCGCAACGGCGGCCAGCGCCAGAAGGTCGGACAGCCGGCTGCGCACCGGCCGCCACAGCGCCTCGGCCAGCCACCAGACGCCCACCAGCAGCGCGGTCACCACGCCACCGGTGAGGTGCACCGAGAAAACGCCCACTGTCGCCAGCACGGCCAGGCCGATGCGGTCGCGATGTGCCGGTGTCGAGATGATCAATGCGAACGCCGGCACGGCCAGGCCGTATGCGACCAAGTTGGGCATCGCCGCCACATCGAATTCGACGTAGGGCACGGCGGTGAAGGAGGCGGTGATCGCCGCCGCGGTGGCGGATGCGACTGCGGTGCGCATCTCGCAGGTGTGTGGGCGGACCATCTTCCACGTCAGCACCGCCGCGCTCACCGGGAACAGCCAGACTGCCGCGGCGACCGAACTCACGGTGTACGCGGTGGTCGCGGCGGCACCCGTGATCTGGCAGTAGACCGCGGCCAGGGCGTGGAAGGCCGACGGGTAGTAGAGCGCCTCGTGAGTTTCGACGTTGCGCAGCTCGCCCATGTGGGTCGGTGAGGCCTGGCCGGTGTCGAGGATCCAGCGGATGGTGTTGGCGTGCCACACCGAGTCCCAGGTGCTGGGGATCGATTGCCAGTGCGGGAGACCGGCGAACGCCGCGGCAGCAATCAGCGCGGCGCCCAACAGCACGCCCGCCGCAACCACCGCGGCGGGCGGCCAGGAGAGGCCGGACGCCTCGGCGTCGCGGTCACGGAGTCGCGCCAGCGCCTTCCGTACAGCGACCGCAATGGCAGCGACGATCGCGACAGCAAACAAAGCTGCCCACGCGTTCCACGGCACGCCAATCGCCCCGAGCGGGACGATCGTCAACGCAACGGTGCCGTAGGTCAAGGCTGGACCCACCGCAACCGCCGCCGACACGGTCAGTCCGCCCGCCCTGGCTATCAGCGCCCCGGGGATCACCAGCAAAAACAGTGCGATTAGCACTCCGAACCCGAAGCCCACTGGACTAGTATGGCTGCCCAGGTGACCCGGTCCGAGCATGGTCTCGGAAGCGCAAACGTGCGGTCGGGCGCCCCCCAAATCGTGTCGGTTTGTGATATCGGCGGACGCTCTAAGGTGGCTGGCATGGCATACGACGTCGCCCGGGTGCGGGGCCTGCACCCCTCTTTGGGCGATGGGTGGGTTCACTTTGATGCCCAGAACGGCATGCTGGTGCCCGACTCCGTCGCGACGACGGTCTCCACTGCCTTCCGCGGCTCGATGCCCGCCGCTGTCGGGCCGCACCCGTCGGCGCGGCGCAGCGCGGCCGTGCTCACCGCCGCCCGGCAGGCGGTGGCGGACCTGGTCAACGCAGATCCGCGGGGTGTGGTCCTCGGTGCCGACCGTGCCCAACTGCTGAACGCCTTGGCCGAGGCCTCCTCGAGCCGGGTCGGCCTCGGCTACGAGGTGGTGGTCACCCGCCTCGACGACGAGGCGAACATCGCCCCGTGGTTGCGGGCTGCCAATCGCTATGGCGCGAAGGTCAAGTGGGCCGAGGTCGACATCGAGACCGGTGAGCTGCCGTCCTGGCAGTGGGAAGGGCTGATCGACAAGCCGACCCGGCTGGTGGCCATCGCGTCGGCGTCATCGACCCTGGGGACCGTCACCGATCTGGGGGAGGTGACCAAGCTCACCCACGAGGTCGGCGGCATGGTCGTGGTCGACCATTCCGCGGCGGCGCCGTACCGGCTCATCGACATCAATGAGATCGACGCCGACGTGCTGGCGCTCAACGCGGTGCCGTGGGGCGGTCCGCCCATCGGCGCACTCGTCTTCCGCGACCCCTCGACGCTCGATTCGCTGGCCTCGGTGTCGTTGGATCCGCACGCCACCGGACCGGCTCGCCTGGAGGTGGGCGGACACCAGTACGGACTGCTCGGCGGCGTGGTGGCCAGCATCGAGTATCTGTCGAACCTCGATGACACGGCCAGCGGTTCGCGGCGCGAGCGCCTGGCCGTGTCGATGAAGTCGGCGAATGCGTACCTGGACCGGCTGTTCGAGTACCTGGTGGCCTCGTTGCGCTCGTTGCCGTTGGTGATGGTGATCGGCAGGCCGGAGTCGCAGATTCCGGTGCTGAGCTTCGTCGTACGCGACATCCCGGCCGAGCGCGTGGTGCAGCGCCTGGCGGACAACGGCATCCTGGCGATCTCCAACGCCAGCTCGCGTGTGCTCGACGTGATCGGGGTCAACGACATCGGCGGCGCGGTGACGGTCGGGCTGTCGCACTACTCGACCGGTGCCGAGGTCGATCAGCTCGTGCGGGCTCTGGCCTCGCTCGGCTGATCGCGCCTCGAGGCGAAACTAGACCGTCAGCACGATCTTTCCCGACACCTCACCGGAGGCCAGCAGTTCGTGGGCCCGCTGGGCCTCGGCGATGGGCAGTTCGGCGCCGATGATCGGGCGTACCCGGCCATCGGCGATCATCGGCCAGACGTTGTCGCGCACCGCCCGCACGATCTCGCCCTTGCCGCCGGGTCCGTCGACCGGACGCGGCCGCAGTGAGGTCGCGATGACCCCGGCGCGTTTACCCAGCAGCTTGGCGATGTTCAGCTCGGCCTTGATGCCGCCCTGCATACCGATGATCACCAGCCGTCCGCCGGTGGCCAGCGCGTCGACATTGCGATCCAGGTAGGCGGCTCCCATGATGTCGAGGATCACATCGGCTCCGGCGCCGCCGGTTTCGGTCCGGAGCCGCTCCACGAAGTCCTCGTCGCGGTAGTTGATGGTGATGTCGGCGCCCAACTCGCGGCACAGGGCCAGCTTGTCGGCGGAGCCGGCCGTCACCGCAACTCGTACGCCGAGGGCATGGGCCACCTGGGTGGCATGGGTGCCGATCCCGCTGGCTCCACCCTGCAACAGCACGACCTGACCGGCCGCCAAACCCGCGGTCATGATGAGGTTCGACCACACCGTGCAGGCCACCTCGGGAAGCCCGGCGGCCTCGCTGAGAGCAACGCCATCGGGCAACGGCAGCACCTGGGCGGCGGGTACGGCGACGTATTCGGCATAGCCGCCCCCGGCGAGCAATGCGCACACCGGTTGCCCCACTGACCAGTCGGTAACATCCGCGCCGAGCGCGGCGACCGTGCCCGAGACCTCCAAGCCGATGACCTCACTGGCGCCTGGTGGGGGCGGATACTTGCCCGCGGCTTGCAGCAGATCGGCGCGATTGACTCCGGCGGCGTGAACGCGGATCAGAACCTCGTCGTTTGCTACTGCTGGATCAGCGACGTTTTCACAGGTCAGACGGCCCTCGGCGGACGCGGCGATTGCATGCATTTTTTCCACGCTACAAGCACGCTATTTTTCGCGCGCAGCAATACTGACGTCCCTTACGATTGCGCCTATGGCGGGGATGATTGCGGGGCGCACGGCGGGTGACATGCCGGGCCTGGACATCGCCGAGCAGAGGTCATGGCAGAACTACCTCGACTCGGCGTTGCGAATGTATGCGACCTTGAACCGGTCGCTGGTGGACGCGCATCACCTGACCCTCAACGATGTGCGCTTGCTCGACATCTTGGACAAGTCGTCGACCGGGTCCGCCCGGATGGGTGACTTGGCCGAGCGGTTGATGTCTCTGCCCAGCCGGGTTACCCGGCAGATCCGGCGGCTGGAAGTTCAGAACCTGGTGACCAGGTGTGCCAGTCCCGATGACGGGCGTGGGGTGGTCGCCACGATCACCGAAGAGGGCAGGATCGCGGTTCGTGAGGCGATGGTGACGTACGGGCAGGGTGTCCGCTCACACTTTCTCGGTAGGCTCTCGCGTCCGCAGATCGCCGCGATGGGCGAGAACTGTCGCCGGATCAGCGTCGCGCTGAAGAGTGGAGCGCCGCCCGCTCACATCGGCCGCGTGTAAAGCCCGTACTCTTGTCGGCGGTGGCGTGGCAGAGCGGCCTAATGCACTCGCCTTGAAAGCGAGAGACGGCTAACACCGTCCGGGGGTTCAAATCCCTCCGCCACCGCCATGTGGTGAGTCGGGTCATGGGTTACACATGAGTCGAGTCATCGGTTACAGAATTCCCCGGTCTTTTGGCCGGGGTTTTTTGTTGGTTGGGCCAGTAGTTGCGGTCGGGGTTGATCCGGTGGTCGGCGATCAGGTGGTGTCCGGTTTTGCTGATGACGGTGACGTTGGTGGTGGTGACCACGATGAGCACCGGGGTATGGGCATGGCGGCGTCCGATGCCCAGGTGGTGTAGTCGGCTGCCGTGGCGCAGAGTGAGTTTGCCGAATTGATCGACGGTGTCGTGGCGGATGCGGAAGTGTTCGATCATTACGTCCGGGGTGGCTTTGGGTCGGCCGGTGTAGGCCTGAGCCGGTGTGGTGGCGGCCGGCAGGGCTCGGTGGGTGCGTTCGGTGTTGTAGATGATGCGGAATTCGTCGAGCAGGTGTTGCAGGTCGGCCAGGGTCGATGGTCGGGGGCGGGCGGCCAGCCAGCGTTTGAGGGTTTGGTGGAAGCGTTCGATTTTGCCTTGGGTTTGTGGGTGGCCGGGACGTCCATTCTTTTGCGTGATGCCCAGGCTGGCGATAAGTCGTTCGAAATCGTTGTGGCCGTGGGTGAATCGTGAGGTGTAGACCGATCCGTTGTCGGTCAGGGTGGATGCCGGTGGGCCGTAGATGTCGATGAGGGTGGTGAAACTGGCCACGATGTCGGGGCCGCTGACGCGGGTAAATGCGGTGCAGTACAGCAGGTATCGGGAGTGGTCATCGAGCCAGTTGAGGATTTCGATGTCGGTGCCGTCGGCCAGGGTCCAGTGGGTGAAGTCGGACTGCCAGCATTCGTTGGGCTGTTCGGCGGCGAAGCGGTGATAAGAGCTGCGGGGCCGTTTGTGTGGTTGTGGGGTGATCAGGCCATGGTGGTGCAGGATGCGTCGGATGGTGGAGGTCGAGGGCACCGGTAGCTGTTGTTGGGCCAGGTGTTCTTGCAGGGTGATCGGCCCGGCGTCGAGGCCTTGTGCGGTGAGTTTCTCGCGCAGCAGCACGATCGTGGTGATGACCTCGTCGCTGACTGCGCGCGGGTTGCTGGCGGGACGCCGAGCGGGGATCGACGGCTTCCAGACCGCCTTCCCGGAAGCGTTTGAGGAGGCGGTAGATGTGTTGACGGGACATCCCGTAGGTACGGGCCGCGGCGCTGACCGACAGATGACCGGAGACGATTTCCAACACCACCACGCGGGCTCTCGACATGAATCATGACTGTCACCGATGACGCGACTCATCGAGGTGCCATCGCAGGTGTCACCTATGTCCCGACTCATGTGTCACCTATGTCGTGAACTCACACACCTCCGCCACCGCCATCAGGTGCGGTTTCCGGCTACGCCGTGCGCAGCACCTTGTTCATCGGCTTGCCGCGCGCGAGCTCGTCGACGAGCTTGTCGAGGTAGCGGATCTTTCGCATCAGCGGATCCTCGACCTCCTGGACCTTCACCCCGCACACCACGCCGGTAATCAACGACGCGTTCGGGTTCAATGAGGAGCCGGCGAAGAAGTCCGCGAACGTGGTCTGGTCGTCGAGGTGAGCCCGCAGCGTCGTCTCGTCGAACCCGGTCAGCCAGCAGATGGCCTCGTCGAGTTCGGTCTGTGTGCGGCCCTTTCGCTGCATCTTCGCCAGGTAGTGCGGGTACACCGCGGCCACTGCGGTGCCGAAGATCCGGTGCTCCACGCGTCGAGGCTACGGCGCGGTGGCGTCGCGGCCCGCATGCCAGACTGCATTCGTGACCGGCAGTGTGGATCAGATGCCCAAGGCCACCACGGAGTGGACCGCTCAGCCCGGCGACGCGCGCCGGGCAACACTTTCGATTCTGCGGCAACCCGCGCTGTGGAAACGGCTGCTGACATTCACGACGGTGGTCGCCGCGATCGCCGCCGGGGTGTGCGTCGTCGACGGCAGCGGGTGGGTCGTCGGGGCAGTGGTATTCGCGGGAGCGGCTGTGGTGTATGCGGCATTCGCTGTCGTGGTGAGTCTGGTGTGTGCCTACGTCCCGAACCGGCGAGTCCTGCGCGCCGGGTCGCTGTGGGCCGCCGGCGGCGATGAAACCCGAATCCGTATCGACACCCCGGCGTCCACTCTGGTCATCGACCGCAGCAACATCATCTCGGTCCGCCCGGCGGGTGCGCTGATCGTGGTGCGGGTCCGCCCGAAGCAGGTTCTCGGGATCCCGACGGCGCTGTTCGCCGATCCGGCACTGGAGAGCCTCATCGACTGACGTGACCGGCATTGGTTTCACTGGTGTTCGCCGATGCTGTCAAAGAGTGCATCGTCCAGGTTCTCCGGGTCGAGTGTGGTGTGCCGAAACCGCAGTGTCCGCCCGATCTCCGGGCGAGGGTGATTGCCGCCCATGGTGCAGTGCCTGCAGATTCTCAGCTCACCTTCCACCGTGGCGGACACGGTGAGCATGAATTAGGACGAGTTGTCCTCGGAGTTGCGCACTTCGGCGATCGGTGTGATGGCTCCTTCGGAGATGCGTGCGTTCGTGAACGACGCGCGGTACTGCTTGTGGCCGCAGTAGATCGCACCGAGGATGCCCACTGGGATAAGCACGAAGACCGACGCCGTGCCCGCTGTCTGCGGCCAGCCGTAATCACCGAGAACGGCCAGCGGCACAGCGACGAGCACCCCGATGCCCGCGAGTGCGAGGCAGGCGATCCCCCGATCCCCCCACCAGCGGTACGCACGGCCGGGGCCGTCGACGGAGACTCGTGAACGCTCATCGGTAACTGCCCTCGTGCGATTCGTCGTCGACGTCAGGCCCCGTTCTTCTGGGCCGCTTCCAGTTCCTCCATGATTTTCAGGGACAGGAACGTCATGGGGCCCTTGTCGGCGAACTTGTCGGCCACGTTGCCGGCGATGCCGCCTTGTACCGCGAGTTCGCTCATGAGGTCGAGCTTGAGTTGCGGGCTTCCCTCGGAGAAGTCGAGATCGGCCAGGTCCACCCACACGATGTTGGGCCGGGTGGTGGACTCGTAGACGTAGCGCTTGTTGGTGAGGTCGAGTACCACCTGCCAGATGGTCTGGGAGGCATCGGGTTTGCCTGGGTCGGGGATGCGGAAGGGCTGCGCGGCGTTGCGGATCACCGAGAACATGCCGGCGATGGCCTGCACCTGGCCGGCCGGTTTGGGCAGCCGGCCGGCGTAGTAACTGGCCCGGGCGAAGCGGTCGCTGGCCAGGGTGGAGCCGGGCAGTGGCTGGTCCCCGCCGAGTCCGGTGAACGACTTCACCAGCTCCAGCTGTTGATCGAAGGTCGGTGAATTGGTCATCACCCGGTAGTCCTTCGAGTGGTACACCCTCGGGTGGCCGTCGACGTACTCGATGATCGCCGAGTCTCCGGTCGCGTCGTCGAGTGCCAGGTGCAGGCCGGGGCGGACGCCGCCGGTCGGGTCATCCATTTGCACCACCTGCACGTCGGTTTCTGCGATCCAGGCGACGGCCTCGGCGACGGTGGCGAAGTTGTCCAGGAAATACTGCAGCCAGATGGCCTGGCCGAGTTGGGTGCGTGAGGCGTCCGGTTCGCCGTAGGTCGATTCGGCCAGCCACAGGATGTGCCCCGCCAGGCCCGCCTCGTTCATTCCGTCCACGGAAGTGATGTCGAAGGCGGCGGCGATCACGCTGCCGTACTTCGAGGTCCAGGTCAGCTTGCCGGATACGGCGTCGTCGCGTTGGACGCCGCGGGGTTGCTTCCACAGGTTTGTCATCAGGTCCTTGTGGAAATCCATGTTTCTGCCGACCAGGACTGCATCGCCTGCCTCCGGCCAGATGACTCGCGTGCACATTCGAGCGAGCCTACTGACGGACGGTTGCCGCCTGGTGCGCTTCAGCAAACGACCCGCCGCTCGAGGGGCTTTTGTTGCACCCAAAAGTAACCTACGGTTCCGTAACCTACGCTACCGTAGGTTACGACGCGGCACGCTGATGCCGACACCTGCCGAGAATGTTGGGAGGACAACGTATGGATGCCCAGAGCGGACTGCTCCACGAACTCGAACCGGTTGTCGCGAGCAACCTCGACCGCCATCTGTCGATGGCGCGGGAATGGTTTCCGCACGACTACGTGCCCTGGAGCAGGGGTCGTGACTTCGCCTTCCTGGACGGCGAAGACTGGCAGCCCGAGGATTCACCGCTCGACCACGTCGCCAAGGTCGCCATGACGGTCAACCTGCTCACCGAGGACAATCTGCCGTCCTATCACCGCGAGATCGCCACGCGGTTCTCCCGCGACGGCGCATGGGGGACCTGGGTCGGCCAGTGGACGGCGGAAGAAGGTCGCCACAGCATCGCGTTGCGCGATTACCTGGTCGTCACGCGTGGTGTGGATCCCGTTGTGCTGGAACGTCTTCGTATGGCCCATACGGTCGCCGGATATGACTCGGGTGACAAAACGCCGTTGGCGGCGATGGCCTACGTGTCATTCCAGGAGCTGGCCACGCGAGTATCGCACCGCAACACCGGTCGCGCGTCCGGTTGTCCGATCGCCGACCAGTTGCTGGCGCGGATCGCCGCGGACGAGAACCTGCACATGGTGTTCTACCGCAACCTCATGGCCGCAGCGGTGGACATCGCCCCCGATGCCGCGATGATGGCCATCCGCGATGAGGTGGTGAACTTCGCGATGCCGGGCATGGGGATGCCCGACTTCGCGCAGAACGCCATCACCATCGCCAAGGCGGGAATCTACGATCTGCGCGTGCATCACGATGACGTGGTGCAACCGGTGCTGCGCTTCTGGCGGATCTTCGACCGAACCGACTTCGGGCCCGAGGGCGAGAAGGCACGCGAGGAGCTCGCCCAGTTCCTCGCGGCTGTCGACGAGCGGGCTCGCTACTACGACGAGAAGCGCGAGCGTCAGCACGTCGGCGCCGCCTCGTAGTAAACCTGACCACCCTATGCCGACGGTGAGAGTGTCCTAGATCACACTCCCGCAGAGATTCGCGCCGCCTTGATCTTGGGTATCGAGGAATAGTTGGCACGAAAGGGTGTGGGTCGGAAATGAACCGGATCGGTCGTTGGTTGAGTGCGGTGGCGTCGGCGATGTTCGTGGCGGGCGGGTGTATAGCGGCCGCCGGTCAGGCTTCGGCCGATCCTTGCTCGGATGTGCAGGTGATATTCGCGCGGGGCACGTTCGAGCCGCCGGGAGTCGGCGGTGTCGGGGAGGCGTTCGTGGATGCGCTGCGCAGCCGGGCCGGTGACAGGTCGATCGATGTCTACGCAGTGAATTACCCGGCGTCGCTTGACTTTGCGACGGCGGCCGACGGCGTGGCCGATGCGAGCAACAAGGTCCGGGACACGGTGGCGGCCTGCCCTGACACGAAGATTGTGCTGGGCGGTTTCTCGCAGGGGGCGGCGGTGGCTGCCTACATCACCGCAGACGCGGTGCCGCAGGGGTTCGTGTTGCCGCCGAGCATCAGTGGCCCGCTTCCTGCGGAGGCGGCTGACCATGTCGCCGCAGTGGCGCTGTTCGGCAAGCCCTCGAGCGGTTTCCTGCAGATGATCTACACCGGCGCACCGCCGATCACGGTTGGTTCCCGGTACGTCGCCAAGACCGACGACCTGTGCATCCCGGAGGATCCGGTGTGTTCACCTACCGGTGGCGACAACAACGCTCACAACTTGTACGCGGTCAACGGTTTGACGGATCAGGCCGCGGATTACGTGGCCGGCAAACTGGGCGTTAAGCAACCCGAGCAGAGCGTCAATCGAGCCTCGGGAGGTTAGGGTTCCGCCGCGCCCAGTTGGCGCGCGATGCGGCCCAGCTGCTCGACGCCCGCGGCGATCTGGGATTCGGTGACGTTGGCATAGCCGAGGATCAACCCCGGTGGTGCGGTTGCCGGATCGGCGTAACAGGGTGCCAGCGGCTCCAGCCGGATACGTGACTCGGTGGCTCGACGCGTCAGTTTTTCGATGGGGAAGCCGGCCGGGAACCGCACGGTCAGATGCACCCCGGCGGCCGCGCCGAGAACCTCTGCCTGCGGCAGGTGACGCGCGAGCGCGGCCAGCAGGGCCGCGCGCCGGGCCGGGTAGCGGCGTCGCATCTGACGCAGGTGGCGGTCGTAGCCGCCGGAGGCCAGGAACTGGCTGAACGCGATCTGATCCATCACCGAACTACCGGTGTCGGCAAGGCTTTTAGCGGTTCTGAGCCGCTCGATCAGATGTGCCGGCACCACCATCCAGCCGATGCGCAGTCCGGGCGCCAGGGTCTTGCTGGTCGAACCGATGTACACCACCCGGTCGGGTGCGACCCCCTGCAGTGCGCCCACGGGCGCCCGGTCGTAGCGATACTCGGCGTCGTAGTCGTCTTCGATGATCAACCGTCCGGGTTGCGCCCATTCCAGGAGCTCGGTGCGCCGGGCCGCCGAGAGCACCACTCCGGTCGGCGATTGGTGGGCCGGGGTGGTCAGTGCCACGGTGGCCCCGCTGGCGGTCAGCGCGGCGACGTCGATGCCATTGCCGTCCACCGGGACGGGTAGCGGATCGATGCCGTTGTGCCGCAAAACCATTCGGTGCAGCCAGAACCCCGGGTCCTCCGTCGCCAGCGGTCCTTCCAGGCATCGGGCCAGCAGCGCGACGGCTTGCGTTGCGCCCGAGCACAACACGACCAGCCGGGGGTCGGCGACCACGCCCCGGGTGCGCTGCAGATAGTCGGCAACCGCGGCGCGCGCGGCCGGCAGCCCGTACGGGGCCACGTAACCGAGTGCGCTCGACTCGATCTCGGTCAGGCCTTGACGCAGGGCCCGCAGCCAGGCCTGACGCGGGAAGCTGGTGAGATCCGGTGAGCCCGGCGCGAAGTCGATGTCGAAGCGGGGGCGGGCCCGGTCCGGCCGGGTAGCGCTCGAGGGGACTGCGTCGACGGCCGCGACGCGGGTGCGGCCGCCCTGATTGCTGTGCAGGAAACCCTCGGCGGTCAGCTGGCCGTACGCCTCGACCACGAGCCGGCGCGATACCCCGAGGTCGCCGGACAGCACGCGGGTGGACGGCATGTGGGTGCCGGGGGTCAGCCGTCCGGACCGGATGGCGTCGCGCAGTCCGTCGGCGAGTTGACGATGCAACGGCCGCTTGCTGTCCCGGTCCAGTTCGACCAGCAGTTCCGGAGCCGAACTGGTACCCGAAGTTGCCATGAAATTGGAGCCTACTCGGAGACCACTGGAGCGTTAGCGTGATGACATGGCCGACACTGCGGGCCCGGTGACGCAAACCCGGCGCTACCCCGAAGTGGTACTCGCCGTGTTCGGGGTCTACTCGGTGAGCCTCGGTCTGTTCATGATGCTGGCGCCGGGCGTTTTCTACGACACGATCGGCACCTTCGGTGTGCGCAACGATCACTTCATCCTCGACAACGCGTCCTTCGAGTTGCCGCTCGGGTTGATGATGTTGGCGGCGCTCAAATGGCCGCGGTGGCGGGTGCCCGCTCTGGCCTTCGCCACCGCACACTGGGCCCTGCACTCGTTGAGTCACCTGATCGACACGAACCACGCCGCCGGAAACTGGGTCGGGTGGCTGGAAGCCGCGGGCCTGGTGGTGACCACGGTCCTGTTGGCAATTGCCTTACGTATCAGCATGTCCGACGAGAAGGTAGGAGAACCATAGATGCGTGTCCTGGTGGCAGGTGCGACCAGTGTCCCGGGAATCCCACTGCTGCGTGAGCTCAATGCGCGCGGTCACGAGGTGATCGGGGTGACCCGTTCACCGGGCAAGACCGCGCAGATCTCGGCGGCCGGCGCCAAGCCTGTGGTGGCCGATGTGCTCGACGTGGCACAGATCGATGCCGTGCTCGCGGAATTCGCACCGGAGGCGGTGGTGAGCCTGCTGACCACCTTGCCGAAATGGGGGCCCAAGCGGCCCAAGGACTTTCGTCCCGCCACGCAACTGTGGAGCCGTGGCGCCCCGAACCTGGTGGCGGCGGCCCAGCGCGCCGGGGTGCGCCGGGTGGTGGCGGAGTCCGTCGTCTTCGCCTACGGATACGGCGCGGACGGGCCGGCGCGGATCGACGAGAGCGATCCCTACCCCGGGCCGCCACCGCCGCACGGGGCCGAATTCCTGGAGGCGCTGCGGGGCATGGAACGCACCGTGCTGACCTCCGGTGAGCTCAGCGACACCGAGGGAATCGTGTTGCGCTACGGGGTCTTCTACGGCCCCGGCGTCACCCATGACGACTTGTTCCGCCGGCTCGCCAAGTGGTGGGCGCTGCCCGCGCTGACCGGTCCCGGAGTCCTGTCCTGGGTACACATCGACGACGTCGCCCGGGCCACCGCCGACGCCCTCGACAAGGGCCGGGGCGGGCAGATCTACAACATCGTCGACGACCGCCCCCAGTCGTTCGGCGACTACGTCAGGGAGCTGAACCGCACGCTGCGTCGGCCGCCGCCGATGCCGATCTCGCATCGACTCGTCGGACTGGTCGCCTCGTACCCGGCCACCGCGTTCGGGCAGGCCTGGCTTCCGTTGTCGAACGCCAAGGCCAAGGCCGAGCTCGGCTGGACGCCTATTCCCCGGTGAACTGGGGCGGACGCTTCTGGAACATCGCGGTGACAGCCTCGGCCAGATCCTTCGACGGCAGGAAGGCCGAATTCCACGCCGCCACGTAGCGCAGGCTCTCGGCCACCCTGGCGGTGCGCTGCTGGTCGAGCACGTCTTTGACCCCGGCGACGGTCAGCGGCGGGTTGGCGGCGATCTCAGCGGCCGTGGCGTGTGCGGCCGCCAATGAAGCGTCGGCGTCGGCGTACACGTCGTTGACCAGACCGATGCGCTCGGCCCGTGCCGCATCGATGTCCTTACCCGTCAACACGAGCTCGCGCAGGTGTCCGTCGGACAGGATCAGCGGCAGCCGGGCCAGGCTGCCCACGTCGGCGACGATGGCCAGCTTGGTCTCGCGCACCGAGAACTTCGCGTCGGTGCTCGCGTAGCGGATGTCCACGGCGCTGATCAGATCCACGCCTCCGCCGATGCACCAGCCGTGGATCGAGGCGATGGTCGGGGTACGGCAGTCGGCGACGGCGGTGATGGCGCCCTGCATCTTCATCAGACGCTTGTGGAACGCGGCACGGTCACCGGCGCCGGCGTCGAGCCCGGGCATCTCGGCGCCCATGGCCGGCAGGTCCAACCCGTAGCTGAAGTTCTTGCCCGAGCCGGTCAGCACGATCGCACGCACCTCGGGGTCGGCGTCCAGAGTGCCGAACACGTCGGGCATCTCGGCCCAGAACGCCGGGCCCATCGCGTTGCCCTTGCCGGGACCGAGCAGCGTCACCTGGGCGACGTGGTCCTTGATGTCGACGGATGCGGACTCGTACGTGTCGGTCATGGGGTGGACACTACCGACTATGGACGAACTCGAAAGTGCCGAGGCCACCCTCGACGTGCTGCAACGCGTGCTGCGCGGTATCACCGCCGACGATCTGACGCGTCCGACACCATGTCGAGAGTTCGACGTGGCGGGGCTGACGGACCATCTCCTGAACTCGATCACCTTGATCGGCTCGGCGGCGGGTGGGCAGATTCCAGACCGCGAGCCCGACGCCTCGGTCGAGGATCAGGTGCTGGGGGCGGCGCGGCCGGCGGTGGCGGCATGGCGTCGGCGCGGGGTGGACGGCACGGTGCCGTTCGGGGCAGGAGAGATGCCCGCGGCGGTGATGATGCAGATCCTGTCGCTCGAATTCCTGGTGCACGCCTGGGATTACGCCGAGGCGACGGGGCAGCACGTCGAGGTATCGGACGAGGCGCCCGAACAGATCCTGGAATGGTCCCGCGCGGTGCTCACTCCGGAGGGGCGGGTGCGTGCAGGTTTCGACGATCCGGTTGCGGTCGCTGACGACGCCTCGGCACTGGACCGCTTGTTGGCCTTCACGGGCCGCCGGCCGACGGACTAGACGCGCTGCAGGTAGAAGTACAGGTAGCGGCCGTCAACCACCGCGCCCTTGCCGTTCATGATGCCCACCACGGTGTGGTCGTCGACCACTTTGAAGTGATCGTGCACCGGTGCGCCGTCGTAGACCATCGTCGCGGTCACCTCGCCGCGGAACTCCTCCAGCCACAGGCTGGCCTCGCCCTTCATCGCCTCGGTGTTGGAGAACTTGTTGCCGTCGGCGTCCAGACACACCAGCGGCTTGGCATCGGCCGCTGAGTGGAACGTCTTGCCGAACCAGTTGAGCCGCTTCATGAATCCGTTGGCCTTGTGCCCGGTCTGGAATTCGCCGCCCTTCCACTCACCGAGCATGAAGTCGATGCTGGCCGGCCGCAGCAGTGCCCAGAATGCGTCGAGTTCGGTGTCGGGGATCTGCCCGTCACGGCTGACGAACCCGTCGAACGTGCCGCGTGCGTCGCTCACTCGTTATCTCCATTCCAGTGCTGGGCGTACTCGGTGGCAAAGCTTAGGAAGGCGTCGTTCTCGTGCGGGGCCCCGATGGTGACCCGCACGCCGTCCTCACCGTACGGGCGCACGATGATGCGGCTGTCGGCGGCCCTGGCCACGAAGTCCAAGGTGCGTTCGGCCAACGGCAGCCAGACGAAGTTGGCCTGCGAGGGCGGCAGCCGATAGCCGGCCGCGCGCAGGGCGGCGCTGACGCGAACGCGCTCGGCGACGACGGCGTCGGTGCGGGCCATCAGCTCGTCGGCGGCCTCCAGGCTGGCGATGGCCGCGGCCTGCGACACGCTGGTCGCGCTGAACGGCACGTAGACCTTGCCCAGCGCGGTGACGATCTCCGGATCGGCGACGGCGTACCCGACGCGCAGGCCTGCCAGCCCGTAGGCCTTCGAGAAGGTGCGCAGAACAACCACATTCCGGTGCGAGCGGACCAGCCCGAGGCTGTCGGGCACCAAGCCGTCGCGGATGTACTCCACGTAGGCCTCGTCGAGCACGATCAGGATGTCGTCGGGCACCGCCGCCACGAACCGGGCCAACGCCTCGGGCTCGACCACGGTGGAAGTCGGGTTGTTGGGGTTGCAGACGAAGATCAGCCGGGTGCGGTCGGTGATCGCCGCGAGCATCGCGTCGAGATCGTGAGTCTCGTCACGCAGCGGGACTGCGACCCCCGTCGCGCCCGCGGTGCGGATCTGCAGCGGATAGATCTCGAAACTGCGCCATCCGTACATGACTTCGTCGCCGGCCGCGGATGTGATTTGTATCAACTGCTGGCACAGGCTCACCGAACCACAGCCCACGGCGATGTTCTCGGGCGCGAACCCGACATGCTTGGCCAGATGTTCGCGCAGGTCAAGGTAGCCGTTGTCGGGGTAGCGGTTGATGTTCTCGGTGGCTTTCAGGATCGCCTCACGCACGCTGGGAAGCGGCGGGAACACGGTTTCGTTGCTCGCGATCTTGATTGCGCCCGGAACTGTTTTGCCTGGTGTATACGCCGGAAGATCGGCCATTTCCGGGCGCAGACGGATACTCACTTGGCCAGAATAGGGGAGGCTGTGTACTGTGTGCCCTCGGCGGTTTCGGGCGACAGGACGGAGTCCGGTACCCTCACAGAAGTTCAAAGGAGGCGTGCCAGAGCGGCCGAATGGGACTCACTGCTAATGAGTTGTCCCCCTTACCGGGGACCGGAGGTTCAAATCCTCTCGCCTCCGCCACGGTTGACTTGTCAACCACACAACTGAATAACGCCAGGCGCCCGTAGCTCAACGGATAGAGCATCTGACTACGGATCAGAAGGTTAGGGGTTCGAATCCCTTCGGGCGCACTCGAAAAATCGAGGCGTGGTCGTCAAGACCGCGCCTCGATTTTTTTTGTCGAGATCGGCGCATCGAGGCCCAAACGCGGCCTACTCAGAGGCGACGGCTGTCGCGATGTCGAGCGCCATCTCGCGCAGTACGTCGTCGGTGACGAACTGACGCGCGGTCTGGCGGTTCAGCCGCAGCACGGAGACCAAGAGCTCGATGTGGCCGGCCACCTGGACCCGGGCGAGTTCTGGCGGCAGGTGCAGCCCGTGCAACTCGGCCAGGAACCCGCGCAGCACGGTGACGCGATCGTTCATCCACGGTGACCGGCCGGTCACCGTGGATGTCGAATTCTTCAGCTGGCCGGTGTAGCGGCGCTGCCGGGGCTGCTCGAACACGCCGTGGTGAGTTTGACGCGCGGAGGCCGCAGGGCGCGTGCGTGCCCGCACCCGGGTGTCGCTGTCTGGTGAAGGGCATCCGGTGAATGCCGCCGTGCGCATGACCTTGGCGGTTGCCATGGCGTGTCTGTGACCCATCGTTCCCGTACCTGCCGACAATTGTGGTTTGCCAGTTAACTTTACGGGAACGTCTCAGGTTCAGCTCAGGTTCGCGCCGGGCCTCAGTTCCAGAGGACCGCGATCGCGGACGCGAGCAGGGGTAGCACCCCGGCTGCGATGAACAGCGGCATCACCGGTTGGCCGCCGGCGCGACGCTGCCTCACGGTGCCGATGCCCAGCACCGCGCCGAGTGCCACGAGGATGACCAGCTTGGTGCCGATCTTGGGGTAGTTCAGGACGATGCCGGCCGGCCAGGGCGCGGCCAGGGCCAGGCCGGTGATGAGTGACAGCGTCATGCCGTAGGTCATCACGGGGGTGATCAGGAAGCGCCGGGCCGCGGCCTCGGCGACCCAGGAACCGACCATGGCCGCGAAACCGAGGAGATGCGCATAAACAACTACATTGCGTAGTAGATCCATGGTCGGAGTGTAAGCGGTCTCACGGCGCGGGGCGGCCGAACCCGCCGATGTGCTTCCACGGCTCGTCGGTATCGGTCACGTAGGTTCGGCTGGATGCGGCTGCTTCTCATCGCCGACACCCATGTACCCAAGCGCGCCAAGGATCTGCCGGCCGAGGTCTGGGATGAGGTGGATCAGGCCGATGTCGTTGTCCACGCCGGTGATTGGGTCGAGCCCGCCCTGCTCGACGCGCTCAGCTCGCGTGCCGCGCACCTGGTCGGCTGTTGGGGCAACAATGACGGGGCCGAATTGCGCAGGCGGCTGCCCGAGCGGGCCGACGTCACCTTGGACGGTCTGCGGTTCACCGTTGTCCACGAGACCGGTGCGGCCACCGGACGGGAGGCCCGGATGGCCCGGGACTATCCCGGCACCGACGTCCTGGTCTTCGGGCACAGTCACATCCCGTGGGATACCACCGCGAAAACCGGTCTGCGCCTGCTGAATCCGGGATCGCCGACCGACCGCCGGCGCCAGCCCTACTGCACGTACATGACGGCACAGATCACCGCGGGGGTGCTGTCCGATGTCAGCCTGCACACGCTGGACCGGCCCTGACGAAACCGCTAGCCGGCTTCGCCCGCGCAGATCAGTGTGATGTGCCTGGTGGCCCAGTTTCCCAGCGGCTCAAGGGCATCGAGTAGCTCCTCGCCGGCCGGGGTCATGGAGTACTCCACCCGCGGCGGCACTTCGTGGTAGCTCTCCCGATGGACCACGCCGTGCCGCTGAAGCTCCTTGAGGTGCTGGGTCAGCATCTTCTGTGACACCCCGGGCAGGCTGCGATGCAGCGCGTTGAAGCGTTTCGGCCCCCCTTGCAGCTCCCAGAGGATGAGTGGTTTCCATTTCCCGTCCACCACGGCGAACGCCGCATCGAGGCCGCAGGTGTACTTGCCCAGCTGGGTCATGCGAGAATCCTTGCAGTTCAGGGCCAATAGTTTCGAAAAGGTAAGTATCGCACTTATTAGTGGGTACTTGTCGGTTGGTCAGTGCCTCTCCCACGATGATGGCATGACAACCACACACCATTCGGTCAGTTTTCTCGGTCTCGGTGAGATGGGCTCAGTTCTGGCCCGCTCCGCTCTGAGGGCAGGGCACCCGACCATGGTCTGGAACCGCACCGCGACGCGCGCTGCCGCACTCGTCGAGGAGGGCGCCACCGCGACGGCCGATCCGGCCGAGGCTCTCGACGCCGACCTGATCGTGGTCTGCCTGCTCGACCAGACATCGGTGCACGAGGTTCTCGACCCCGTGGCGCACCGACTGGCCGGCCGCCGCCTGGTCAACCTGACCACGACGTCACCCAACGGGGCACGGGAACTGGCTCGGTGGGCCGCCGACCACGGCGCCGAATATCTCGACGGCGGCATCATGGCGACGCCGGAGATGATCGCGACGCCGCAGTCGGCGATCCTCTACAGCGGTTCGGCCGCCATGTTCGAGGAGCACCGCGAACTCTTCGAACTGTGGGGCAGCACTGAGTACTTCGGGGACGATGCCGGCCTGGCGTCGCTGTACGACCTCGCGCTGCTGTCGGCCATGTATGTGATGTTCGCGGGATTCGCCCACGGCGCCGCCATGGTCGGCGCTGCCGGGGTTCCGGCGAAAGAGTTCGCCGCGCGCACCGCCGCGTGGCTGCCGGCCCTCATGCCTGCGATCGCCGAATACGCGACCGTCATCGACGGTGGCGACTACTCCGTGCCCGGCCAGCAGAGCTTGTACTTCTCCGATCTCACCGACATCGTCAACGCCAGCCGGGAACAGGGCATCGGCACCGAAGTCGTCGACATGGTGCAACGGCTGATCCACCGGCAGATCGACGCGGGCCACGGCAACGACGGCTTCGCCCGCATCATCGAGAGCATCAAGAACGCAGCGGCCGCATGACCGCCGTCACCGTGCTCGGTCTCGGACCGATGGGGCAGGCGCTCGCGGGCGCCCTGGTGGCCGCGAAACTTCGTACCACCGTGTGGAACCGGACGCCGGCCAAGGCCGATGCACTGCGCGCCCGCGGTGCACTGTGGGCCGACACTCCAGCCGAGGCCGCTGACGCCAGTGACCTCATCCTGGTCAACGTCGTCGACCAGGCCGCGGTGGACGCGGTCCTGGAAGCCGCCGGCGCCGCGATCTCCGGGCGTGCGGTGGTGGGGTTGTCCTCCGACATCCCCGATTCGGCGCACCGCACCGAGGAACTGGTGGCCGCCCTCGGCGGACGGTATCTGGACGGGGCCATCATGACGCCGACCGACACCATCGGAACCACCAGTGCCAGCATTCTTTTCGCCGGGCCGCGGGATCTCTTCGACGCCCACCGGGAGGTCTTCGGTGCGCTCGCGGCGGTCAGCTGGGTCGGCGCGGATGTGGGCCGCGCCGCGGCATTCGACATGGCCCTGCTCGATGTGTTCTGGACCTCGGTCAGCGGGTTCCTGCACGCACTGGCGGTGGCCGCCGCGCACGGCATCGCACCCACCGAGCTGCTGCCGCATGCGCACAACATCGCCGCCATCCTGCCGCCGATCTTCGGTGAGATCGCCGAACGCGTGGAGGCCGATCGGCACGGCGACGTCAATGCGTCGGTGTCCTCGGCGTCGGCCTCGGTTCGGCACCTGATCGCGGCGTCGGCTGCGGCCGGGTTGGATGCCGGCGCACTGGAAGCGTTCCGGGGTTATGTGGACGCCGCTGTCGGTGCCGGGCACGGGGCCGACGAGATCAGCCGGATCATTCCGACAAGTGTGACCGTGCCGTCACGGTGAAGTGGCAGGCTCGTCGGTATGGAGCAGAAGCCGCCTACCGCCGTCATCGAGGCCGCCCATCGCGCACACCTGACGAGCCTGCCCTTCGACGACACCCGTGATTTCGAGGACACCGACCGCGGTTTCATCGCCGCTCTCGAACCGTGTGTGGTGAGGTCCGCCGACGGAACCGTGGTGTGGGACAACGATGCCTACGCCTTCCTCGACGGGGCTGCGCCGGCATCGGTGCATCCCAGCCTGTGGCGCCAGTCGAAACTGTGCGCCAAACAGGGCCTCTACGAGGTGGTCGAGGGGATCTATCAGGTACGTGGACTGGACATCTCGAACATCACCTTCGTCGAAGGCGACACCGGGGTCATCGTGATCGATCCGTTGATCTCCACCGAGGTGGCCGCGGCGGCCTTCGGTCTGTACCGCGAGCATCGCGGGGACCGGCCGGTGGTCGCCGTGATCTACACGCACAGCCATGGCGACCACTTCGGTGGAGTCCTCGGCGTCACCTCGCAGGCCGATGTCGACGCGGGCAAGGTCGCGGTGCTCGCACCCGAGGGTTTCGTCGAACACGCTGTACAGGAGAACGTCTACGCGGGCACCGCGATGACCAGGCGGGCGAGCTACCAGTACGGCGGACGGTTGGAGCGCGGGCCGCAGGGACAGGTCGGATGCGGCCTGGGGCAGAGCACCTCCACCGGAGAGGTCGCACTCATCGTGCCGACCATCGACATCCGCCGCACCGGTGAGACGCACACGATCGACGGCATCGAGATCGAGTTTCAGATGGCTCCAGGCACCGAAGCGCCCGCCGAGATGCACTTCTACTTCCCCAAGTTCCGTGCGCTGTGCATGGCCGAGAACGCCACCCACAATCTTCACAACCTGCTGACCCTGCGCGGTGCCCTGGTGCGCGACCCGCACGCCTGGGCGGGTTATCTCACCGAGGCCATCGACACCTTTGCCGACCGCGCCGACGTGGTCTTCGCCTCACACCACTGGCCCACCTGGGGCCGCGAGCGGATCGTGGAATTCCTTTCGCTGCAACGGGATCTGTATGCCTATCTGCACGACCAGACGCTGCGGCAGCTGAACCAGGGTTACACCGGGGTCGAGATCGCCGAGCAGTTCCAGCTGCCACCGGCGCTGGAGAAGGCGTGGCACGCCCACGGCTACTACGGCTCGGTCAACCACAACGTCAAGGCCATCTACCAGCGCTACATGGGCTGGTTCGACGGCAACCCTGCCCGGCTGTGGCCGCACCCGCCCGAAGCGCTCGCCCCTCGTTATGTCGAGGCGATGGGTGGTGCCGACCGGGTCGTCGAGCTCGCTCAGCGGGCATTTGATGAGGGCGATTACCGCTGGGCGGCGACGCTTTTGGATCATGTCATGTTCACCGGTGCCGAGCATGCCGCTGCCCGCGCGCTCTATGCGGACACTCTGGAACAGCTGGCCTACGGTGCGGAGAACGCCACGTGGCGCAACTACTTCCTGTCGGGCGCCCGCGAGCTGCGTGAGGGCAAATTCGGGACCGTAGGACAGGTGACCGCTCCGACACTGCTCGCTCGGTTGAGTCCCGAGCAGATGTTCGACGTGCTCGCGATCAGTCTCAACGGACCGCGGGCCTGGGGCCTGGATCTGGCCGTCGACGTGACCTTCCTCGACACTGCCGTCAACTACCGCCTGACCGTGCGCAACGGGGTGCTGGTCTACCGCAAGGCCGACGCCGAGGAGGCGACGGCGGGCGCCACCGTGAAGCTGGCGAACAAGCTGCGCCTGCTGGCTTTCGCGGCGGGGGATGCCACCTCGCCGGGCCTGGAAGTCACCGGCGATGCCGAGGCGCTGCCGGCGCTGCTGGCAGCGCTGGACCGGCCCGATCCGAACTTCGACATCGTGACGCCGTGAGGTGAATGGAAAATTAACGTATATAGACAGGTGGTAAAAACTCCAAACTTGTATTGACAAGTGGTGGTGATGTGGACCACAGTGTCCGCATGGGAAATCACAGCTACGACGTCGTGGTCGTGGGGGCAGGCATCGTCGGCCTGGCGCACGCCTACCACGCGCATCAGCGGGGACTGAGGGTCGCCGTTGTCGATCACGCCGACGGCGTCGTCGGCGCCTCGGTCCAGAACTTCGGTCACGCCTGCATCACCGCGCAGTCGGGCGTCGCTCGGGACTACGCGCGCAACGGCCGTACGCACTGGCTGGACCTGTCCCGCAAGGCGGGGTTCTGGTCGGCCGAGTCGGGCACCTTCTGCGTCGCGCGCCACGACGACGAACTCGCGGTGATGGACGAGTTCGCTGCCACGCGCGAGGCCGGCGAAGTGCGGTTGCTCAGCCGCGATCAGATCCTCGAACTGATCCCCGTGGTGGCGTCCGCAGTCACCGGCGGCATGTACCTGCCCAACGACCTGCAGGTCGACCCGCGCACAGCCGCCCCGTCGATCGCGCGGTGGCTGGAATCCGAAGGTGTCGATTTCCGTTGGCGCACGGCGGCTTCCGGATTCGAACCCGGGGTGGTGCACACCTCACGTGGCCCGCTGCGCGCCGGGACGACGTTCGTCACGGTCAACTACGACGTCGATCGGCTGTTCCCCGCGCTGGCCGAACGCGACGGCCTGCTGCGGTGCCAGCTGCATATGCTGCGCGCCCGGCTGCCGCTGGCCTTCGCGCTGCCCGCGCCCCTGTTCACCGGTTGGTCGCTGCTGAGGTACTCCGGATTCGAGGGGCTGCCGAGCACGGAAGCGGTCGCCGCCCGGTTGCGCGCCGAACACCCCGATTACGTCGCGATCGACCTGCACCAGATGTACACCCCGCAACCCGACGGCTCATTGCTGATCGGCGACACCCACTTCCGGGACATCTCCGCACCGCCGTTCCAGTCCGAAGAAGGATTCGCCGTGCTGATCGAGGAGGCTCGGAAACTGTTCGGGGTCAACGACATCGAGGTCACCGAGCGTTGGCAGGGCGTGTACACCTCCGCACCCGGCCAGGAATTCCTGGTCGAACAGCCCATCGAGGGCGCCCACGTCGTCACCGTCACCACCGGTATCGGCATGACCACCAGCATGGGCCTCGCCCACGCCAGCGTCGGCAACGCGCTGGACCAACTCGTCGCCACCGTCTGAACGAACCAATTCGAAGGGATAAACCAATGGGCACCAAAGCAACTGACCCGATCAGCCTGGTCGTGTTCGACATGGCCGGCACCACCGTCGAGGACAGCGGGCTGGTTCAGCAGTCCTTCCTGGCCGCCGACAGCCACGCCGGCCTGTCGAAGACCGACGCCGACCGAGAGGAAATGCTGCGCTACGTCACCGACACCATGGGCCAGTCCAAGATCGTGGTGTTCCGGCACCTGGCCAAAGGCAACGAGGAGCAGGCGCAGGCCGCGAACAAGGAGTTCGAACGCTGCTACGCCCAGTTGGTCTCAGAGGGCAACTGCAGTCCGATTCCCGGTGCGGAAGGTGTCATTACATCTTTGCGCTCCAGTGGCATCAAAACCGCGCTGACCACCGGATTCGCCAAGGAGACCCAGACGGCGATCATCGAGGCGCTGGGCTGGCAGAACCTGGCCGACCTGGTGCTTTGCCCGGCGCCGAGCATGCGTGGCCGGCCCTATCCGGACATGCCTCTGACCGCGCTGATGCAGACCCAAACCGACTCGGTGCGTTCGATGATCGTCCTGGGTGACACCTCCTCGGACGTCATCAGCGGGCTGCGCGCCGGTGCGCGGGCCTCGATCGGCGTGCTGACCGGTGCCCACAATCGAGCCCAACTGTCCGAGGCGGGCGCCACGCACATCCTCGACAGCGTCGCCGATCTCCCCGCTCTGGTGGCAGCCCTCCGGTAGTCCGCCAACCCCTACCGCCCCGCGGCGGTCGGTCGTAGGCCGTGCCTCCCGACCGCCGCACCTCCTCTGCACCCGTTCTCGTATGAGAAACCTGCCATTGACGTTCGGCCACATCCGCTCGGCAATCTGCCCCGGCCCGTCAACACACCGCCTGCAGCACGCCCACCAGAGGTGCACACTCATGACTCAAACCGCGATTCCCGCCACTGACACAACAATTCCGCGCTACCAGCGGTGGCGTTTCCAGATCTTTGCCGTCACCTGGATCGCCTACGCCGGTTTCTATTTCACCCGCCAGGCCTTTTCCGTGGCCAAGCTCGGCATCCTCGAAGACCCGATCCTGAGCACGCATCTGACCAAGAGCACCCTGGCCAATCTCGACGCCGCCTACCTTGCGGCCTACGCGGTGGGACAGTTCGTCTGGGGGCAGGTTTCGGACCGGTTCGGCCCCCGGGTGGTCATCCTCGGCGGCCTGGCGATATCGGCCATCGCGACGGTATTCATGGGACTGCTGCCCGCGCTGGTGTTTCTGCTGCCACTGATGATCGTGCAGGGGCTGGCCCAGTCCACCGGCTGGTCCCCGACGCTGAGCAACATGGCCCAGTTCTTCTCGATCGGTGAGCGAGGCCGCGTCCTCGGATTGTGGAGCACCAATTACGCATTCGGTGGTTTGGTGGCCGCGCCGATCCTGGGCTGGGCCGCCTACGACGTGTTCGGTTCGTGGCGGGCCGCGTTCTTCACCGGGGCCGCCATCGTGGTCGGGGTGTTCGTGCTCGTGCTGCTGTTTCAGCGCAACCGGCCACAGGATGTCGGGTTGCCGCCCATCGAGGAGTACCGGGCGGCCCAGGATGCGAGAGAAGGTGTCGAGCTCGATGAGTCACCCGAAGCCGAGTCCGTTGCCGAGCCGAAGCCGTCTTGGCGTGAGTCGCTGAAGGTGGTGCTGGGTGACGGCATGGTGAGAACCCTTGGTGCGTCGTACTTTCTGCTCAAGCCGGCACGGTACGCGATCCTGTTGTGGGGCCCGGTGATTGTCGCTGAACGGCTGGCCGACGGTGACAAGTTCCAAGCCGTGACCATCCCGGTGGCATTCGGAGTCGCGGGTGTCCTCGCCCCGATCCTGCTCGGCCGGATCTCCGATCGGGTGTTCAGTGCGCGACGGGTGCCGGCCTGCGTGATCAGCCTCGGGATCCTGGTTGCGGTGCTGGCGCTGTTCGGCCCGCTCACCGCGACCGGCAGCGCGTGGGTCATGGTGGTGGTGCTCGGCCTCATCGGCCTGAGCGTCTACGGCGCGGACGCCATGATCTCGTGTGTTGCCGCAGTGGACTTCGGTACCTCCAAGCATGCCGGCACCGCGGCCGGCTTCATCAACTGCTGCGGTTCGGTGGGCGCGATCCTCGGCGGATTGCTGCCCGGATATCTGAACACGTCCACGTTGTTCTACGGATTCGCCGGTGCGGCACTGCTTTCCATGCTGCTGCTCATCCCGCACTGGAACCGTATGCCTGTCGCCGACTGATCCGCGAGCAGACTCTGAGCTGCTCCCTTTTTCCGCGAAAAGGGGGCAGCTTTATGTCTGCTCGGCGGAGGAAAATTTGGTGCGGGCGTTGACGATGCTGAACGTGACCACGTCAGGTCGATAGCGATCGTCGGCGCACTCGAACACCACGCCGTGCTGATCACGCGACACCCGGCGCTCGCGCAACAACGGGCTGCCCGGCGCGATGCCGAGATTGGCGGCGTCGTCCGGCCCGGCAGCCACCGCGTCGAGCACGTGCTCCATCGAGTCGAAGTACACCCCGCGGCTGGCCAGATAGTCGGTCATCGAGCCGGAATCGGTGTCGAACTCGAAAAGCAGAGAACCCACGGATTCGATGAACGTGCTGCGCTCGATCATCGCCGGTTCACCGTCGAGCAGGCGCACCCGCAGCACTTCGACCACGAAGTCGTCGGCCGTCAAACCCAATGCCTCGATGGCGGTTTCGGACGCGCGGCGGCGAGCCACCTCAATCGTCCGGTTGCCTGCGGTGCGTCCGACACGTTCGGCCCACTGGGTGAACGGGGTGAAGGTGTCCAGCGTCTGGGTGGCGTCATGACTGCGCACCACCGCGGGCTTGCCACGCGAGACGCGGATCAGACCCTCGTTCTTCAACGTGGCCAGGGCCTGCCGGACCGGGCCGCGGGACACGTCGAACTCGGCGCACAACGCGCTCTCGGTGGGCAGCGGCTGGCCGATGGCGTAGTCCCCACGGGTGATGCGCTGACGCAGCTCGGCGGCGACGTGCTCGTGGCGCGAACGGGGCCCCGCCATTCGCATCACCTTCCGGTCAGGTTGTCATGACAAGTTCGCTACGAGCGCCACCTTACCGTGCCGGGCTCAGGGCAGGCCGCCGTCCACCCGCAGGATCGAGCCGGTGGCGAAGCTGGACGCATCCGACATCAGAAACAGTGCGGCGCCGACGATCTCGGGTGGGTTGCCGGGCCGTTGCAGGGCCAGGTGGCCGAACGGGTCGCCGGCCATGTCCCAGGCCTTGCTGACGTCGGTGAGAAACGGCCCGGCCATCAAGGTGTTGACCCGCACGGTCGGCCCGAACGCCTTGGCCAGGCCTTCGGTCATGGCGTTGAGCCCGGCCTTGGCCGCGGCGTAGGGCAGCATGTACTGGTCGGGCCGCAGCGATCCCGACGAGCTGACGTTGATGATGACGCCGCCTCCGTCGGCCACCATCCGCTCACCGAGCAGCGCCGAAAGCCGGAACGGCCCTTTGAGATTCAGGTTGAACACGGAGTCGAAGAGCTTCTCGGTGACCGCGCTCAGCGATTCGTACAGCGGTGACATGCCGGCGTTGTTGACCAATACGTCGACCTTGCCGAACCGCTCGTAGGCGGCCTCGACCAGCCCGTCGAGCTGGTCCCACCGGCCGACGTGCACCCCGAAGGGCAGGGCGGCGCGACCGGTGGCCGCGGTGATCTCCTCGGCCGCGGCCACACAGGAGTCCAGGTTGCGGCTCGCGATCACCACGTCGGCGCCGCACCGCGCGGCGCCCATGGCGATCTCGCGGCCCAGCCCGCGGCTGCCGCCGGTGACCAGTACCACCTTGTCGGTGAGGTCGAACAGTTCGTCGGCATAGCCCATGTCGCAGCCCTCTCCGGCCGTCCGGCACCGCCGCCATATGGTGTCACGGTGCAACTGCTTCTCGTCCGACATGCTCTACCGCTCCGCAGCGAGCCAGGTCAAGGGTCGGATCCCGACCTGTCCGCCGAAGGCATCGCCCAGGCGCAGCGCCTACCCGGTGCGTTGGCCAGGTTCCCGGTCAGCCGGCTGGTCAGCAGCCCGCAGCGGCGTGCGGTCCAGACCGCGGAACCGCTCGCGAAGGAACTGGGGCTGCAGGTAGAGGTCGACGAGCGGCTCGCCGAGTACGACCGCGACATGTCGCACTACGTGCCGATCGAGGAGATCGCGAAGGAGAACCCCGAGGAGCTGGCCCGCCTGGCCTCGGGTCATCTGCCCAGCAGCGTGGACGAAAACGCGTTCCTGGCGCGGATCAGCGCCGCGGTCGAGGACCTGGTGACCATCGGTGAGCACGACGAGACCGTGGCGGTGTTCAGCCACGGCGGCGTGATCAACGTGCTGCTGCACCAGATCCTGGGCACCGAGCGGCTGTTGTCCTTCCACGTCGACTACGCCTCGGTCACCCGGTTGCTGTCGTCGCGGTCGGGCAAGTTGGCCGTCGCCTCGGTCAACGGCACCGAACACGTATGGGATCTGCTGCCGAGAAATGTCCGGTGGTAAACAGTGACGGTGACAAATCTGGAGGGCCTCGACCTCACTGCCCTGGACCGGCATCTGCGTTCTGAGGGCATCGCCCGCAGTGGTGAGCTGCGCGCCGAACTGATCGCCGGTGGCCGTTCCAACCTGACGTTCCGGGTGTGCGACGACGCGTCCGCGTGGGTGTTGCGCCGTCCGCCGCTGCACGGGCTGACGCCGTCCGCCCACGATATGGCCCGCGAGTACAAGGTGGTGGCGGCGCTGGCCGGCACCGCGGTGCCCGTTGCCCGGGCGGTGACCATGAGCAACGACGACTCCGTGCTGGGTGCGCCGTTCCAGATGGTCGAGAACGTCGACGGGCGAGTGGTCCGCAGCGCCTCGGAACTTGAGGAGCTCGCCGCGATGGGCGGCCCCGGCGCCATCAGCAGCAGCGTCGACGCCCTGATCCGGGTGCTGGCCGACCTGCACGCGGTGGACTACGAGGCGGTCGGTCTCGGCGATTTCGGCAAGCCCGCCGGCTACCTGGAACGTCAGGTACGCCGCTGGGGTTCGCAGTGGGATCTGGTGCGCCTGCCCGACGATCCCCGCGACGACGACGTCAAGCGTCTGCATCAGGCCCTGGCCGATTCGGTGCCGGCGCGGAGCCGGAACTCGATCGTGCACGGCGACTATCGGATCGACAACACGATCCTGGACGCCCAGGACCCGACGAAGGTGCTCGCGGTGCTGGACTGGGAGCTGTCCACGCTGGGCGATCCGCTGAGCGACGCGGCGCTGATGTGCGTGTACCGCGATCCGATGTTCAACCTGATCCTGAGCATGGAAGCGGCGTGGAGCTCACCGCAGATGCCGTCGGCCGACGAGCTGGCGAACCGCTATTCGGTGCAGTCCGGTCAGGATCTGGCGCACTGGGACTTCTACATGGCCCTGGCGTACTTCAAGGCAGCCATCATCGCCGCCGGTATCGACTTCCGTGCCCGCCAGGGATCCGAGGCGCCCGGCGGTACCAGTGTCGGCGCGGCGGTGGCCCCGGCGATCGCCTCGGGACTGAGCGCTCTGGGTTGACCGCTCAGCTGCGCTGGGCGGCCTTGAAATTCTTCTTGGCGTTGCGGCGCAGCTGGAAGATCCGCGCAGATCCGGCGGCAACGGTCAGCAGGCCGCCGGCCACCGCCGCGCCCAGGATCGCCACGCCCGTCGGCAGTGACCAGTGCCAGCCCAGGAACGTCATGGGCACGGGGTCGGTGTTCTGCGCGATGAAGATCAGCAAGACGATCAGGACCAGGAAGCCCAGGATCAGCGCTGACCACAGCGCCCCGGCGCGGGTCAGCTTGGGCTCGCTGGCCTTGCCCGGCTTGGCGGGGGATTTGTCGGCATCGGGGGCTTTGCCCGGGTCGGGCGATGGCGTCACCGGCACGTTCGGCGTCGGCTCAGGCAAATCGGGCGATGCGGACGGATCGCTGGTCATATGGACATCTTTGCCCGTCATGGCCGCATTGCAAACCACCATGGGGTAAAGCGCGGCGGCATGTCGGGCGTGCCGTTAGGGTCGGGGAGGTTGATCGTCCCGCCGCTGTCGCCGAAAGGATGCGCCTGTGCAGCGCAGAACCCTGGCAATCGCGATGTTCCTGCTCGCTCTGATCGCGCCGCTGGCGGTGGCCTGCGGAAGCTCCAATCCGCTGGGCGGTGGGCCCATCTCGGGTGACCTGAAATCGATCACGGTCGGATCGGCAGACTTTCCGGAGTCCAAAATCATCGCCGAGATCTATGCCCAGGCTCTGGAGGCCAATGACTTTCAGATCCGCAGGCAGTTCGGAATCGGCAGTCGTGAGACGTATGTGCCTGCGGTGCAGGATCACTCGATCGATCTGATCCCCGAATACACCGGGAATCTGCTGCAGTACTTCGATGCCCGGGCCACCGCCACCACCCCCGACGAGGTGCTGATCGCCCTGTTCAAGGCCTTGCCAGGCGATCTGGCGATCCTGTATCCCTCGCCGGCCGAGGACAAGGACACCCTCGCGGTCACCGCCGAGACCGCCCAGCGGTGGAACCTGAAGACCATCGCCGATCTGGCCGCGCATTCGGCCGAGGTGAAAGTCGGTGCACCGTCTGAATTCCAGACGCGCCAGACCGGGCTGGTGGGTCTGAAGTCCCGGTACGGTCTGGACATCGCGCCGGTCAACTTCGTGGCGATCAGCGACGGGGGCGGGCCCGCCACCGTTCAAGCGCTGAACGGTGGTGCCGTGACTGCGGCGAACATCTTCAGCACGTCCCCGGCCATCGAGCAGCACCATCTCGTGGTCCTGGAGGATCCGAAGAACGCCTTCCTGGCCGCCAATGTCGTTCCGCTGGTGGCCTCGCAGAAGATGTCCGATGAACTCAAGACCGTGCTCGACGCGGTGTCGGCCAAGCTCACCACCGAGGCGCTGATCGAATTGAACACCGTGGTGGAGGGCAACTCCGGCGTCGATCCCGACGAGGCTGCCGAAAAGTGGGTCAGGGACAACGGATTCGACAGGCCGGTCCAGAAGTGATCACGTTCGAGAACGTCACCAAGCAGTACCCGGACGGCACGGTCGCCGTCGACAACCTCAATCTGGAAGTGCCGCAAGGGACCCTGACGGTGTTCGTCGGCCCGTCGGGCTGCGGCAAGACCACCTCGATGCGGATGATCAACCGGATGATCGATCCCACCTCGGGCACCCTCACGGTCAACGGCGAGGACGTCAGCACCGTCGATCCGGTCAAGCTGCGGCTCGGTATCGGCTACGTCATCCAGAGTGCCGGGCTGATGCCTCATCTGCGGGTGGTCGACAACGTCGCAACGGTGCCGGTGTTGCGGGGCGAGTCCCGGCGCAGCGCCCGCAAGGCCGCGATCGGCGTGATGGAACGGGTCGGGCTCGACCCGAAACTGGCCGATCGCTACCCGGCGCAGCTGTCCGGCGGGCAGCAGCAACGTGTCGGCGTGGCCCGCGCATTGGCCGCCGACCCGCCGATCCTGCTGATGGACGAGCCGTTCAGTGCGGTCGACCCGGTGGTTCGGGAGGATCTGCAGGCCGAAATCCTGCGGTTGCAAAGTGAATTGCACAAGACCATCGTCTTCGTCACCCACGATGTCGACGAGGCGATCAAGCTGGCCGACTTGGTCGCGGTGTTCGGCCGTGGCGGCGTGCTGCAACAGTACGACCCACCGGCCCGGCTGCTGTCCAACCCGGCCAACGACCTGGTGGCCGGAATCGTCGGCGCCGACCGCGGCTATCGCGGGCTGCAGTTCTTCCACACGACCGGCCTGCCGGTACACGACATCCGTCATGTCCCTGAGGAACAGCTCGACGGGTTGCAACTCGGCCCCGGGGATTGGGTGTTGATCACCAGACCCGACGGTGCGCCCTACGGTTGGGTCAATGCCGAAGGAGTCGCAGCGCACCGGTCAGGAAAGTCGCTGTACGACAGCACGATTGCCGGTGGTTCGCTGTTCCGCCCGGACGGGACCCTGCGACAGGCGCTGGACGCGGCGCTGTCCTCGCCGTCGGGCCTGGGGGTTGCGGTCGACGCCGACGATCAGGTGATCGGGGGAGTGCGGGCGCAGGACGTGCTGGCCGCGCTGGAAACGCAGCGTCACGTTCCCGCCTTGGGGACGTGATGCGCTATCTGCTGAACCATCTCGACGACCTGTGGGTGCTGACCGTCGTGCACCTGCGGTTGTCGTTGGTGCCGATCCTGCTGGGCCTGCTGATCGCCGTCCCGCTGGGGGCTGCGGTGCAGCGGACCACGGCGCTGCGACGGTTGACCACCTTGACCGCCAGCATCATCTTCACCATTCCGTCGCTGGCGTTGTTCGTGGTGCTGCCGCTGATCATCCCGACCCGCATCCTGGATGAGGCCAATGTGATTGTGGCGCTGACGCTTTACACCACGGCACTGTTGGTGCGGGCGGTGCCCGAAGCACTCGACGCAGTGCCCGAGCAGGTGCGCGATGCCGCGACGGCGGTGGGGTACCGGCCGTGGGTGCGGATGCTCAAGGTGGAACTTCCGCTGGCCATCCCGGTGTTGATCGCCGGGCTGCGGGTTGTCGCGGTCACCAACATCTCGATGGTGTCGGTGGGTTCGGTGATCGGTATCGGCGGCCTGGGCACCTGGTTCACCGAGGGCTACCAGTCGAACAAGAGTGACCAGATCATCGCCGGCATCATCGCGATCTTCGTGCTGGCCATCATCGTCGACACCCTGATCATGTTGGCGGGCAAGGCCCTGACCCCGTGGAATCGCTCGCCCCGAGCGTCGTCTCGGCGTTTAGGGGCGGCGGCATGAACTTCCTGCAGCAGGCGCTGGACTTCATCTTCACGGCCGCCAATTGGGGTGGGCCCGCAGGGCTGGCCGCCCGCATCGTCGAACACCTGCAGTACACCGTGGTCGCGGTGCTGGCGTCGGCGGTGATCGCGATTCCTGTCGGCCTGATCATCGGGCACACCGGGCGCGGTACGTTCCTGGTCGTCACGGGCGTGAACGCGCTGCGTGCCCTGCCGACGCTCGGTGTGTTGTTGCTCGGCGTGCTGTTGTGGGGGCTGGGCCTGGTGCCGCCGACCGTCGCGCTGATGCTGCTGGGCATTCCGCCGCTGTTGGCCGGAACGTATGCCGGGATCGCGAACGTGGATCCCGCCGTCGTCGACGCGGCGCGGTCGATGGGCATGACCGAGCGCCGGGTGTTGTTCGGTGTCGAGGTGCCCAACGCGCTGCCACTGATCGTGGGCGGGCTGCGCACCGCGACGCTTCAGATCGTGGCGACCGCGACCGTCGCCGCCTATGCGAGCCTCGGCGGGCTGGGCCGGTACCTGATCGACGGCATCAAGGTGCGTCAGTTCCACATCGCGCTGGTGGGTGCGCTCATGGTCACGGCGTTGGCCTTGATACTGGACGCCGCGCTGGCCTTCGCGGTGTGGTTGTCGGTGCCCGGAAGTGGCCGGTTGAGAGGTCGGCGCCGGATTCCGCAGCCGTTGCTCGGTGACGAGATGGCACTGGAGTCGCGGGCGGCGTCACCTGCGGCGGGGAGTTCCGGACTCGGCTACGAACGCCGTGCGTCGTCGCATACGGTAGAAGGGTGAGCGACGAGAAGGATCGTGCCTGGCCAGCGGTGTTGACCTGGCGGGCGCACGACGAGCCCCGGATGGAATCCGCTCGGGTTCAGCTGTCGGGCAACAGGATCAAGGCCTACGGCCGGATCGTGGCCGCAGCCACGGAATCCCATCCGGCATTCTCGGCGTCCTATGACCTGGTCACCGACGAGACCGGCGCCACCAAGCGGCTGTCTCTCACCGTCACGCTGGCCGAGCGGGAACGCCAGCTCTCCATCGCGCGCGACGAGGAGAACATGTGGCTGGTGCAGGACCACACCCAGACCAAGCGCTCGGACTTCGGCGGTGCGCTTGATGTGGACCTGGTGTTCAGCCCGTTTTTCAATGCGCTGCCGATCCGGCGGACAGGTCTGCACCAACGCGTGGAGTCCGTGACCCTGCCGGTGGTCTACGTGCGGTTGCCGGACCTGTCGGTGGAGACTGCGAACATCAGCTACAGCAGCCCCGGCCCCGGCTCCGCGGTCAAACTCCGCTCGCCGGTGGCGGACACCACCATCACCGTGGATCCCGACGGCTTCATCCTTGATTACCCAGGATTGGCAGAGCGGATCTGATCACCCCGCCGGCGCGTCCGGCCGCGGCCAGCTCGTCGCGCCAGTTCTCGGTGCCGACCACCGTGGTGATGATTTCGGGGCGGCTGAAGCTGTCGTAGCGCATGCGGGCGGCGTGACCGTTCTCGACCAGCTCGGCCACCGAACCCGTCGCGGCCAGTGCGTCCTTGGCGCGGGTCAGTAGTTCGATGCCGTGTTCGAGCGCGGGCAGCAGCTGGTCGGCGTTGGCCTCGCACATGGCCCGCACCAGGTCAGGCGCGGTGGCCGCCACCCGGGTGCCGTCGCGGAACGACCCGGCGGCCAGCGCGAAGGCCAACGGCACTTCACCGGCGTTCACGGCCAGAGTCTCGGCGAACAGGTGTGGCAGGTGTGAGATGGCGGCCGCCGCGGCGTCGTGCTCGTCGGAGCGGGCCGGCACCACCACCGCGTGGCAGTCCAATGCCAGTTCGGTGACCAGTGACCAGACCCGCGCGTCGACGTGATCGTCCACGCTGACCACCCAGGGAGCACCGGTGAACAGGGCGGCGTCCCCCGCCGACCAGCCCGAGTGGGCGGTGCCCGCCATCGGATGGCCGCCGACGAAGTTCGGCAGCAGGCCGGCCCGCCGCACTTCGTCGAGCACCGCGACCTTGACGCTGGTCACGTCGGTCAGCGGACACCGCGGCGCGGTTTGGCGGATGTGGTCGAGCATCTGCGGCAGGGCCGGCATCGGCACCGCGAGCACGATCAGTGCGTCGCGCTCGGCAGCTCGGCACAGCGCCTCGTCGAGGTTCTCGGTGGCGTCGAACCCGTCGAACTTCGCGGCGGTAACGGCCTCCACCGACCGGTTGTATCCGAAAATCTCGCGGCCGGCTCGGGCGGCGGCACGCATCAGCGAGCCACCGATCAGGCCCAGGCCCACCACGCACACCGGTGTGTTCGTCACGGTTCAAGACTGGCATACCGGCCGCATCGGGGCCGAGGGCGATCCCTGTCAAAATTGCTGGTCGGCGACTACCGTAGGCGGGCATGGAGGCACAGCGTGCGCCGGCAGACCTGCCTGAGGGCTTCGGGGTGGCCGTTGTCCGGGAGGACGGCAAGTGGCGGTGCGCCCCCATGCGTTCGTCCTCGCTGAAGAGCCTGACCGCGGCGGAGACCGAGCTTCGCGAGCTCCGCAGCGCCGGGGCCGTCTTCGGGCTGCTCGATGTGGACGATGAATTCTTCGTGATCGTGCGGCCGGCGCCGGCGGGGACCCGGCTGCTGCTGTCGGATGCCACTGCCGCGCTGGACTATGACATCGCCGCTGAGGCATTGGAGAATCTGGACGCCGACCTCGAAGAAGAGGATCTCGAAGACGCGGACCCGTTCGAGGAGGGCGATCTTTCGGTGCTGTCCGACATCGGTCTGCATGAGGACGTGCTCGGCGTGATCCTGTCCGAGACCGACCTGTACGCCGACGAGCAGATCGGGCGCATCGCCCGCGAGATGGGCTTTGCCGACGAGCTGTCGGCGGTGCTCGACCGGCTCGGGCGGTGAGCGCCTCAGACCAAGCGCTGATCCGCGCGGCGCTGGAGGCTGCCCGGACAGCCGGTCCGCGCGATGTGCCGATCGGCGCGGTGGTGTTCGCCTCAGACGGCACCGAGCTGGCACGGGCGGCCAATGTCCGTGAGGCCACCGGGGACCCGGCCGGCCATGCCGAGATCGTGGCGATGCGCGAGGCCGCCCGGGTGCTCGGCGACGGCTGGCGGCTGGAAGGTGCGACGCTGGCGGTGACCGTCGAGCCGTGCACGATGTGCGCGGGTGCGCTGGTGCTGGCCCGGGTGGCGCGGGTGGTGTTCGGTGCGTGGGAGCCCAAGACCGGGGCGGTCGGCTCGCTGTGGGATGTTGTGCGTGATCGCCGGCTCAACCATCGTCCCGAGGTGGTCGGCGGGGTGCTGGCCGACGAGTGCGCGGCCCTGCTGGAGGAGTTCTTCAGCCCATTCCGGCGCCCAATCTGAACTTCTGTGCGAGTTTGCGCCGGATTCTCGACATCAACCTCAGGCTCGCGACCGATTATGGCTTGGCGCGCTCGCCCGGTAAGCTGCCACACGGTGGCGTGTCCGAGCGGCCTAAGGAGCACGCCTCGAAAGCGTGTGACGGGTAACCCCCGTCCGAGGGTTCAAATCCCTCCGCCACCGCCATAAGCCCGCTTCCTGTCAACGCAGGTGGCGGGCTTTTTTGGCGCTGTGCTCCGCTCCGGCGCACTGTGCCGAGTATGTAGCCTGTTGCGGTCTCGGCCGCGAATCGCGACAACAAGCTGCACGTTCGCCACAGGGTCTGGCGACGCGTTCTGACTTCCCGGTCAGCGCGAGCCGGCCGGGTCCACTGAGCACCAGGCTCACCACGCCCGCCAAGATCAGGAACGCCTCCCTGAATCCGGCCAATGGATCCCCGCCGGGCAGCGGTTCCGGGATTCCGCCCGCGGCCCACCCGAGCACCAGCAGGCCGCTGACGTTGAGCACATTCACCACCGTGGCGAGTCGGAAGAAGACACCGAGCAGGATGCCGATACCGCCGCCGAACTCGACGACGCCCACCAGCCAGCCGGCCGCGTCGGCGAACGGCACCCCGAGCTGGCCGACCAGGTAGGCGATGTTGGCGTGCCCGCCGGAGGCGAACAGTTTGATGCCGCCGTGCAGGATCAGGCCGCCACCGAGAAACAGCCGCAGAGGCAGCGGAGCCCATTCCCGCCAGGTGGTCATGGCAGGGACGCGAGATAGCGCGTGGCGGCCACACCGGGCATGAAGAAGTAGCCGCCGCCGACGGTGTAGACGAAGCGGGGCAGGCCGGTGACGCGCCGGCGAATCGGTTCCCGCTGGATTGTGAACGTCCCGTGCCCGTGCCCGTTGCCGTTTCCACTGCCGCGGGCGCCGGTGATCGGATCGTCGTCGGCGTAGCCACCGTCGAACTTGGTGCTGTTGACCCAGGTGTGCTGGATGAACTCGAACTGCCGTCCGAGCTGAGTGTTGAAACAGATGAAATGCAGGCCGCGTTCGATGCCGTCGTCACTCGCCCCGATCAAGTCGGCGGGGTCCATGGACGGCACCAAAGGCGGTCCGTAGGCCCTGCCCCGGCGAATGATGCGGTGGCGTTTGCCCACATCGATCGACCGATCGGATCCTGGTGTGGGGTCGAGCGCATCGCGTGGATTGGTCCGCCGCAGGTGCGAGCCGATCGGGCATTTCAGGCCGTCGGCATCGTCGGACCGGAAGTACATGAAGTCGTTGTCGTCGGCGAGTGCGGGATCGTCGGCGGTCGGCGCTTTCACCAGCGGCGCACCGCTGGGCCAGCGGCCGACCATCTTGGCCGCCAGCCCGACACACGCAGGCACCTGGTCGAGCACGTCGGCGGATCGCTCGGCCAGGCTGTTCCAGAACCCCGCCACATCCTGTTCGAGCTGCCGGAAGACGAGATAGCTGCCGTCCTTACCGAAGTCGCGCAGTGTCGGGACGTCCGCGGCGGCGGACAGCAAGTTCCGTGGATCGACGGACGGGTCCACCAGCGGCCGGTCGGTGTACTGGCCGTAGGCGTTCGGATAGCCGAGTACGAACTCGCCCGCAGCCACGGTGTTGCCCGCCGGTCCGTCCTCGTCGTAACCGTCGATCAGGGGTTGCGATATCCCGTCGCGAAAACCGAAGTGCTCCTTGCGTCCCGGGAGTGTCAGCGAATCGAGCCTCCTGACGACGCGCATACCGGAACCGGGCAGGTCGTGACTGTTCTCCAGCTCGGTGACCGCGGCGGCGTCACGCGCGTAGAGCAGCAGCAGCGCGTGGATGTCGTCGCCGTTCCATCGCCAGCTGGACGGGGAGCTGGCGCCGTGGTCGCCGAGGATGCGCCGGCGGTGCTCGGTGCCGGACATGCCTTCGCGGAATTCGCCGGCCAGCATTCCGAGGTGTTCGGGTGGCAGCCCCAGCCGGGTCAGTCCCGACGGGGTGAAGGCGATGTTGGTGCAGGTGTCGGTGGCCTCGGGCCGGACGGTGCTGTCGCGCAACACCAGTCGTGCCAGCCAGCGTTTGGCCGCCGCGACGTCGTCGATCGTCAGCATGAGGAACGCCGCGTCGTCCAGCGCACCGTAGCCGTGCAGGATGACGCCCTGGATGTCGTCTAGTTGGAGAGCCATAGCCGGTCCCAGGGAATGCTGTCGAGCTTGCGCGCCGCCCAGTTGGATTCGGGAAGGTCGTTGCCGCAACCGAATCGGCGCAGCCAGCGCCGTGTCTGGGCATCGTCCATCGTGGCCGAGAGACCCTGCCGGATGGCTTCGTTGTTGGCGATGTTCTTGGTAGTCAGATGCGGGTAGGCGCTGTACCAGACGTTGCTCGGAGCCTGCCGGGTGGGCAGCAGCTTCTTGTATGCCTTCTCGTCGGTGATGCCGCCGAAGAACAGGAAGCGGGTGCGCGGGAAGCCGTCACCGTTGCTGAAGATCGCGTTGAGGCCCCAGAACGCCTTGTCGATGAAGTCGTTCATGTAGCTCTCCAGGCTGCCGTCGTAGTTGCTGGAGAAGAACAGGCCGCGGTTGTCGTTCATCCGCACCCACCGGGCGAAATGAATGGTGTTGAGCCCGGACAGGGTCCCGCGGTTGTAGATGTGGCGGGTCGCGTAGTCGGTGAGGAACAGGATTGCCGTCGTCGTCAGCCGGCGGAACAGCCCGGGTTTGAGGAATCCGACGGCGACGATCTGGTTGTGCGCCCAGTAGTCCTCGTCGTCGCGGTAGGCCCGGACCGCATCGGGTGGGGCGCCGCGGGTGTCGGGCTGGTCACGCTTCTCGTGGTAGCGGAGTGCGAGCGTGAACAACCCGAGGCCGAGCACCACGAGCGGCAGGAAAAGCACCGTCACCACGGCCAGCGCGGTGATCCAGAAGTACTGGTGGAAAGCCTCTTTGGCTCGCCACAGGAAGGACGGACCCTCCGCTTCTTTCAAGGCCCAGGACAGATCCTCGCGGTCGCGCACGAAATCCACGATCGCGCCCTTGATCTTCGCGGGATCGAGTGACCCGAAGTCGCCCGCGTCCAGGAACCGGTTGATCTCGCGCTGCAGCAGATCTTCCTGCCGGATCTGACTGACCGAACGGCCGCGCCGGTTGATGTGTGCCGCAGCGGCTTTCACCTGGTGTGCCTGCAGGAACGCCCGCCGGTCCGGCACGGAGGCCGTGCCCGGGTAGCCGACGCAGTGGGAGAACACCGCGTCGAGCCCGGGACCGCAGATCGTCGCGAGTTCGTCCAGATGCCCGCGCAGTGGCGCGTCGACGTCGGTCAGCAGTGCCACCTGGGCCGGCACCGGTCGCCCGTCGAGGTCCTGCGTCGGGTCGAACAACACGAGTCGGGCGAAGTGCACGCCGCTCAACTTCTCGAACGGCAGCACGTCCCAGCGTTCGACGTGCTCGGGGATGCGTCCGAGCAGATCTCGCAGTGATGCCAGCCGGTCGTGGTCGACTTCGGCGAGGACGGTGAACGCTTCCTGGTGTGGCATCGTGATCACCCGGTCGAGCGAATGGTGAACCACCCGACGCGTTTCCGCCACAGCCAGACGACCCCGAGGTAGAGACCGGGACCGACCTGGCGGATCTCGTCGCGCACCATGCGGGCCAGGAACGAGGTCGTGGAGTAGTCGATGAGCACGCAGTCCCCGAAGTCCACCCAGCTCGATGCGATCGAGAGCCGGGCTTTGACGAGCCGCAGGCCGAACGGGGTCACCTTGTTGCGCAGTACCCCCTCGCGACGGTCGAGCACCTTGCCCTGCCAGATGAGGATCCGTACCAGCCAGGCCAGCGGCTTGGCGATCCGCGTGCCCGGCCAGGCCAGCAGCGTGCCGCTGGTGTCGCCGTCCGGGATGGGTCCGGCGAGCGATTGCCGGAACAGGTTGTCCAGCATGCTGTTGCTGTAGCTGAGGAGCGCCGTCTCGTCGATCGGCGCGGTGCGCGTCATGGCTTGGCCTGACCGAGGCGCGGCCACGGTGCGAACGCGTTGCGCTGTTCGCGCAGTACCGGTTCCAGCTCGGGGTAGTGCCGGATCAGCACCGAACACATGTCGTTCTCGTCGATCCAGGCCATGCCCTCCGGGGTGTAAACGCGCGGGGTGAAGTCGACGGTGAAGAAGCGATCGCTCTTGAGCCGGCGGGTCGCCATCAGGACGAAGATGCGGAAAGCGGTGTCGCTGAATCCGAACCCCTTCGGCAGCTTCTCGCCGTACATCCCGACCATGGCGTCGACCTTCTCGATGTCACCGCCGTAGATCTTCTTCATCTTCGCCGCGGTTTCCTTGGAGCCGCCGCTGATCTCGTCGAACGAGGTGGCCGGTTTCAGCCGTAGCTGTCGGCGGAATTCGTTGTAGCGCGGCACCCCACGCTCGCGCGAGCGGATGATGTCGGTCGAGATCAGGTCGATGACGTGGCCGTCGGTGCGGTCGAAGCGGCGCATGAAGTTGGGACTGTTGTGCAAGGTGACCGCACCGGGATGCGCGACGCCGAGGGAGTACAGGCAATTGCCCACGCCCATGCTCTTGAGCACACCGCGGGAGTTCGCCCCGCCGTGGATACTGTCGAACGAGAGTTCCTGCGGCGCAGCGGCTCCGGACACGTTGAGGAATTCGTACTTGTCCGGCACCAGCGGGTGCATGCGGTAGACGGTGACGAAATCCTCGGTGATGGAGTACGGCGCCGAGTGGTGGTCGGTGGCCGATCCGAGGACACCGCTGATCGCCTCGCTCGAGCTCACCCGCCCGATCAGCTCCTTGACCCGCTCGCCGGCCAGGCCGAACCAGTTGGCCCGCATGCCGATCTGCAGCGTCGGGTGCCCCAGGATCGCCGGTGTCCACTCGATGGTGTGGATCTTGGCGATCAGGGCGGCGTTGATCATCCGGGCCTTGTTGAAGATCTGATCGCCCGACCACGCCGGGTAGGCGGCCTTCAGCCGATCGCAGATGGCGTTGTGCTCACGCAGGAAGATCGTGCCCATGAGTTCCAGGCCGAGCCACCAGCCGTCGGCTCCGCCGGACTCGCCGAGCAAGTTCGGGTCGAGGTCGATGAACCCGTCGGCGTCGATGCGCACCTTGCCGTCGTTGGCTTGCTTGGGGGTGCGGATCGCATCCTGGAACTGTTGATTGCTGCCGTAGATCTGAGAGGCGTCCCACCAGTGGGTCTCGGTGTTGAGGAAGGTCGGTGGCTGCTGCCCGGGCGCTGCGGTGGGGTCGGCGGGCGTGGACGGGATCCGGATGGCGGGGCCGTCCCCTTTGACGTCCCAGTCCGCCTCGCCTTCGGGTAGCGGAATCTCGATCATCTTGGTCGGGTCGGTGCCGTGGCTGAACCAGTCGCGGGTCTCGAACTGCAGCCAGGCCGCCGCCAGCACGTTGAGTGTCGTGGCCGGTTTGAACTCGTCTCCGCGTTGCAGCAGCTCGTTGCCGACGAGCCGCGGGTTGGGGTCCATCAGGTGTGGCGGCTGCTCGCCATGTCCCTTGTCCAGCGGTACGTTGCGCCCGAACCGGGTGTTGGCCATGCCCATCGAAGGTGCCGACAGATCGTTGTAGGAGCCGTCGACGGTCCTGACGGTCAGGTAGTCGGCAGGGTCGTGCGTCGGTGCGGCCGGGGGATCACCCCGATAGGTGTCGTAGAGATTGTGCTCGCGCAGCGCGTCGCGAACCCCGATCAGTACCGAGAGCCCGATCCACGGCGGAAGTTTGTCCCACCCGATACGGCGGTCGACGATCTCAGTGGCTTTGATGAACCACCGTGTCAGCAGGGAGGACATCCCGGCCTCCTTTCCATGCGGTGACGGCGAGTGCGGTGTTGATTGCGGAGATGACTATGGCGACCAATCCCGGTTTGCGTGGCAGATCGCCGCGGGCCGCGGTGACGGCGGCCGAGACGGTGTCGCTGGCGTGGATGAGCACCGCGAGTTTCTCGGCGCGACGCAGTTCCGCGCCGCGCAGCATCAGGAGCTCGAGGCCGATGATGACGGTGCGGATACCGAACATGCGGAAGGGATAGGTGCCGGAGCGATCCTGGGCGGTGTCGACGCCGAGGCGGCCCAGCAGCTTCTCGGGTGCGAGCAGTCCCGCCGCACCGTTGACGATTCTGATCAGTGCGAGAATCTTGCGCGCCGTGGTGGCCATGCACAGATCCTGCGTGCTTGTCGGCGGCCGGGAACGCGTAGTCGGCTACTTGTTTTGCCATGCGCAGCGTGGGGTCTGCCGCATCGGCGTTGAATGTGTCCATGGAGCTGATGTCGCCGACCGATTCGATGTTTCTGATCGCCGAGACCCGGGAGCACCCGTTCCACGTCGGCGGCCTCGCGCTCTACGAGCCCCCGGCCGGTGCGGGGCGAGAGTTCGTGCGCGAGCTGTACGACGAGATGGTGGCCCACACCGAGGTCGAGCCCGTGTTCCGCAAGCACCCGGCAACCATTCTGGGCGGTATCGCCAACGTCGGCTGGACGTATGACGAGGACGTCGACCTGGACTATCACCTGCGTCGCTCGGGTTTGCCGTCGCCGGGCCGGGTCCGCGATCTGTTGGAGCTGACCTCGCGACTGCATGGCAGTCTGCTCGACCGGCACCGGCCGCTGTGGGAAGCGCACCTGATCGAAGGCCTGGCCGATGGCCGGTTCGCGGTCTACACCAAGATGCACCATTCGCTGATCGATGGAGTCTCGGCGCTCAAGCTGTTGATGCGCACGCTGTCGGAGGATCCCGACGACACCGAGGTGCGGGTGCCGTGGGCACTGCCGCGCCGCAAGCGCCCGCACCAGGGTTCGTCGGTGATGAAGACGGTCAGCGACACCGTCGGCGCGGTGGCCGGGCTGGCGCCGTCGACGGTCAAGCTGGCCCGTACGGGGCTGCTGGAACAACAGCTCACGCTGCCGTTCGCGGCTCCCAAGACGATGTTCAACGTCAAGATCGGTGGGGCCCGTCGAGTCGCAGCGCAGTCGTGGCCGCTGGAGCGGTTCAAGCGGATTTCGCAGGCCGCCGGGTCCACGGTCAACGACGTGGTGCTGGCGGTGTGTGCCGGTGCGTTGCGCGCGTATCTGTTGGAGCAGGATGCACTGCCGGACCGGCCGTTGATCGCGATGGTCCCGGTGAGCCTGCGCGCTGAGCACGAGGCCGACGCCGGCGGAAATCTGGTCGGTTCGGTGCTGTGCAATTTGGGTACCGATCTGGACGATCCCGCCGGGAGGCTGAAGGTCATCGGTGAGTCGATGCGGGGCAACAAGAAGGTGTTTTCCGAGCTGCCCCGGGTTCAGGCCCTGGCGTTGTCGGCGATGATGATCGCGCCGCTCGGTCTGGCCGCCGTGCCGGGCTTCGTCCGGGCCACCTCGCCGCCGTTCAACCTGGTCATCTCCAATGTGCCGGGCCCGCGACATCCGTTGTACTGGAAGGGTGCTCGGCTCGACGGCAACTATCCGCTGTCGATCGCGCTGGACGGGCAGGCGATGAACATCACCTTGGCCAACAATGCCGACAACCTGGATTTCGGGCTGGTGGGCTGCCGGCGCAGTGTGCCGCATCTGCAGCGCATGCTCGGTCATCTGGAGGACTCGCTGAAGGCGCTGGAGGTTGCGGCCGGCGTCTGACACCAAAAGGCGTAATGGGTAGACCAAATAGGGTTCGTCACGCAAAATGGTCGGCGTGGCGGACGACGGCGGTGCCTACCTCGGCAGGATGCGGATACTCGAAGCGAAGCCGGTGAACCTCGACGGGTTCAGCGTGGCGAATCCGGAGCTGGGCCTGGTCGCGATGCGCAGCCCGCACGATCCAGAACCGTCACTTGTGGTGCGCGACGGGCAGGTCGTCGAGATGGACGGCAAGGCTGCCGCGGATTTCGACGTGATCGACGAGTTCATCGCCCGGTATGGCCTGGACCTCGAGGTCGCGCCCGAGGCGATGGCGATGACCGACGTCGACCTGGCCCGCAAAACCGTCGACCTGAATGTGTCCCGCGCCGAGGTGGTCCGGCTGATCGGCGGCACCACGCCGGCCAAACTGGCCCGGGTCATCGCGCTTTTGACGCCGGTCGAGATGCAGGTGGCGATGGCCAAGATGCGTGCCCGGCGCACCCCGAGCAATCAAGCCCATGTCACCAACCAGCTCGACGATCCGATGCTGATCGCCGCCGACGCGGCCAGCGCGGTGGCCTACGGGTTCCGCGAGGTCGAGACGACGGTGCCGGTGCTCGGCGACGCCCCGTCGAATGCCGTTGCGCTGCTGATCGGTTCGCAGGTGGGCATACCCGGGGCGATGGCTCAATGCTCGATCGAGGAGGCGCTGGAACTGCGGTTGGGCCTGCGCGGGCTGACCAGTTACGCGGAGACCATTTCCATCTACGGCACCGAGCAGGTGTTCGTCGACGGCGATGACACCCCGTTCTCCAAGGCGATCTTGACGAGTGCCTACGCCTCGCGTGGTTTGAAGATGCGGGTCACCAGCGGCGGCGGCGCCGAGGTGCTGATGGGTGCGGCCGAGAAGTGTTCGATCCTCTACCTGGAATCTCGCTGTGTCTCGCTGGCCCGGGCGCTGGGCTCCCAGGGTGTGCAGAACGGCGGCATCGACGGGGTCGGTGTGGTGGCCTCGGTACCCGAGGGCATGAAGGAGTTGCTTGCCGAGAACCTGATGGTGATGATGCGGGATCTGGAGTCGTGCGCGGGCAACGACAACTTGATCTCCGAATCCGACATCCGCCGCAGCGCGCACACCCTGCCGGTGCTGCTGGCCGGCGCGGATTTCATCTTCTCCGGATTCGGCTCCATCCCGCGCTACGACAACGCGTTCGCGCTGTCCAACTTCAACTCCGACGACATGGACGATTTCCTGGTTCTGCAACGGGATTGGGGAGCCGACGGTGGGCTACGCACGGTGTCGCCCGAGCACCTGGCGGCGGTGCGGCGCCGCGCGGCCACCGCCGTGCAGGCCGTGTACCGCGACCTGGGCCTGGCCGATTTCGACGACACCCACATCGAGGAGGTGGTGATCGCCAATGGGTCACGCGATCTGCCACCCGGGGACCCGAAGGCCGTCGCGGAGGCCGCCAATGCCATCGAGGCCAGACAGCTCACGGTGTTCGACGTGGTCGCCTCCCTCAAGCGCACCGGTTACGACGACGAGGCCGAAGCCATCATGCGGCTGACCGTCGAACGGCTGCGCGGCGACCAGCTGCAGACCTCGGCGATCTTCGATGAGCAGTTCCGGGTACTGTCCAAGATCACCGATCCGAACGATTACACCGGTCCGGCAACGGGTTACACGCTCACCGAGCAGCGCCGGGCCGAGATCGACACCATCCGCCAGCAGCGCAGCGCGGCCGAGCTCACCGCCGACCAAACCGAGCATGCCGGCCACATCAGCGTCACCGACCTCGAAACCGCGCGGCAGGGCAGCGATCCGCGGGAGGTGTGCATCGGCCTGTCACCGGCGCTGGGGCGCAGCGTGTGGCTGAGCCTGTGCGGCCTGCCGATCGGCGAGGTGATCCGCCAGCTGTCCGCCGGGCTGGAAGAGGAGGGCTGTGTACCGCGGTTCGTACGGGTGCGCTCGACCATCGACGTCGGCCTGATCGGCCTGACCGCGGCCAAGCTGTCCGGGTCGGGGATCGGAATCGGCTTGCAGGGCAAGGGCACGGCGCTGATTCACCGCCGTGATCTGGCACCGCTGGCCAACCTGGAGCTGTTCAGCGTGGCGCCGTTGTTGACCGCCAAGAACTATCGGGAACTGGGCCGCAACGCGGCCCGCCACGCCAAGGGCATGGCGCCGGTACCGATTCTGACCGGCGGCACCGACGAGTCGATCTCGGCCCGCTACCACGCCCGTGCCGTCGCGTTGGTGGCACTGGAGCGTGAAGCCTGTGAACCGGGACAGGCACCCGTCACGGTGGAGGTGACCCGGAAATGAGTGAGAAATACACGGCCGAAGCCGCCGTCGACGGCAAGCTGGGCCTGTCGGACCTGCGGATGGACCCGGCGGCGCTGGCCCATCAGGCCGTTGTCGCCGAGGAGCACGGCAACCCGCAACTCGCCGAAAACTTCCTTCGCGCAGCTGAATTGGCCACGATCGACGATGACCAGGTGATGGCTCTCTACGAGGCGCTGCGTCCGCACCGCTCCACCGCTGCCGAACTCGATGCGCTGCAGTCGTCGCTGGAAACGCGCGGTGCCGTGCGGTGCGCCGAACTGGTGCGCCAAGCCGCCGCCGTCTATGCCCGCCGGGGTCTGTTGCGGTGAGGGTGATCGCGGGCATCGACGTGGGCAACCACACCACCGAGATTGTCCTGGCCCGCATCACCAACGGCGTCGTCGAGCCGCTCACCCATGGTCAGGCGCCGACCCGGGGCCGCAAGGGATCCCGGGATTCCTTGGAGGGAGCCGCGGCACTGCTGCACCGTATCGAGGTCGACGCCGGCGTGCGGGCAGACGCCTTGGTGCTTTCGAAGATCCGGCCGGTCGACACCGAGACCGCCCCGTTGGCCCCGGCGCCGTCGCCGCGCTCACCGGTGCGCAGCCTGCGTAGGCCCGATGCCAGCACCCCGGCTGGCACGGGCTATGCGGTGGGCCGGCATGTGCCGCTGGGCGAGCTGACGGCCGGACCCCAAGCCGGCCCGGTGATCGTCTCGGTCGACGGCGACACCGATTTCGAGGTGGCTGCCGAGGCGATCACCGCCGCCGCGGGGAACGGCTGGACGATCGCGGGTGTGCTGGCCGCCCAGGACGATGCGGTGCTGATCCGCAACCGGATTCCGCTCGATGTCCCCGTGGTCGATGAGGTGGGCCTCGACGGGCTGGCGTCAGGGGTGCTGGTGGCGGTGGAAGTGGTGGCCGAGGGACGCGCCTACCGGGCGCTGGCGGATCCGATTGCGCTGTGTGCGGCATTGGAACTAGGTCATGATCAGATCCACGACGTCGCCGAGTTCACCCGCGAGCTCGCGGATTCCCCGGCCATCGCGGTCACCGCCCGCACCGAAGCGCCGCAACCTCCCGCCGTGGACGATGACTACGTCGAGTTCCGGATCGACGGCGCGCCCGTGCGGTACTCGCCGGCCCAGGCCCACACCATTCTTCGGCGGGAACTCCCGGGCAGCGTCGTGCGGATCCGGTTGCGCTCCATCCCGACGGCCGACCACGAGATAGCCGTCGACGACGCCTTTTTCACCGAACTCGCCGCGCTGGACAGCGGGACGTGGCTGCGCCGGGGCGTGGCCGACGCGCGGGGCACGGTGGTGGCCTTGCTGGCCGCCGATCACGTCGAGGACGCGGCGGCGACGCTGACCGAGCTGACCGGACGCCCGGCCAGCACCATCGCCACCGAGCCGGAGGCCGCCGGCCGGGGTGCCCGCACCACCCCGGGGTTGCCGCCGGATTCGGTGGTGTGTGACATCGGTGGCGGCACCATCGATTTGATCGGTGCGGAGTGCACGGTCACGGCGGCCGGCGCTGGGGAGACCATCACCGTCGCGGTGGCCGGCATGCTGAACATCCCGCGGGCACTGGCCGAGCGGGTCAAGCGCACCCCGGCGATCCGGGTCGAGGGCCCGCACGTGGCTCACGAGGAGGACGGACGGCGGTTGTTCCTCGATGCCCCGGCCCCGGCCGATGCGATCGGCCGGCTGTGCACGCGCGGCACAGCCGGGTTGGTGCCCTTCTCCACCAAACTGGCCGCCGAGGAATGGCGCAGCCTTCGACTGGCGATCAAGCAGGAAACCGTGGCCGCCAACATTGCTCGCTGCCTGGCCGCGTTCGACAAACCCCCGACCGCGTTGGTGCTGGCCGGTGGCGGCGCGCTCGACGATGAGCTGCTGCGTACGGTTGGTGAGTCGCTGCGCGGCGTGGGGGTTGTGGTGGGGCGAGCCAATATCGACGGTGTGCACGGCCCGCGCTTCGCGGTCGCCTCAGGTCTGGTGCACCTGGCTGCCGGATCGGTCTAGCCGGCCGATTGCAGGAAGTCTCCGGAGATCTTGACCGCGGGCGCCGACGAGTCGCCGCCCACCACCAGGGTGGCGAACGCGATGTCGCCGGCGATCCCGGCGAACCAGCCGTGTGAATGCGTGTTGTCGCCGAACTCCGCCGTCCCCGTCTTGCCGCCCAGGTCGGGGATGTCGCTCAATTGGCTTGCCGTTCCTTCGGTGACGGTTTTGCGCATCATGTCCCGTAGCGCCGCGGTGACGGTGGCAGGCAGGGGCTGCGAGGGGGTATCGGCGGTCACCTTGTCGCCGTCGACCAGGTTGGGCAGGATGGTCGAGCCGTGGGCCAGGCTGGCCTCGGCCACCGCGAGCCCGAACGGGCTGACGGTCACGGTGCCCTGGCCGATACCGTTTTCGACCCGTTGGGCGGCGGTGTCGGCGTTGGGAACCTTGCCGGTCACCGTGGTCAGGCCGGGGATGGTGAAGTCCACCCCGATGCCGAAGGCGCGGGCGGTCTTGGTCAGTGCATCGGCGGGCAGCTTGTCCGACAGTGCCGCCATGCTGGTGTTGCACGAATGGGAGAACGCCGACGTCAACGGCACTGTCCCCAGGTCGAAGTCGTCGTCGTTGGGAATGGTGCGGTTCTCGATGGTCAACCGGCCAGGGCAGGCCACCGGGGATGCCGGGGTCGCAAGGTTGGCCTCCAGCGCGGCAGCCGTGGTGATCGTCTTGAACGTCGACCCTGGCGGATAGAGGCCCGAAAAGGCAATGGCGCCTTGTGGATCGGCGGCGGAGTTCTGCGCGGCGGCCAGGATGCCGCCCGTCGAACCGGAGATCGCCACCACGACGGCGGGCCGGCCCTCCTGGGCCACCGCCTGCTGTGCGAGCAGCTGCAGTCGCAGGTCGATGGTGGTGCGCATCGGCTCGGTGGGGGCCGGTGGTTGTGCGGCCAATCGTTGTGCGGGCGCGCCATCCGCGTCGACCAGATACACCGACCAACCGGCGGCTTCGGTGATCCGGTCGTGCCAGATCTGGGCCAGCCCGCTCATGGCGGGCGAGGACAAAGCCCGGTCCGTGGTCAGCAGCTCACCCTGTTCGGTCACCGCGACGCCGGGAACGTGGCTGAGTTGGTCGCGCACCGTGGCGAGGTCGTCTTCGCGCAGCTTCATCACCGTCACCCGATCATCTGAGTTCGACGCGAACTGTGCGTTGATGGATTCCGCGGTGGTGGTGGCATCGAAGGGCGCGAGCAGTGCGGCGAGCGGGGCCGCCGAATCGAGGTGGGCGCGTTCCAGGGAGATCACGCCCACGGTCTGCCACGTCATCAGCGGCTGACCGGTGCGGTCCAGCACCGGGGTCTGCAGGTCGCTGTCGGTGCTGTATTGAAACCTCAAGCCGTCCCGCAGGTCTCGGTGCAACACAGTCGGTGCCCAGGAGATGCGCCAGTCGTCGCCGGTCTTGGTGGCGGTGCCGGTGGTGTCGTAGGCGAAATCCCGGCCCTCCCCCCAAGACCACTGATACTTCAGTGTTGCGCCGGCTTGATCATCGGGTTCGGTGCTGACCTTGACCGTCGCGGCGTCGCCCATGCCGTCGAACATCGACTTGATTGCCGTCTCGGCCGCTACGGGATCGCTGGTCTCGGCAGCGGCGGCATGAGCGTCTTTGCGCTGCAGCGCATCGGCGAACGCCGCAAAACGATCGGCCGGGTCAGGAGACGACGAACATCCCACGATCGAGAAGAGCAGGCACAGCAACAGGAACCAGGCGCGCCGTTGAGTCATGCTCCCAGCATGACATCAGGGAGTCAGGCGGCCTTGCCTGCGTCTGACTCGGTGGATGACTCGGTCTTGGGCTTGGCCTGGTGTTTCGGCTTGTGCGGTTTGAACGTGTTCCTGACATTCTTCGCGACGTCCGACATGGCATTGCGCACGTCGTCCCGCCGGTGGGTGGGCATGCGCTTGACGGGTTTCTTCGGGACGTCGATCTTGGGCGAGTCGACCGTGGGCGAGCTGACCTTGGGCGAGCTGACCTTGGGGTCCGCCTTCTTCGTAGTGCTGCGATCGGTCGGTCCCGGCGTCGTCGAAGGTGATGTGGTGGACGGCAATCCGTCCTTGACGTTGTCCGCGCCTTCCTGCAAAGCGCCGGGCAACTGTTTGATTGTCTCGGCGATCCGCTTGGGGGGAGTGATCAACGAGAAGCGGGTCGGTGTGGCGGGATCGGAGTAATCCCGATCGGTGTAGCCCATGTCGACTGCGAGCTTGAGCGTCGGTTCGATCGCCCCGAGCACCGGCTCGGTGAACGCCACGGCGTTCAGGGCCAGCGACACGTCCCGGATGGGCTGCAGCAAGGGCAGGTGTTCGGTTTTGACCAGGATGTAGGTGTCGGTGCCGCCACCGGGCTTGGCTATCGGCGTCACGATGATCGCGTCCGGGTCGTTCAGGTCGGTGGTATCCGGCGTCGGGTCACCATGCAGATAGAAGAACCCGGCCGCGGCGTTGGCCAGTGACAGTGGGTTGGCGTAGGCCGGGAAGTCGCCGATCGGGTCGTATTCGACGGTGATGAAGGTCTGGTCGTAGGGCGTGGGGGCCGCGGCCCCGGTGCTGGTGAAGCCGAGCAGTCCGAGCGGACCCAGATTCGGGAAGCGGGCGTAGATGCCGCCGTTGGGCACCGTCGGTGCAGCGATGTACACGAACGCGATGTTTCCGCCGGGGTCGACCGTTCCGGCGTTGAGTTCGCGCTTGTAGTTCTCGGCCACCAGACTTCCCTCGGAGTAGCCGACGATGTAGACCGTCCCGCTCGGACCGACTTCGGTGCGGGCCGCGGTCACTTCGTCGATCAGTGGTTGGCGCCCGTCGGCCACGCTCGTGTCGATCGGCAACGTGGCCGAATATGCGACCGGGTAGTACCGATCCGCCGCCGGTCCGGCATAACCGCCGTTGTACGGCACGTAGTTGCCTTCGAACTTGTTCGGGATCCGCTCACCCAGGGTGTCGCCCCTGCCGCCGATTCCGATGACAGCGTTGTTGCCCGGCAGCGTTGCCGCGAGCGCGTCGGCGACCTGTCCGAAGGTGAGGATCGCGGTCATTCCCGCGGTGGCGCCGACTACGACGGCGGTAGACGTACGTCCGCGTTTCCGGTGATTGGCCACGGTGCACCTCCGGTCGCGATTGAAAACGACTGAGGACGGAGTGTGGGCCCGGGATCAGTCCGGGCCCACACTATGTCAGAGCTTTGCTAGTTGTGAGTGGTTTCGTCAAGGACAGGAGACTTCGAGTTCGAAAGGCTTGGTCACCGGGCTCATCCCGTCCATGCCGGTCGCTTCTCCCTTGATCGTGTACTTGTTGCCATCCTTGGTGGCTTCGGCGCTGCCGCCGGGCACACCCGGGGTGTAGCCGAGGCTGACTCCGTCGATGTTGCCGAGTGCCAGGGCGGTCACCGATGGCTGGTCGCCCTCGCTGAGTGTGGCGCTGACTCCGGACATGCCCTGTCCGACGTTCAGGGTGACATTGCCTGCGACCGTGGCACACATGACCGTGCCCTCGACCTTGTGGTCCTTGCCGTCGATGCTGACCCGGGCGGTGCCCGAGCCGGTCGTGGCGGTCGTGTCGCCGCTCACCACCGACGTCGTCGGCGCAGCCGAGGCGGTGGCCGTTTCCTCGCCGGAGGTGTCGTTCTTGTCGCTCGACGAACAGCCGGACAGGCCGGCGATGACGATCGCGGCGCCGCCGACGGCTACCAGGAACTCACGCTTCACCACTGCTCTCCTCACGGTTGTGCAGCCCGTCGCAGGTGGCGGACTGTCAGGCAGAAGTATGGAGTTCGTGCAGGTGCTCGGCGTGGGTTTGGTGGAATTGTCGGTACCGGTGGCGGTGCGCTCGTAAGTTCGAGGCCATGGAAATACTGCGCACTCCTGACGCTCGCTTCGCTGAGATACCTGAATTTCCGTATGCGCCAGAGTTTTCCGACATCGATGACGGCGACGGCGGTCGGTTGCGGGTGGCCTGGGTGCAGGCCGGGCCGCCGGATGCGGACCCGGTGCTGTTGTTGCATGGGGAACCATCGTGGTCTTTTCTGTACCGGCGGATGATCCCGATCCTGGCCGCGGCCGGGCACCGGGTGATCTGCCCCGACCTCGTCGGGTTCGGCCGGTCGGACAAACCCACCCGCATCGAGGACCACAGTTATGCACGGCACGTCGAATGGATGCGCGCGCTCGCCTTCGACGTTCTCGATCTGCGGCGGGTCACGTTGGTCGGTCAGGATTGGGGCGGGCTGATCGGGTTGCGCCTGGCCGCAGAACACCCTGACCGATTCGCCCATATCGTCGTGGCCAACACCGGACTGCCGACCGGCGACATCCCGATGCCCGAGATCTGGTGGCAGTTTCGCACGGCCATTCAGAGCTTGCCCACGATCGACGTCGGCAGGTTCGTCGCGGCGGGTTGCCGGCGCCCGGTCAGCGATGAGGTCCTGGCGGCCTACGATGCGCCGTTCCCCGATGATTCTTACTGTGCCGGTCCCCGGGCGATGCCGGGCCTGGTCCCCACCGGCCCCGATGATCCGGCCTCGGCTGCCAACCGGTCAGCATGGAAAGTGTTGTCGGCCGGCCAGACCCCGATGCTGGTGGCGTTCAGCGACGGTGACCCGATCACCGGCGGTATGGCGCCGATCTTCAAGCGGGAGATGCGCGGAGCGCAGGGCATCGATCATCCGGTGATCGGTGATGCCGGCCATTTCCTGCAGGAAGACGCCGGCGAGGAACTCGCCCAGGTGATCGTCGAGTTCCTCGCCGACGGCACGGCTAGGGGCAGGTGACGGCGATGTCGAACGGCATGTCCACCGGGGTACCCGGCTCGTTGGGGTCGATGCCCATGCCGGTGCCGGTGATGGTGTAGCCCTTGCCGTCGCGCGCGGCCACCACCGGTGCGCCGGACAGGCCGGACAGGTAGGTCAGCGACGCGCCCTCGCCGTTCACGTCACCGATGTTCACCGACTGCACCGCCGGGGCCTCCCCCTCGGTCAGCACCACCGAGGCCGGCATCTTGCCCTCGATCCCGATCGTGGTCAGCCCGTCTTTGGTCTCACAACTGACGCTGGTCACCGGACCGGCGTCATTGGGACCGAAGGTGACCCGGCCCTGGCCGGACTTCCCGGACGAACCCGATTCCTGCGACGAGCATCCGGCGAGCGCAGCCAGACAGACAGCAAATCCGGTGGCGATGACAATGGGGCGGCTCATGACCAAATTCACGTCCGCAGTATGGTCGCGTCCGCCCCCGTGACGGAAATCGGACGCGCATCCGGTTGAATACCAGGTGTGGACCAGCCGTATTTCACCGTGGAGGCCGAGTTGCCCGGCCGACTCGGCCGGGTCGGGACCATTCACACTCCGCACGGCGATATCCACACCCCGGCCTTCATCGCGGTCGGTACCGCGGCCACCGTGAAATCGGTGTTGCCCGAGGCGATGAAACAGCTTGGTGCCCAAGCCATCCTGGCCAATGCCTACCACCTCTACCTGCAGCCGGGCCCCGACATCGTGGCCGAGGCCGGCGGGCTCGGGGCGTTCATGAACTGGCCGGGGCCCACCTTCACCGACAGCGGCGGCTTCCAGGTGATGTCGTTGGGTGTCGGGTTCAAGAAGGTCCTGGCCATGGACACCGACCGGCTGCAGACCGACGACATCATCGCCAAGGGCAAGGAGCGCCTGGCCGTCGTGGATGACGACGGTGTCACGTTCCGCTCGCATCTGGACGGCTCGAAGCACCGGTTCACCCCCGAGGTCTCGATCGGCATCCAGAACCAGCTCGGCGCCGACATCATCTTCGCGTTCGACGAGCTCACCACCCTGGTCAACACGCGCGGCTATCAGGAGAGCTCGGTGCAGCGCACCCATGAGTGGGCGGTGCGATGCCTGGCCGAGCACCACCGCCTGCAGGGGTTGTCACCGGAGCGGCCGCGGCAGGCGTTGTTCGGTGTGGTGCAGGGCGCCCAGTACGAGGATCTGCGTCGGCAGGCCGCCCGCGGGCTGGCCACGATCGGGCAGGAGGCCGGTGCGGCCGAGGGTCTCGGTTTCGACGGCTACGGCATCGGCGGCGCCCTGGAGAAACAGAACCTGGCCACCATCGTCGGCTGGGTCAGCAGTGAACTGCCCGCCGACAAGCCGCGGCATCTGCTCGGGATCAGTGAGCCCGACGACCTGTTCGACGCGGTGGCCGCCGGGGCTGACACCTTCGATTGCGTGTCGCCGTCGCGGGTGGCGCGCAATGCGGCGGTGTACTCGGCGACGGGGCGGTTCAACATCACCGGTGCGAAGTACAAGCGGGATTTCACCCCGATCGACGCCGAGTGCGATTGCTATACCTGCGCCAACTACTCGCGCGCCTATATCCGGCATCTGTTCAAGGCCAAGGAGATGCTGTCGGCCACGCTGTGCACGATCCACAACGAGCGGTTCGTGATCCGGCTGGTGGACCAGATCCGGGCGTCGATCGTCGCCGGCGAGTTCGACGAGCTGCGCGCCGACGTACTCGGCCGCTACTACGGGGTTGCCCAAGAGCGTCGATAGCGTTGACCCGCCTCCCGCCCGGCGGCTTGCCCGGCGGCGGCCAGCACCATGGCAGCCGCGATCGCCCCGGCGGTGACGGCGGTGGTGGCCGGCCAGCCCAGCCATCCGACGGCGGCTGCGCCGAAGGCCGTGCCCAGGCTGCCGCCCACGAAGTAGACCACCATGTAGGCGCTGTTGAACTGTGCCGGCGCCGTCGGGTCGATCGCCAAAACCACGCTCTGATTGGCGACTTGGGCCGCGAACAGTCCGGCGTCGAACACGGCGAGACCGATGATCGTGGACACCGGGTTCGACAGCCACGCGCCCAGGACGACCGCGCCCAGCGCGGCGACGGCCAGGCCGATCAACATCACTCGTCGCGCGCCGGCGCGGTCGGTCCACGTGCCGGCAATCCGTGTCGCGACGATGCCCAGCAGACCGGCGAGGGCGTACAGGCCGATTCGTTCGGCTGAATAGGAATAGGGCGGCGCGGCCAGCGCGACGGCCAGGCCGGCCCACATTGCACAGAAGGCGAAGAACCATAGCGCGCCACGCACCGCGGCGAAGCGCAGCGACGGGAATCGCAGGTATAGGCCGGGCAGGCCCCGAAGCGTCGCGAGATAGCCGCTCGTGGCCGAACCTGCCGTGGCGGGCAGTGCCCGTAAGGCCACCAGCGCGGCAACGGCGCATGCGAGCGCGAACGCGAGCAGGCCGCCCCGCCACCCGACCGCATCCGTCAGCCAGCCACCGGCGATGCGGCCGCCGATGATGCCGGCCGAGATGCCCGCCGTCACAATTCCCAGCGCAGTGGCCCGATATCCGTTCGGGACGAAGCGCGCGGTGATCGAGCTCAACTGTGCGCCGACGGTGGAACAGGCGCCGATCACCCCGACGGTGAACCCCAGGGTCCACGGGGTGCCTGCGGTGGCGTTGACGGCCAAGGCCACGGCCAGCGCGCCGAACTGCGCAGCGAGTACGTGATTTGGCGGAAACCGGTCGACCAGCGGGACCAGCATCGCCAGCCCGAGCAGGTAGCCGACGGGACCGCACGCTAGCGCGATACCAACCTGGGCGATCGAGATGTCAAGGCTCTCAGCCACACCGGATATCGCGGGCTGCAGCGGATAGATCGCGGCCGTGCCAAGGGCGGCGGCAATCGCCATGAACCACATGGTAATTCGATGAAGGCCAGGCTGTGATGTCATGCCGGTGACGTTATGAGCACCCCCATCGGGGCGCTGGCGGAAATCGGACCACGCGGTGCACCGCAGCCTGCGAACGGTTCGGGGCGGGTGTACAAACGAGTCCGCTCGCGAAAGAGTGACGCCATGCCGGAAGAGCTCACCGCCCAACAGGCCGCTGCACGCCTGGAGACCACCGACACGCTCGGGATCCCGTTGGGGCCCGGCCAGCCTCCAGGGTTCCTGCGCGCGCTGGGCGAACGTACGGATTGGGTGGACCTGCGCGTCTACGGTGCGCTGCTCGGGGTGGGCACCGAACTGTTCACCCAGGCGGGTGTGCATTTTCTGTCGGGCTTCTTCGGTCCCTTCGAGCGGGCGTTGCGGGACATGGGTGCCGATGTGGAATTCATGCCTGCGGATTTTCGTCGGTTCGCCCCGTTGCTCAAGCGCCAGGCGCCGCGCGTGATGACGACCGTTGTTTCGCCGCCCGACGCGGGTGGCTGGTGCTCGCTGTCGCTGCATGCGGGTGGCACCGTGGGCGAACTGCGCCGCGCGGGGGCCGATCCGCAGCGGCTGCTCGTCGCCGAGGCATCGGATGCCTATCCACGGACATTCGGGCTCGACGATTACCGTCATGCGCTGCACATCGATGAGATCGACATTCTGGTGCACTCGACCGACGCACCACTTGCACTGCCCGCGGCATCGCCCACCGATGTCGACAGAGCGATCGCGGGGCACGCTGTCGAGTACATCCCGTCGGGCGCGACGCTGCAGACGGGCATCGGCTCGATCCCCAGCCAGATCGCCGCGCTGCTCGCCGAGGGGGACGGGGGAGACTACGGGCTGCACAGTGAGATGTTCACCGATGGGTGCATGCAGTTGCACCGGGCCGGCAAGGTCACCAATGGTGGCAAGGGACTGTACGACGGTGTGAGCGTGACGACGTTCGCGTTCGGCTCGACCGATCTCTATGAGTGGCTCGACGGCAACACCGATGTCGCGTTCCTCCCCGTGGAGATCGTCAACGCACCCGAGGTGATCGGTGCGAACAACGACATGATCACGATCAACGGTGCGCTCGGTGTCGACATCCACGGCCAGGTGGTCGCCGACACCATCGCCGGCGATCAATTCAGCGGGATCGGCGGCGCCGAGGATTTCGTGGCCGGGGCCGGCCTTGAGTTGTCGGACCGCTCATTGATTTGTCTGCCCTCGACGTTCGAGAAGGACGGTGTGCTCCAGTCACGCATCGTGCCGTGGTTCGGCCCCGGCGCGGTCATCACGACACCTCGGCATCAGGTGGACGTGATCGTCACCGAGTACGGCGCAGCCGAATTGGAGGGCCGGACGGTCCGTGAGCGCGGCGAGGCGTTGGCCGCGATCGCCCACCCGCAGTTCCGTGACGCATTGCTGGCGGCTGCGCAGCGTGCGGCGCAGGGCCGCTCGCCCGTCCAATAGCACCCGCGCACCCCCACGGCTAACTTACAATTTGCAAGTTGGTCGACGGAGGGAGCTGCAACATGGGTGATCGCTACGTGGTGATCGGCGGCGGGCTGGCCGGCCTGGCCGCCGCGGTATGGCTGAGTGAAGCGGGCAAGAACGTCACCCTGCTGGAGCGCCGGGGCCAACTCGGCGGACGCACGCATGCGATGCGCGCCGAGACTGTCGACGACATCCCGGACAACGGCCAGCACGTGATCGCCAGCGGCTATCAGCACCTCTACCGCTATCTGACGAGCGTGGGCACCCGGCAGCACATCGCGTTCCCGAAATCGTCCACGCTGCGCTGGCCCGACGGGCGCAAGGTCACCATGCAGACCACGGGCGTCGGCGCGATCCGGACCCTGTTCGGGGTGCACCCCGACGCGAGCTGGGCTGACCGGCTGCGGGCAGCCCGCGCGACCCTGCGGTTGGGTTGGCAGGCGTTGCATCAACCGGCCGACCTGGCGGACCTGACCACCGAGCAATGGTTCGAGCGGGTCGGCATGCCGGCGCCGGCGCGGGAAGCCTTGTGGGACTGGCTGGCTCTCGGTATCGCCGCCGAGCCGGTGGCCCGCGAATCCGCCAAGGTGTTCGCCAACGTGATGGCCACCGGGTTCCGACTCGGGGTGAAACACCGCACCCCGGTCACCATCGGTTACCCCACCGTCGACCTCGACACGCTCTACATCGCCGGGGCGCTGAAAGTGTTCGCCGAACGCGGCGTCGACGTCCGTTACCGCGCCGTCGCGCGAAAGATCCGTATCGAAAACGGTTCCGTCACCGCGGTGTTGCTCGCCGACGGCACCGAGGTTCCTGCCGACGCGGTGGTGTGTGCGGTCCCGAACTCCAATATCGGCGGGCTGCTCGACGACCTCCCCGAGCACCCCGAGATCTATGCGGCTGCCGACAAACTGGGTTATACCCCTATCGTCAGCACCAATCTCTACCTCGACCGGCCGTTGGGCACCGAATCCGCATTCGAGGGACTCATCGGCGGCACCGGGGTGATCGATGAGGTCTTCGACCGCCAGCTCATGCACGGCCGCAACACCGACCGCGCTTGGTTGTACTGCCTGACCACGAGCGGCGCGTACGAGCAGATCCACAAGAGCAACGACGACATTGTCGACGAGCAGATGGCGCTGCTGCGTCGCTACTATCCGGCGGCGCGGGACGCGAAAGTGGTTCAGGCGCAGGTGGTCAAGATGCCCAAGGCCACCTTCTCCCAGGTGGTGGGGACCGATGCGCTGCGCCCACCGCAACAGACCTCGGTGCCCTCGCTCGTCCTGGCCGGCGACTGGACCGCGACGGACTGGTCGGCCACCATGGAGAGCGCCGTGCAGAGCGCGGCCAAGGCCGTGGATCTCTTGCTGAAATGACGCGGCGCCGGCTCAGTGGTGCAGAGCGCCGGGCCCAACTGCTCGACGTGGCCCGCGACATCGTCGCCGACGGTGGCTATCCCGCACTGACCATCGAGCAGGTGGCCGGGCGGTCGGGAGTCACCAGGACCGTTGTCTACCAACAGTTCACCGACCTGCCGGGTCTGACCACGGCCCTGCTGGACCGGGAGTCGGCGATCGCGTTCGCGGGGATGGGCTCCGTGGACCAGCCCGACCTCGACCCGGAGCAACTGGGCAGGGGAATTCTGGCCTACCTGCACGCGGCGCCGACGAGCTGGCGCATCATCCTGCGGCCACCCGACGGCGCGCCCCCGCAGGTGGCCGAGCGCATCGAGCTCGGGCGCCGGTATGCCAGGAAAGTCGCCGCCCGGCCGCTGTCGGCTGCGGTGGGCGCGGACGTGGATCCTGACGGTGCCACCGTACGAATCCTGTTGTCGGCCATCGAGGAGCTGGCCCGCCTGCACCTGGAGGACCCGGCCGGCCAGCCCGACGACACGGTGCTCGCATATCTGCGTTCGCTGGTTGCCTGGGCGGTGGGCATCGAGCGGTCGGTGTCTACAGCGGGTTGAGGATCCGCTGCAGGAACTGGCGGGTGCGTTCTTCTTTCGGGTCACCGATTACCGCCGCCGGCGGCCCCTGCTCGAGGATGACGCCACCGTCGGTGAACAGCACCTGATCGGAAACTTGTCGGGCGAACTGGATTTCGTGTGTGACGATCACCAGTGTCCAGCCTTCCACGGCCAGGTCCCGGATCACCGCGAGCACTTCGCCGACCAGTTCCGGGTCCAGTGCCGAGGTCGGTTCGTCGAACAGCACCACTTTGGGTTTGAGTGCCAGTGCCCGCGCGATACCGACGCGCTGCTGCTGACCGCCCGAGAGCTGATACGGATACTTGTCCCGCTGGTCGGCCAGCCCCACCTGGCCCAGGAGTTCGGAGGCCTCGGCCAGCACTTCCTCACGTGGGCGCTTCTGCACCACGAGCGGGCCTTCGGTGACGTTTTGCAGCACGGTCTTGTGCGGAAAGAGGTTGTGGGACTGGAACACAAAGCCGCTTTGCGCCCGATAACGGCGCAGCTGGTCTTTGGGTACGGGCTGGGAGAAGTCCAGCTCGGTATCGCCGACCCGGATCACCCCGGAGTCGGCGACATCGAGGGCATTGAGCGTGCGCAGCATCGTCGTCTTGCCCGAACCGGACGGGCCGATGACGGTGGTCGCGGTACCGCGCGGCACGGTGAACGAGACGCCCTTGAGCACCTGGACGTCGCCGAAGGCCTTGTGTACATCGGAGGCGACGATCCGGTCTTCGCGTGGTGTGGTCATCGCGCAACGTGCCTTTCCAGTCGGCGTTCGAGGCGACTCTGGCCGAACGACAGCACCAGGCAGATCACCCAGTAGTAGATCGCGGCCGTGCCGTAGAGGGCGAAGAACTCGAATGTCGGGGCCGCGACGATCTGAGCCTGCCGGAGCAGCTCGGTGACCAGGATCGTCGATGCCAGGGATGTGTCTTTGACCAGTGAGATCAAGGTGTTCGACAACGGGGGGACCGCTACTCGGGCGGCCTGCGGCAGGATGATGCGCCGCAGGGTTCCGGCATAATTGAGCCCGATCGTCTCGGCCGCCTCCCACTGCCCCTTCGGGATGCTCTGGATGGCCGAGCGAATGATCTCCGCCGCATAGCCGCCGACGTTGAGGCTGAAGGCGATCACCGCGGCGGGAAACGGGTCGATCTTCACACCGAACTCGGGCAGCGCGAAGAACACGATGAACAGCTGAACCAACAGCGGTGTCCCGCGGATGATCGAGATGTAGAACCGGGCCAGGTTGCTCAGCAGCACATTTGGCGACAACCGGGCCAGTGCCACGGCCAAGGCGATCACCAGGCCGATCGTGAAGCTGATGATCGTCAACGGAATGGTCATGGTCAGGGCGGCTTTGGCCAGCGGCCACAGGTTGTCGGCGATGAGCTGCCATGTCGATCGCGCGGGCGGGGGTTCGTCTGCCGTAGGCGCACCGGAGGCGTCGGCCCTGAGATATTTCTGCGAGATGTCCGCCAGGGTGCCGTCGGCCCGCAGTTGGTCGAGCGCGGTGTTGAGTTCGGGCAGCAGTCCGCTGTCCTTGCGTGCGGCGAAGCCCTGCTCGCTCTTCTCGCCCACGGTGCCCGCGATCTTCACCGACTTGTCGTTCGTCTCGGCCAGATAGGCGTAGACGGCGATGCTGTCGTTGACCACGACGTCCACTCGGCCCTGGTTGAGGAGCTTGATGGCCTGGGTGAAACCTTCGACCGCTTCCACCCGGGCGCCGGCCGCCCGCGCGATCTCCGACCAGTTGCTGGTGGCGTTCTCGGCGGCCACCTTGCCCTTCAGATCCGCGAGGGTCTTGATCGAATTGTCGTCTGTGCGGGTGACGATGACGCCCTCGCCGATCGAATACGGCTGGGAGAGGTCATATTTGGCTTGCCGTTCCGGCGTGATCGTGACCTCGTTGGCCACCACGTCGAACCGGTTGGCCTCGAGTGCGGCGAAGATCGAATCCCATGGGGTTTCGATGAATTCGACTCTGACACCGAGCTTGTCGCCGACTGCGCGTGCCACGTCGACGTCATAGCCGACGAGTTGACCGGTGGCGGTGTCGTGGTAGCTGAATGGGGAGTACACACCTTCGGTGCCGACGCGCAGCACACCGGCCGACTTGAGCGGCTCGTCGGATTCACCGGCTTTCCCTCCGCACGCGGCAATCATCACCGCGAGGATCACCAGGAGCCCCAGCAGCGAAATTCGTCGGGAACGCACCGCCGGACGCTAACAGGGGCGCGCGGTGTTCTGCAGGCTTCTGCTCAGCCGGGCTGATATATCCACGGGTGCCGGGGCAGAGCGGCCGGGTCGAATCGGTCCAGCATTCCGGGCAGATCGAGTGGGGGCCACCCGAGCGAGGCACTGATCTGTTCGAGCGCCCGCTCGACGCCGATCTCGGCGAGATTGACTGCCCCGTCGCGTTTGGCCAGCCGGGCGCCGTCTTCGTTGAGTACCAGGGGAACGTGGGCGTAGGTGGGTTCGGGGTAGTCCAGCAGTCGTGCCAGGTAGGCCTGGCGTGGGGAGGAGCTCAGCAGATCGTCGCCCCGCACCACCTGGTCGACTCCGCCGGCGGCGTCATCGACCACTACGGCCAGGTTGTAGGCGGGCACGCCGTCACCGCGGCGCACCACGAAGTCGTCGATGATCCCGGTGTAGCTGCCGTGCAGCAGGTCGGCGACGGTGCCGACGAAGGTGTCGGTGCGCAGCCGCAGCGCGGGCGGGCGGCCGGTTTCGGCGCGGCGCGAAGCGCGTTCGGCCGCGGTCAGGTCGCGGCAGGTGCCGGGGTAGGCACCTTCGGGGGCGTGGGGGGCACGTGGCGCCTGGGCGATATCCTTTCGGCTGCAATAGCATTCGTACAGCAGGCCGCGCTCGAACAGCTCGGCGATCACCGCGTCGTAGCGTTCCTGGTGGTCTGTCTGCCATTGCACCGGCTCGTCCCAGGTCAGCCCGATCGCGGCCAGGTCGGTCACCTGGCGGTGCCCGATTTCGGGAAAGGTGCGGTCATCGAGATCCTCGACCCGCACCAAGAACCGCCGCCCGGTGGACCGGGCGAACAGCCAGGCCAGCACCGCGGTGCGGAGGTTGCCGATGTGCAGGTCGGCCGACGGGCTCGGCGCGAACCGCCCGGCGGGGGTTGGGCTCACGCCCGCAATCTAGCTAATCGCGGTCCCAGGGCGCGGTCTCGCCCATCTTCTCGTAGTACTTCGCCAGGTGGCTTTTCACCCGGTCGATGTCGCCCTTCGGGAGGTCGACGCCGCCGCGGGCGCCGTCCATGACCCCGCCGGCGGCCATCACCCCACGCGGCACGGCTTCCAGCTTCCCGCCGATCACGTCGGCGATCAAAAGCTTGTACGCGGTGAAGTTGTCTTTCTCGTCCTTGTCGTACCAGACATGCGCGTCGCGGTACTTCTGGTTGGGTTCGTCCTGCGCACCGGCCCATTTGCGGACTCGTTTCTCGGCGGCGTCGCCGTCCCACTCGCGGTCCCGGTCAGCCAGTGGCAGGTCCTGAAATGCGGTTACAGACATGCTGTTGGCATGCCCGCCTGCCGGCGGCGGTAAACGCTAGCGTTGGGCGGGTGCGGGAGCGACACGTCACCGGCGGCACGATCCAGGTTGAGCATCAGGACGGACTGGTACGCGCGAGAGGGGTGCGCTACGGCACCGCCAAACGATTCGCGGTCGCCGAACCGCCTCCGGCCTGGTCGGGGGTCAGGGACGCGGCGCAGTCGGGCCCGGCCTGCCCGCAGCGGCCTTCTCGCCTGGGCTGGGTGACGGGCAACGTCCTCGAGGGTCTGTCGACCGACGAGAACTGCCTGATGCTGACCGTGACGGCCCCGGCCGATGCGTATCGACTACCGGTGATGGTGTGGTTCCACGGCGGTGCCTATGTCGCCGGCAGTGGCGAGTCGGCCAAGTACGACGCCGGCGCACTGGCCCGGGCCGGCAACGTGGTGGTGGTCAACGTCAGTTACCGGCTCGGTATTTTCGGTTATCTGCCGCCACCGGGGATCGCTGCGGACAATCTCGGCCTGCGTGATCAGATCCTGGCGTTGCGATGGGTGCAGGAAAACATCGCCGCGTTCGGCGGCGATGCGGCCAACGTGACCGCGTTCGGTCAATCAGCCGGTGCGCATTCCGTCTGGTCGTTGATGTTGTGCCAGGACGCGGCCGGGTTGTTCCACCGCGCGATCCTGCAGAGCGCCCCGCTGGAGTTGGACCACGGGCGCGACGACATGGCGCAGAACATGGGCTCGGCGATGGCCACATCGCTGGCCGGGGCTGATCCCTCCGAGGTCAGTGTCGAGCGGTTGCTCGCGGCCGAAGGTGCCGCCGTGGCCGCCGCGCAGGGCTTCGGCCTGCTGAGCGCCCTGGCCTTCGCGCCGCGGCTGGGCCGGGGGCCGTTGCCGGCACCCGCAGACGTGCCCGACGCCATCGCGGCCGCAGCCGGCCGCATCGAGCTGCTTGTCGGCTACACCAAGGACGACGCCGCGCCGTTCGTGGCGATGGACCCCCGGGTGGCCAGGCTCAACCGGGTGCCGGTCCTCGGCAGGTTGGCGGTTCGGGCGGGTTCGACGGCGGTTACCAAGCAAGCGTTCTCGGGTCCGGCCGTTCGCCTGGCGCAGGCCTGGCGAACCCACGGCGGCCGGGTCGGCACCTATCGCTTCGACTGGACGCCGGCCAATGCTCCGCTGGGCGCCTGCCACTGTATGGAGTTGCCGTTCCTGTTCGGCTCACCGCAAACCTGGGCGGACGCCCCGATGCTCGGTCCGCAGCGCACGATCGACAATCAGCTTTCCGCCGAGATGCGCACCCGGTGGGCGCAATTCGCCCACCACGGCGTCGAGTCGCTGCCCGGGCCGTCACTGCGGTTCGGCTGAACAGAACCTCGTCCGAACAGCTTTACCCGGGCTCGCTTGGTACAGTTTCGGCAAAATTCGGACGCGGTGGAGTGATGGCGATTATGGGCTCTGGTCCGTCTCTACGGGGCCGCGTCAGCGAATGTTCGACACTCCGGAAGTTGGTCTCGGACGCAGGCTCCGGCGGCAGCGCGGTGCTGGTGGTGCGCGGCGAGGCCGGTGTCGGGAAGACGGCGCTGCTCGACTATGTCGTCGAGCAGGCTGCGGGTTTCCGGGTGACCCAGGTGGCCGGGGTCGAGTCCGACATGGAACTGGCTTTCGCCGGCTTGCATCATCTGTGCGCGCCGCTGCTGGATCATCTCGACGAGCTTCCCGAGCCGCAGCGTGACGCCCTGTCGGTGGCGTTCGGGCGTGGTGTCGGACCGGCGCCGGACCGCTTTCTGGTCGGTCTGGCTGTGCTGAGTCTGCTGGCCTCCGCTGCCGACGACAAGCCGCTGTTGTGCGTGATCGACGACGCTCAATGGCTCGATCAGGTCTCCGTGCAGACGCTGGGTTTCGTCGCGCGGCGGCTGCTGGCCGAGCCGGTGGTCCTGGTGTTCGCCGTCCGGGACGATCGTGACGGTACCGCCGTGGATGTCCTGCCCGGCCTGCCCGAACTGCGGCTCGAAGGCCTTTCGGACAGTGCTGCCAGGGAGCTGCTGGACTCGGTGGTTGTGGGGCGGCTCGATGAGCGGGTCCGTGACCGGCTCATCGCCGAGAGCCGCGGCAATCCATTGGCGCTTTTGGAAGTGCCGCGCAATGTCTCGGCCGCGGAGCGCGCCGGTGGCTTCTGGATCGTCGGGACGCGGCCATCGGTCGGGCAGGTGGAGGAGGGGTTCGTCCGCCGAATCCAGTCGCTGCCCGCGGACACTCGTCGGTTGGCGCTGCTCGCGGCGGCGGATCCGGTCGGTGATCCCGTGGTGTTCTCGCGTGCCGCAGGGTATTTGGGCATCGGAATGGATGCGCTGGCCCCGGCCGAGGCCGCCGGGGTGATCGAGTTCGGTCCCCGCATGCGGTTCCATCACCCGCTGGTCCGGTCGGCGGCCTATCGGGCGGCGGACGTGGCTGACCGACGGGAAGTGCACCGCGCCTTGGCCGTTGCCACCGATCCCGAACTCGATCCCGACCGCCGGGCCTGGCATGCGGCAAACGCCGCGGCCGGTCCCGACGACGCGGTGGCCGCCGATCTGGAGGCCTCGGCCTGGCGGGCCCAGAGCCGGGGCGGGATCGCCGCCGCGGCGACCTTCCTCGAGCGGTCGGCGATCCTGTCCGCCGATCCGGCCCTGCGCAGCTCTCGGGCTATCGCGGCTGCGGCGGCCAAACGTGAGGCAGCCGCTCCAGAATCTGCCTACGAGTTACTGTCCCTGGCTGAACTGAATCCGCTGACCGAGTTGCAGCGGGCTCAGGTGGGGCGGCTGCGGGCACAGATGGAATTCACCCGCAGCCGCGGCGGCCTGCCCGGCGCGCCGCCGGTCCGCCATGCCGCTGCGCTACTGATCGAGGCTGCCCGACGGCTGGAGACCCTCGACGACGAGCTGGCTCGGGAAACCTACATCGAGGCGCTGGCCGCGGCGATGTTCGCCTCACGCAGCCAGCCGGATGCCCTGGTGATCGCGGCCCGGGCGGCCCGCGATGCGGTCGCCCGGATCGACACGCCGACGCGGCCCATCGACCTCCTGTTGATCGGCATGGCGACGTTGGTCACCGACGGCCTGCCCGCGGCTGCCGAGCATGTGCGCGCGGCGCTTCAGTTGTGGTGTGAGCACGCCCGCCGTCATGACGGCAGGGCGGTGCACTGGCTGGCGTCGGCCTTCCCGATCATGCAGGAGTCGCTCGCAGACGAGCTGTGGGACGACGACCTGAACGCACGGCTCGCCGGCGAGATGATCGGCTATGCGCGCGCCACCGGGGCGTTGGCGCTGCTTGCACCGGCGATCGCCTACCAGGCCGGCGTACACGTGTTGGAAGGCGAATTCGTTGCCGCAGAAAGGCTTTTGGCGGAGGCCGACACGATCGCGGAGGACATCGGTTATCACCCGATGAAGTACCACAAGGTGGAGTTGGCGGCCTGGCGCGGTGATGTGAACGAGGCGGGTGACCTGATCGAGGCCGGCCGGGCCGAAGGCATAGCCAAGGGGGAGGGGCGGCTGCTGGGGGTCACCGGGTACGTGGCCGCGGTGCTCTACAACGGTCTCGGCAGGTGCGACGAGGCATTGGCCGCAGTCCAGCAGGCCTGTGAATACCGTGATCTCGGCTTCCACGGCTGGTGTTTGTTCGAGCTGACCGAGGCCGCAGTGCGCGTCGGCAAGATGGATGTGGCCGAGGACGCGGTGCGCAGGCTGGAAGCTGGTGCAGGCGTCAGTGGAACTGATTGGGGGCTGGGCGTATTCGCCGGTGCGCGGGCGCTGGTAGCCGACGACGCGGACGCCGATGCCCTGTTCGAGGAGTCTCTGGAGCGGCTGGGCCGCACCCGGGTCCGGGTGCAGTTGGCCCGGATGCATCTGTGCTACGGGGAGTGGTTGCGGCGCCAGAAGCAGCGCACCAGTGCGCGCCAACACCTCAACACCGCCTACGACATGTTCTCCAAGATGGGTGCGCACGCGTTCGCCGAACGGGCCCGCCGTGAACTGATCGCCACCGGGGAGAAGGTGCGCAAGCAGCCGTTGGCCTCGGGCGATGAGTTGACCGCGCAGGAGGCGCAGATCGCCCAATTGGCTAGAGACGGGCTGACCAATCAGGAGATCGGCGCACAGTTGTTCATCAGCACACACACCGTCGAATGGCACCTGCGCAAGGTCTTCGTGAAGCTCGGCGTCCGGTCACGCAGGCAACTGCGTTCCGTCTCGTGGAGCAGCTAGCGTCGGCGACCACGGGTTTTCAAGGGTCCCAAGCGTCGCCGTCCGGCTCAGGCTCATCGCATGGCGACAATCTTGTTGCAGACCACGATCGCGGAGAACCCCGACGACTGGGATGTCAGCCGGTTCTCTCTACTGGCCGGCGAGCTGCGTGCGGACGGGCACGATGTGCTGGCCCGCAACCGGGCCGACCATGCTGGGGAGGACCCGGTGCTCAGCCACCTCGACGAGCTCGGGTTCGACCAGCTCTGGTTGATGGCCGTCGACGTCGGCGACGGTCTGACGCCCGACGAATGCGCGGCGATCGGCCGATTTCGTGGGCTCGGTGGCGGCGTGCTCACCGCACGTGACCATCAAAACCTCGGCAGCTGCCTGCGCGGGCTGGGCTCGCTGGGACAGGTCAATGAGTTTCACGAGGCCGGCCTGGATCCCGTGCCACGGTGCGATGACCAGGACAACCCGGACATCTCGTGGCCCAACTATCACTCGGGTGCCAACGGCGACTATCAGCCGGTGCTGGCCGAGGAGCCCGTGCATCAGCTGCTGCGCACGTCCCGGACCGCCGGCGGACGCATCGAGTGGTTCCCAGCTCATCCCCACGAGGGGCTGGTTTCGGCGCAGGTGCCGTTCGCGACGGTAGTGGCCCGGGGGCGCAGCACCGCAACCGGCAGATTGTTCAATCTCGCGGTGGCACTGGACGGTGAGCGCACGCCGGAGGGCAGGCCGATGGGCCGGGCCGTGGCCGAGTCGACCTTCCACCATTTCGCCGACTACAACTGGGATCTTGCGCACGGGGCGCCGTCGTTCGTGACCGACCGGCCCGGCTGGCAGATCGGGGCCGATCCGTCACTTCTGGGTGTGTACAAGGATTACGTCCGCAACCTGGCCACCTGGCTGCAGCCACCGGATCGCCACTAGCGGGGGAGCAGGCCCGGAACGATGTCGTCGAGCCGGAAGGTCACCGGCTGCTCCAGTTGGGCGTAGGTGCACGACCGTGGGTCGCGGTCGGGTCGCCAGCGGTTGAACTGGGCGGTGTGCCGGAAGCGTCTGCCCTCCATGTGGTCGTAGCGGACCTCGACAACACGTTCGGGTCGTAGCGGCACGAAGGACAGGTCCTTGCCGGCGTTCCAGCGTGAGCCACCGCCGTATCGTCGGGCCAGGTCCGGGTCGGCGGCTACCTGTGCGGCCCAGTTCCACGGGTGGTTTTCGAAACTGGTGACCAGGGGCTGTAATTCGGTGAACAGGGCCCGGCGTCTCTCCATCGGGAAGGCGCCGATGACGCCGACGGAGGCCAGTTCGCCGTCATCGGAGTAGAGCCCGAGCAGCAGCGAGCCGACCGCATCCGGTCCCGACTTGTGTACCCGGTAACCGGCCACCACACAGTCGGCGGTCCGCTGATGTTTGATCTTCACCATGACCCGTTTGTCGGGTTGATAGGTCAGGGCGAGCGGCTTGGCGATGAGCCCGTCGAGCCCGGCTCCCTCGAACTCGTCGAACCAGCGGCGCGCGGTCGGCAGATCGGTGGTGGCCGGGGTGACATGGAACGACGGACCCGAACCCATCGCATCGACCAGGGCGGCGCGCCGTTCACTGAACGGCCGGCCCGTGAGATCGTCGTCTCCCAGCGCGAGCAGGTCGAAGGCGATGAAGCGGGCTGGGGTCTGCTCGGCCAGCAGGCGTACCCGCGACGCCGCCGGATGCAGGCGCAGTTGCAGGGCTTCGAAATCCAGGCCCCGTTCGGTGGGCAGGACGATCTCGCCGTCGACGACGCAGCGGGGCGGGAGTTCGGCTTTCGCGGCGTCGACGAGTTCGGGGAAGTACCGGGTCATCGGCCGCTCGTTGCGGCTGCCGAGCTCAACTTCGTCGCCGTCGCGGAACACCAGGGCCCGGAAGCCGTCCCACTTCGGTTCGTAGGACGCGTCCGGTGGGATCGCCGTCGCCGGCTTGGCCAGCATCGGCGAGACGGGCGGCATCACAGGTAGCAGCATGGGTCCGGATCTGGTGTGGATTGTGGGGTTTGTGGCTACCCAGTATGCGCGACACAGTCCGGCCGAGTCGCGAGACAAGAGCGGGAGTACCGGGTTTCAGGCGGCCCATCGGGTATGCGTCAAGCAGAGCACGGCTGGTCCCACCCGCCGCCGGTGGCCGCGCGATGAGTTTGCGGCGGCGCGGCGGTCTAGAACCATGACGCCCCGATGAACCAGGATGGAGCCCGTGGACCTACCCGTAGTGCCGCCGATCGAACCGATGCTCGCCAAGGCCCAGGTCAAGGTGCCCGACGAGGCGGGGGTGTGGTCTTACGAGCCCAAGTGGGACGGGTTCCTTCACTGAACTTGTCAATTCCGGCAGGCCCGCTATCAGGGGGAGGTGACTGCCGTTGGGTGTTGGTTTCGTGGCGCGCGGTGGGGCCACCAGCTGGCTTCGCGGAGGAGTGTGGCGATGGCGGGCACGGTGAGGGTGCGTACGAGGAAGGTGTCGAGGAGGAGTCCGAAGCCGATGATGAGGCCGGCTTGGATCATGATGGCGACGGAGCCGACCATGAGGCCGAACATGCTGGCGGCGAAGATGAGGCCGGCGGAGGTGATGACGGCGCCGGTGTTGGCGACGGTGCGTAGCACTCCGACGCGGATGCTGGGTCCGGATTCTTCGCGTAGTCGGGAGACGAGCAGCATGTTGTAGTCGGCGCCGACGGCGACGAGGATGATGAATGCCAATAGTGGTACGGGCCAAGCGATTTCGTGTCCGAGTATCCATTGGAAGACTAGGACGCCGAATCCGATGGAGGCGAGGTAGTTGAGCAGGACGGTGCCCAGTAGGTAGATCGGTGCCAGTAGTGCTCGTAGTAGCAGCACCAGGATGAGGCCGACGATGACGGTGGTGGCCAGGGCTAGTTGGGCGAAGTCTGCCCAGAGGAATCGTTGGATGTCGGAGTTGACGGCGGGGAAGCCGGCGACCGAGACGGTGGCCTCAGCCAGGGAGGTGTTGGGGCGTGCGGCGTTGGCGACGTCGGTGATCTGGTGGGCGAGGTTCATGGCCTCGACGCTGTAGGGGTCGTAGCTGGTTTCGATCATGAACCGTGCTGTTTTGCCGTCTGGGGAGAGGAATTGTTTGGCGACGTCGGTGAATTGGCGGTTCTCGAAGGCGTTGGCCGGCAGATAGAAACCGCTTGCTGAGTCGGAGTCCTGGGCGGCGCGTGAAGAGTTCTGGAGTTGAGTGGCGATTTGGCTCATCCCGGAGAGCATTTCGATGTTGCTGTCGGCCAGGGTGCGCACACCGGTGGCCAACGCTTGGGCTCCGGAGGCGAGTTGGCCGATCCCGTCTTGGAGGCGGCGCAGGTTGCTGGCCAGGTCAGCGGGGTTTCCCAGCGCCCCGAAAGCCTTGTCCAGTGAGGTGACGGCGTTTTGGACGGTGGTGAGAGTGCCGGCGACGGTGGCGTTGCTGGCGGGGTTGTAGCGGTCGCCGAGGTCGGCGATCTGGGTGAAGAATCCGTTGTTGCGCAGGGTGGTCAGGATCTGTACTTGGTCGCGGATCTGGGCGCATTGGGGTGTGGTGGCACACCACGGCGAGGTGTTGAGGGCACCGACGAGCGGGTCCAAGGTGGTGATGGCGTGTTGTGCTTGGTCGGCCAGGGGACGTAGGCCGGGGCCGGCTTGGATGGCCTGATCGACTGCAGGGGCGGTCGCTGAGAGTTGTTGCAGCAGTGGTCGGAACTGGTTGACCTGAGCGCCGGCGGATTGGGCTTGCGTGAGGATGCCCGCCAGGGGGGATAGGGCGGTGCGCACGGTGGTGTCGAGTTGGGCCAGTCCGCCGGCGAGTTGATCGGCGCCGTCGGTGAGTTTGGTGAGGTCGTCTCGGCGGGCGTTGCCGTCGGCGACCGCGCCGGCCATCTTGTCTCCGATCTGACCGTTCTGCCAGGCCAGTTGCGCTTGATCGAGGCGCTCCCCGGTGGGGCGGGTGACGCCGGAGACTTTGGTGACACCGGGAATCTGGGAGACGCGGGAGGCCATTTCGTCGAGGTCGGCCAGTCCTCTGCCGGTGCGCATGTCGGTGGGGTTCTCGACGACGAGGAATTCGGTGATGACGATGTCTTTGCGGAAGTGGCGGTCCAACAGTTGGTAGCCCTGGTTGCTGGCGGTGGTGGCGGGTTGGCCTTTGCGGTCGTCGTAGCTGATTTTGATGGTCGCGGCCACCGCGGACAGTGCGAGCAGGATGACGAGGCTGACGATCAGCAGTGGCACCGGGCGGCGCACCACCGCGACGGCGACACTGTTCCAATACCGGCGGGTGCGATCGGATTTGGGTTCACCGATGCCCCGTTTCGCTGCCAGTGCCAGCACGGGCGGGAGCAGGGTGACGGTGGCCAGGAAACCGAACAGGACCGCGATGGCGCATGCGGGGCCTAGGGCGGCGAACACGCTCAAGCGGGCGAACACCATGGCCAGGAAGGCCAGGGCCACGGTGGCGGCGGAGGCCAGGATGACGCGGCCGATGCTGGCGGTGGCGTGAATGATGGCCTGCTCGGCCGGTACCTGTGCGCGGCGCTGTTCGTGGTAGCGGCTGATCAGGAACACGGTGTAGTCGGTGCCGGCGCCGAGCAGGATCGCGGTCATGAACGCGACGGTGAATTGTGAGACCGGCATGCCCATCTCGCCCAGCGCGGACAGGACGCCGCGCCCGACGGCCAAGCTCAGCCCGATGACCAGCAGCGGCAGCAGCGCGGTGAACACCGATCGGTAGACGATCAGCAGGATCAGCGCGATCATGGCGGCGGTGGCGATCGAGATCAACAGCAGATCATGCTCGGCGGCGGCGATCATGTCACTGAACGTCGCCGGCGGCCCGGTCACCTGCGCGGTGGCGGACGAACCGGCGAACACTTCTGCAGTGATGTCCCGCACCGCCTGGACGGATTCGGCGGCGGTGGGGTCACCCAGCGTGCCGGTCACTCCCACCGGCAGATACCAGGATGTGCCGTCGGCGCTGACGGCCTGGGCTCGGGTGACCGGATCGGCCAGCAGATCCTGCACCAGCAGGACGTGCTCACTGTCTGCGCGCAGTCGTTCCAGAAGGCGGTCGTAGCGCTGTTGGGTCGCCGGGGTCAGCCCGGCAGGGTCTTCCATGGCCACGAACAGCATGGTTTTCGACCCCTGCTCGTTGAAGGCGGTACTCAGCCGCTCCACCGTTTGCAGCGACGGGGCGTCGCGCGGAATCAAATCCACCGACTGCTGGCGCACCACCGTTTCCAGCTGCGGGAACAGCAGCGCCAAGACGATCGCGGCGCCGATCCACACACCGATGGTCAAGGCTTTGTGCCGCACAGTGAATCGTCCCAACGCTGCGAGCCGGGCGCTGTATTCGCGGCTGCGTGCGGGATCGACGGGAGTCTCGCGCCGGGCAGCGCGGGCCGGTGTTACCGAAGAGCCTGCCGTGCGGTCGGTCACCGAACCCCCTAGGTCTACGATACTACCGGTATCGCTACGCTACATTATGTAGCGAACATCGGATAGTCGATGGGGTCTGCGCCCGGTGGGGGCTTATCGGTTCACGATGTTGGCGTCGTCGCTTTCGGGGATGTCGTGTCGGACCACGCGGACACGCCCGTGCGGTAGACAGGCCATGTAGCCGTGCCGCTTGCCGTACAGCTCCCACGCGGTGAACTGCTCGTCGGGGTCGACGTCGATGCGGTGACCACGGGAGAAGCCCAGGTGCAACCCTCCGTCGTCACCCGACCAGGCCTGGGTGCACACTGCGCCGGCCAGGTTCAGCAGCGGGCGCTCGTAGACCGAGATCTGCAAGGGATTGATGAGGACTGCCTCGGCGGGAAAGCGATCTGCTGCGGGCAGAGTGAGCAGCAGGGGACGCGAGATGACGACTTCGTTGTAGTCGTCCAGGTCGAGCACCAAGCCGTCGCGCACCGAAACCCGTTGCACGACACAATCTTCGATCCACTGGGTGTACATGGCGTTCTCCTTCGACGCATCATCGAGTCGCACCCCCAAGAGTACGGCAGGTATCGCTGCGATACTAGGAGTATCGTTACGGTTCCTCGGAGTGCGCGGCGGCGCTGTCGAGTAGCCGATGAACGGCCCGGTCGATGCGGTCACGGGTCTCCTCGGCGGACACCCGCCCGCTGATGAAGGCGAGCAGGTTGGCCAACCAGATGTCGGAGATGATGCCGGCGACAACCAGATGTGTCGGTGTCGGCTCGCCCGCGCTGAGGGTGCGGGCCAGCAGCGTGTGGATCGTCGCGGCGGCAGAATCGAGTTCCGCGGCGGCGCGGGTGTCGGCCGCGGCGAAGGCCCGGGTCATGGCGTCGGTCAGCAGCGGCTCGCGCTGCCACCGGTCGTGGAGGTGGGTGGTCAGCCGCTCCAATCGCTGCCGCGGTGTGCCGGCACCGCTTGTCCAGTTGCCGGCGACGTCGAGACGCTGAAATTCTCGACTCAGCGCCGCGACCAGCAGATGGGTTTTGGCCGGGAAATAGCGGTACAGCGTGCCCACGGCCATGCCGACGTGCTCGGCGACCAATCGCATGTGCACCGCGTCGTAACCGCCGGTGGTAGCTATAGCCAGGGCGGCATCCATGATGGCCTCGCGACGACGGGCCGAGACGCGCGAACGTGGCACCCCGGCTGTGTGAACCTGATCGGCAACCGAATGCTCCTCGTCGAGCCTGGTGGGCGTGTCGCTCGCTCGGGCGCTGGCGACGGTCATGGTGTGTGATCGCCGCCGCGGCGCGAGAACTGCTCGAGGATCTCCCCGAAACCGCTGATATCGCCGTGGGCGGCGAAATGTGAGGTATCAACCACGATGAATACGGCCGTCGCGGTGAACCGGGTGGCCCCTTCGCAGGTGCCGGTCGCCGCGACGTGCAACGCCCGGCCCTCGCGGGCGCTGACATGCGCGATGATCCGGTGGGGCCGGTGCAGCGGCACTGGTTGCAGATACTCCACCGTCAGACTGCGCGTCACCGCAGGCGTGCCGGCGATCCACAGCGTGAAGCCCAGCACGTCATCGCAGGCGGCGGCGACGGCCCCACCGTGCGCCAGGCCGGGGGCTCCGATGTGGCGCTCGTCGAATGTGACATCGGCATACACCGAATCCGCACTGCGGTAGACCTCCAAGAGCAGGCCGTGCGGATTGTCCGGGCCACACCCCATACAGGTCGGGGTATGTGAAGGCAGCCGTTCCGACGGCACCGCACGATCTGACACAGAAACACTCCCGCTACTTCAAGTTTCGCTGCGATACTGGTAGTACCACAACTGCTAGACTTCCGGGTGCGACATCGCCGAAATCGACCGCCGAGGTGACCCGTGAGCGACAGCAATCAGCCCTCCCTGCCCGATGATGACGACATCGATCCGCGGCGGATCCGGTCACGGAATCGACTATTGGATGCTGCGGCAACACTGTTGAGCACCGGAGGGGTCGAGGCCGTCACCATCGATGCCGTCACCAAAGCGTCCAAGGTGGCCCGTACCACGCTGTATCGGCATTTTCAGAGCTCGTCGCATCTGCTGGCCGCCACCTTCGAGCGGCTACTACCGCAGGTAAGCACACCAGCACCGACCAGCGGTTCCCTACGCGATCAACTGATCGAGCTGCTCAGCCGCCAAGCCGCCCTGTTCAACGACGCCCCGCTGCACGTCACCACCCTGGCATGGCTCTCACTCGGCCCCACCGGCGCCAAAGACGAGACCGACAACAGTCACGCATCCGGCGCGCTGCGGGCCCGCGTCGTCGACCAGTACCGCCAACCGTTCGACACGATCCTCACCAGCTCGAAAGCCCACACCGAACTCGGCAACATCGACCGCGACCTCGCGATCTGCCAACTCGTCGGACCCCTCGCATTCGCACGCATGACCGGCCTGCGCACCATCACGCGCGAGGACTGCACAACCCTCATCGACAACTTCCTCGCAACCCACCGCCGAGCCGCCACCCCCGCAGACGAACGCGAAGTCGTCTGAAGGACCAGCGACATCGCCGGCGGAAGCTCACGACGGTCGCGTCAACCGCGAGGTACAGCACAAGACATCGCCTCATTGCGGTCGCTGATCGGCGAACGGGTTGTTGCCATGCGAAAGCCGTTGACGCGCTTCGGATTGTCGAAAGCGGAGGTGCTTGATGCTTTCCTCCAGCGCGGCGACCTCGCCGAGCCAAGCGCGGTCCTTCGCCTCTGCGAGGCGCAGTTCGGCATTCTCGGTCATCTCGTCGATGCGGCCCAGTTGGGCGGGGTCAACGCGCAGAAACCGGCATCGGGTGCAGGCGTGCTCGTGAACGCAGGGTGTGCCGTAGGGACGGTGACACTCCCCGAGCGCTACCCGGCGCAGCAAGAAGTGTTCTTCGAAGTCGGCCCACTCGTCGTCGTCGGCGACCTTGGCCTCCTCGAATGGCCGCAATTGCCGGCGGCGTTCGATGAACGCCTGATGGGCGGTGACGATGTGCTCGGGAAACACCGCGGTGTAGCCGCGGGTGGTGTCGAGGTTGAGGTGGCCGAGCAACGCGGCGGCAATGTGCAGAGGCAGGCCGTTGTTGACCGCATCGGTGGCGAACAGGCGACGGAAATCGTGTGGCGTGAAGTGCACGGGACGGCCAGCATCGTTCAGCCCGGCGATGGTGGCGAGGTGGGTCAGGATCTGGCGCACATAGTGCCGTCCCAGCACCTCGTGGCGGGTGCCCAGGGGGCGCGCGAACAGATGCGGGAACGGTTCGCTGTGGACCTTGTCATTGGTGTCGTAGGCGATCGACAGCGGCACGTGATCCTTACCGGCCTTTGCGCGACGCAGCACCTCCAGAAGCACCCCCACCAGTTCCGGGGTCATGGGGATGAGTCGTTCGCAGTCGGTCTTGGACGGCACAATGTGCAGCAACGGCACCAGAGTGGCAGTGGTGGAAGCGGTGTAGTGCCGCAGCGACAGCTGGGTCAGCTCAAGAAGTTCTTCGATGCGAATACCTGTGTGACGCAGGGTCTCCACGACCGCCCAGCCCCAGAAGCCCTCCTCTTCAAGCGCGGTTACGTCGATGCGCTGAGCGCGACCACGGATCCAGCTCGGTCGTTGCTGCCCGGGCGCCAAGTACGCCCAAATCCGCGCGTGGACATCCGCCTTCCGTCGTTCCGGCGGGCTGTGCCGCACGAAGGTGGAGCCGTCGATGACGAACTCTTCGTCGTGCACGCAGGCCAGGGCGCGCTGCAGTAGCGTCGCGGTGCGGTCCTTATGCGAGGTGGCTGTGGTCAGTAGGGCCGGCAGCAGCGGTGTCAACATGCGGGTGCGGTCCTGCATCGTGGCCTTCTGACGGCGTTTCTCCTTGGCCGCGGCCCGGCTGAGTGCACGCGGCACCGGGCACGGCGCCACCCACACACCCCAGCGGACCGGGTCATCGTGCGACCACTCGGCCAAGTCGCGATACATCCCGCGGACCGCGAACAGGATCGAATGCACTTCGCGTCGCGGCCGGCCGTCCAGCGTCACCGACAAGCGTTCCCGCCACGCCGTCACCACCTCCGCCGATATCGCCAGGTCGGCCTGACCGGGGTTGATCTGCAGAATCTCCCACCAGAACAGCCTGGCCAATCGATAGGCCAAGCCTTCCAAAGAGCTGTAATCCATGTTGGGCTGAAGCTCTTCGAGGTAGCTCACCAGAACATCGCGCACACCGGAGGCAGGGATGCCGTATCGGTCGACCAGCGTCGCGGCGCTGTGCTGGCGTGAGTTGCCCCGCGCCGACCACGTCGCCCTCAGCGTGGGTGCCTCCCCCGCCAAAGGGCCCAACGCGACCAACAGCTCCCAGATGAGGTGTTCGCCTCGCTGCCGTCCCGAGGTACGGACAACGTCGGCGTAAAACAGCAGATCGTCACCACACACCTCGGCGATGGCCTTTCCGGTGCGAATCATCACCCGCGCCAACGCCTTTTCGGCGTCTGCCTGATACTTGGGCACCGCTTCCTGGTAAGCGGGCAGCGTGCGTAACCGTTCCAAATCCGGCCCGCCGTTGTAGTCGAGAAACCGCCACAGGTTGGCTCGCTGCTTGGAGTCCAACAGCCAACTATATGAAGGCCGTAGTGCCCGAACCCGCAGCAGCGCATTGATTCCCATGAGCGTGGGCGACCAGTGATCGTAGCGCGGCAAAGCGTCATGCTCGAACCAGGTGCGAGGCGCGGCATCGTAACCACTGGCCAGCCACCGCTGCTCCCACGTCCGCCCGGGATACCGAGCCAGCACGCCAAGCACTGCTCGCGTTCCTCGAACGATCGGCTGCAGCTGCTGGGGCGCCAGGGCTTGGTGAAACTCGGCCACGAAATCGCACAACTCCGTGACAGTCAGCGACTGTATCGCCGCACCGCGGGCATGATCGGGCAGGGGCGGGGGCGCATGGTTGGCGTCATACCCCCACAGGGGACGTACCAGGCCCGCGGGGCCGAATCGGCTGTCCGCCGGGATCGCTTGCAAGTGCGGAGAATCGGGGCGCGACAGCAGCTGGACCTGCGGGCTCATCGCGCGCCGCGTCGCGGCCGCCTGCTGACGTGCCGGTGACCGAGTGTCCTCGGCGCTCAACGCGGCAGTCCCAATAATTCTCGGACCGCCGCGGCGTCATAGGCCGGTTCGATGGTCGCCGCGTCGACCTTCGGTCTGGCGTGATGCTCCAAGACCTTGCCGATCAGATCTTCCAACCGCGGCTGCGTGTAGATCTGTGTCGTCGTCACGCTTGCGTGGCGCAATACGGTCTGCACGTCGACCAGCGTGAACGCGGGGTCAGCCAGCATCCGCGCAGCGGCGGTATGGCGGAAGTCGTGCAATGACCAGTTCGCGCCCAAGCTGGCATTGGCGCGGCGCAGCACCGCGCGCATGGCGTGGTAGTTCAGCGGTGCTGGGCGGGAGCGTCGGGTCCACCACACCGGGGCGCCAGGCTCGATGAGCGGTTGCTCGGCCAGATAGAGCGCCAGCCACACGAACGAATCCACCGACGCCGGAACCGTCTCCCGCGCGCGGCTACCCTTACTGGTCACCGTGATCGTGTATCGGCCGGCATCCAGATCGCCGTGACGCAGGCCCAACAGCTCCGACGCGCGGACGCCTGAGGACAGATAGAAACTCACCAACGCTCGGTCGCGGTGACTGCGCAGCGCGTTGAACAGAGCTGCGGCAGCGTCATCAGGGATCGCCCGCCACACCGGCCGGGGTGTCTTCTGCCGATAGTTCGCGCGTCGGAAGATCGCAAAGTCTTCCATCGGGTTGTGGTGAGCATGCGGCCGACCACCATGCCTAGCGCGCTGTGCAGGAACGGGATTCACCAACGGACCCAGGCCGGCGGCACAGGCGTGCTCGTAGAACCCGAACAGCACCGACAGCTGATGATTGATGGTGCGGGGCGCGTACTTGCCCGACAACTCCGTCTTGCCGGTCACGGGGTTCACCGACCCCGGCGGCGGCCCATCTGGACGTCGGCGCAACCGCTGCGGATTAGGCGCCGCCCGAAGGTGCTCGACGAACGCCCGGACATCGACCCGCTCGGCACGCTCCCAACTGATCAGGCGCTCGTGCAGAAACCGAAACCACCGCAGCAGGTCGAACGCGTAACTTCGAACTGTGAGTGGACTGCAATCCGACGCCGCCATCTCCCGCAGATACGACATCGCCCCGAGGTGCTCGGTGTCGGGAAAGATCACCCGCCACGGCAGGCCGGACTCGGCTGACTCCACCCGACCCACTTCGCCCATCCCCGGATCCTCCGCCCGCTGCACCCACCCCACCGGCAGGCTCGCCGAAGTTCAGTCAACTAGACGGGCCCTGGTGTTCCGCGATGGCGACGACGTGGTGCTGCAGTCGCGCAGCGGCAAGGAACTCGGCCGCTACTTCCCCGAACTGCTCGACGCGCTGCGCGACGAGCTTGCCGAGCGCTGTGTGCTCGACGGTGAGGTGGTGGTGCCCCGCGAGTTCGCCGCGGACGGGAGGAGCAATTCGGCCAGAGCCCGGGTACGTCTGGACTGGGAGTCGCTGTCGCAGCGCATCCATCCCGCCGAGTCGCGGGTACGGATGCTCGCCGAACAGACCCCGGCGCACTTCATCGGGTTCGACGCGCTGGCCGCTGGTGACCGGTCACTGCTCGGCGAGCCCTTCGAGGTGCGCCGTGAGGCACTGGTCGAAACCGTCAAGGCCACGCAGTGGTGCCACGTCACCCGCACCACCACCGATCCCGAACTCGGTGCGCAATGGTTGCACACTTTCGAAGGGGCGGGGCTCGACGGCGTGATCGCCAAGCGGCTCGACGGCCCCTACCTGCCGGGGAAGCGGGAGATGGTCAAGGTCAAGCATCACCGCGACACTGATTGTGTGGCCATGGGTTACCGGATCCACAAGAGTGGCGAAGGCATCGGGTCGATTCTGCTCGGGCTGTACCGTGCCGACGGCGAGTTGCAGATGGTCGGTGGCGCAGCCTCGTTCACCGCCAAAGATCGGGTCAAGCTGCTGGCCGAATTGGAACCGTTGCGGGCAGGCGATATTCGCGATGGCGATCCCAGCCGGTGGAATTCCGCGGCCGACAAGCGTTGGATTCCGGTGCGTCCGGAACGGGTGTGTGAGGTGGCGTATGACCAGATGGAGGGCAACTCCGCTGATGGCCGGCGTTTCCGGCACGCGGTGAAGTTCCTGCGTTGGCGCCCGGACCGGGAGCCGTCGAGCTGCACCTTCGACCAGCTCGATGTGCCGCTGCACTACGACCTGCACGACGTGCTGGCGAAAGAAGGTTGAGATGGCTGAAAAAGCCGGAGGAGCAACCGAACTCGATGTGGACGGAGTCAAGGTCCGGTTCACCAACCCGGACAAGGTGTACTACCCGAAGCTGGGCAAGGACGGCACCAAGGGCAAGCTGATGGAGTACTACCTCAGCGTCGCCGATCGGATGGTGGCGCTGCTGAAAGACCGGCCCACCCACCTGCAGCGTTTCCCCGACGGCATCGAGGGTGAGGAGATCTACCAGAAGCGGGTGCCGCAGAAGCATCCCGACTACCTGGAGACCTGCGTCGTCACCTTCCCGTCCGGCCGCACTGCCGACGCGCTGAAGGTGACTCACCCGGCGGCGATCGCGTGGGCGGCGCAGATGGGCACGATCACGTTGCACCCCTGGCAGGTTCGCTGCCCGGACACCGAGCATCCCGATGAACTGCGTATCGACCTGGACCCGCAGCCGGGCACCGGGTTCGCCGAGGCCGCCGCGGTGGCCTGCGATGTGCTCAAGCCGCTTCTGGACGAGCTGGGCCTGGTCGGCTATCCGAAGACGTCAGGCGGCCGTGGCGTGCACGTCTTCCTGCGAATCAAGACCGACTGGGATTTCATCGCGGTCCGCCGGGCCGGGATCGCGTTGGCCCGCGAGGTGGAACGTCGCGCCCCCGACGAGGTGACCACATCATGGTGGAAGGAAGAGCGGGGCGAGCGGCTGTTCATCGACTACAACCAGAACGCCCGCGACCGCACCTTCGCCTCGGCCTATTCGGCCCGTAAGACACCGATCGCCACCGTGTCGACGCCGTTGTCCTGGGACGAGCTCCGCGATGCCAACCCCGACGATTACACGATCGCCACCGTGCCGGATTTCCTTGCCGGACGGGTTGATCCGTGGGCCGGCATCGACGACGAGAAGCAGTCCCTGCAGCCGTTGCTGGACCTGGCTGCTGCCGATGAGGAACGTGGTCTGGGTGATCTGCCGTACCCGCCGAGCTATCCCAAGATGCCCGGCGAGCCACCGCGGGTACAGCCGAGCAAGAAGGTCGCCGAGCACTGGGACGAGCAGGGCAATCGTCGCCCGGGTTGGCGAAAGTAGTCACGTTCACTGCGGTGCCCCGCCCATCATGGCCAGCATCTTCACACCGCCGGTGCGCACGAATCGCCATACCAACAACGCCGCGAGTGCCAGCGCGAGGATGTTGAGCCAGGTGGTGTAGTTCCATCGGATGCCTTCATCGGGCAGGTGTGCCGCGGACCGGTCCGGGGTGAGTCCGGTCAGCCCGAAGAGCAGTTCCACGACGTAGCCCGCAACGACCATGGCCACATAGAACGCCCCGAGAATGCGCCACATCATGGCCCAGCCGTAGTACTTCCGGTAGATGTTGAGAATCGGCAGGATGAGCAGGTCCGCGAAGATGAACGCGATGACGCCGCCGAAGCTCATGCCGCCGGTCCACAGCACCACCGCCATTGGAACGTTGCCCACCGAGCACACGAAGGTCAGGATCGCGACCACGGGTCCGATGATGGGCCCCCATACAGCGGACAGCACGGGGTGTCCGTCCAGGAACAGGCCTTGCCAGAACGTGTCCGGCACCCAGGCGCCCACCGCTCCGGCGACCAGGAGGCCGATCAACAGGTCGCGGTAGATTGCGGCCCACTCCATGACGAACACGTGCGAGACTGCGGTGGCGCCGCCGGCCGACAGCAGTCGGTGCCAAAAGCCGGCATCGCTGCGCACCGACATGTCCATCGCGGCGTGCCCTTCCATCGAACCGGACAGCCCTCTGTCGGCTTGCTCGCGCGCGTGTTGAATCACTTTCTGTCGTAGAGCGATTCGAAAGATCACTGCGACGGTGACGATGATGACCGGACCGCCGATGAACTCGGCGGCAGTGAACTGCCAGCCCATGAGCAATGCCAGGATGACACCCAGTTCGATCACCAGGTTGGTCGACGCAATCTCGAACGCCATCGCCGCGGTGAAGTTGGCGCCTACGCTCTACCGACATCGCGGGGAGGGGACACACCCGGGCGGGTTCCCGCGGGCCGACGGAATCAAACCGTTCTGAGCGGAGCTCAGGGGACGCTGCGACCGAGACGGTGGGTGAGGGCGTGCTCGACCTGTATCGCGGCGTGCTCCAGTTGGGCTCGTTCGGCATCGTCGAAGTCTGACCGTGCAACCGTGTTTCGCAGTCGTCCGAGCTGCTCACGGATGACTGAATGGTCATGGGTGTGCCAGGCAAGCTCCTCGAGAAGCCGGAACAACCGCTGCATCACCTGCGGGTCCGAAGACCCGTAACGACGCGGCTGGGTGATGGCGACATCGACCACCTCGGCGAAGCCGGGCCGGTGCAATAGGACCCGCACCTGATCGTCGTCGTCGCGGAGCGCGACGGGGCCCAGATCGCGGCCGGCGAGCTGGCAGAGGATCGCCGAAATGTGGCCCAGTGCGTGGATCGCCGTCGTCGGATCGTTGATTCCCGGTGACAGCGCTTTGTTTGCGACATCGGTCAGTTGGCGCAACCCGTAGCCGATATCTTGAGCTGCGGTTCGCTCGTGGCCCACCTTGATCGCCCCGCAGACCGCGTCTCGGAGCCGGTCGAAGGTGTCGTCGTCGATTCCGTCGGCTGCCGACCAGGCGACTCCGATCGGGACGCCCTCGATGATGGAGCTGCCCGGGTAGCAATCGATGATCAAAAAGGCGTCCGCTGCCATTGCCGCAGAGCACAACTCGGCATTGTCGATCCTGGTCAGGAAGCCCGACGACGGCGCAGTGATCTGGAGTGCGCCGGCCGGAGGCGTGGGCATCGCCGGCCGCGGGCGGGCTTCCGCGAGCGGGCTCGTCGCACTCAGGACCGTGATGCCGGCGTCGTCGTGGACGTCGCGCATCATCGTCTCGACTCGGATCTGGCGGGCGAGGTGGGCCAGGAACAGCACCAGGCCCAGCACGCTGACGATGCCGAGCGCAAAGGCGATGGTCACCGATATTCGCGGTACGAACGTGGTGCCCGCGTTGTCGCTGCGGACTGCGCGCAGCACGGTCAGGGAGTAGGTGAACGTCGACAGGAACATCGCCAGCGTCGCTTGGACGAAGATGTCACTCGTGAACGTGCGAAGCAGCCGTGGTGAGAATTGGCTGCTCGCCAGCTGCAGCGTGACCACGGTGAGCGAGAAGGTCAGTGAAGTGACGGTGATGAGCGAACTGGCGATCGCGTCGAGCAGGGTCTGGGCGGCACCGGCGTCGCCGCCGAAGAACAGCGTGATCGACCAGCCCGGCAAGCTTTCGTCCACGTAGGCGTCCAGGTGCGGAAGTGCTATTCCTGCCACCACTGCCAGCACCACGCCGAGCACCGGCAGTGGCCACAACTGGGTCCGCACCTTCTCCCGTGCGGCCGCAAGAGCTGGGTTCATCCGGTGGCCGTATCGGTATCGCCCGTAGGGTTTCGGTGCAGTGCCCGCTGAGCGCGGTATCGTCGCGTAGCAGCCATGTCGCCACTCACGGAAACACCACGCGACCTGCTTGTCAATCACCAGCGCCGCGCGGCAGGGTTGGGGCCGGCGCGCGCCGGGAAGCCTTCTCGGCAGTCGCACCGCCGGCGACGCGAACGATGAACCTGGGAGTCTGACGTGGCGCTTGTTCTGGCATTCGGCCTGGTATTGCTGATCAGTGTCTCCTTGTCGGGTGTCGCCGCCAGAACGGTGCTTTCGACCGCGCTGATGTTTCTGGTTGCCGGCGCACTGATCGGACCCGGGGGTTTCGGGATCGTCGAGATCGGATCGGATGACCCGATCGTCTCGCTGCTCGCCGACGTCGCGTTGTTCACTGTGCTGTTCACCGATGGCCAACGCGCCAATATGTCTGCGTTGAAGCAGAACTGGACCCTGTCCGGTCGGGCGTTGGGTCTCGGGATGCCACTGACGATGGTGGGTATTGCCGTTCCGGCGCACTTCCTCGCGGGCCTGGACTGGCCGACGGCGTTCCTGATCGGCGCGATCTTGTCTCCGACCGATCCGGTGTTCGCCGCTGCCTTGGTCGGCCGAGCCGACGTGCCGCTGCGGCTGCGCCGGCTGCTCAATGTCGAGTCCGGTCTCAATGACGGACTCGCCCTGCCATTCGTACTGATCTTTCTCGCCACCGCCCAGCACGAGCACTCCGATCTGGGCGAGGTCATCGCCGAGTTGCTGCTCGGCCTCCTACTCGGCGGCGCGGTCGCGGCGATGGTGACGTTGGCGTGGCGAACGAAGATTCTCACCGCCGAGCCGCGCCTCCAGGCGCTGGGGCCGATGGCCGTCGCCATCGTGGTGTACGCGGCATGCCACCTCACCCACGCCAACCCCTATCTGGCGGCGTTCGCCGCGGGTTCGACGCTGGCGACTCTGGATTGCACCGCAGCGGAGCGCTTCGAGCCTTTCGGCGAATTACTCTCGGAACTGACCAAATTCGCCGCCCTTCTGGTCTTCGGGGCGCTGATCACGCCAGAGCGGTTGTCCCATCTCGGTTGGCAGGAGTGGCTGTTCGCCGCGGTGGCCATAGTCCTGGTGCGTCCGGCGGCGATGCTGTTGTCACTGTGGCGCACCTCCCTGCCGCGAAGCGAGCTGTACACCGCAGCCTGGTTCGGGCCCAAGGGGTTCGCCTCGGTGGTCTACGGGTTGCTGGCGTTGCAGTCGGGGATCGCCGAGCACCAGCTGGTCTTCGACCTGGTCGCGGTCACCATTGCATTGTCGATCGTGCTGCATTCGTCGACTGATGTGCCGGTTGCCCGGATGTTGCGGATCGAACCGCCGGACAATCTGCCGACGGGACAACCTGACGTCGACGAGTCGGAGGAGCGAACGCGATCCTGAGTGGGCCGCACGTTGGCCCTTCAAGGCAGCGTCCGCACTTCTTCTCAGGCAAGCAGGGCGATCGACGGTCGGGGCCCGACCAGGGCGGTGGCAAGCATCGGCTGAAATTCGGTGGTCACCAGCGCCGGGGCGGATCCGCCGATCACTACCGCGCTGGTGGGTCCGGCCGGAGTCGGCAGGTCGAGCGTCTGCCCCGGCGCGCCGTAGATGCCCGAGCAGTCAGCACCTTCGCAGGCTCCGGTGGACGCATCGATCCGGCCTGCGAACATGTCGTCCACCCAGCCGGTGATGAGGGTCTGGGAGGCCGCCTTGTTCGGTGCCGTCGAAAACCCGTAGAACAGGTATGACAGCAGCTGGATGACCGGGCTCCCGCCCTGCATGGCATCCAGGTGCTGACCGTCGGCCAGCACCACGCCGGCCAGATGGCTTTCTGCCCCTGTCGATTTGATCGCGTCGGCGTAGTAGCCCGCGGCTCCGGCCACCACGCCCGCACCCAGAGAATGCCCTACCAGGACGAACGTCTCCGGTAGGGGAACGTCGGCACCGTACCTCGCAGCGTATCCGGCTGCCTGCGCGCTGGCCGTCAATGCCTCGCGCTCGCCGAGGAAGAGCTCGGCGGTGGCGCGATAGACCTGGTCATCGCCCAACCAGAACCCTTCGCGGACAAAACGATTCGACGAATAGGTCGGTACCACCACGACACTGTTGGTGCGCTCTGCCAGGTTTGCCGCGGTGTAGCAAACGTCGATTCTCGAACGTCAATTTAAGACATGCACGTGCCGCGGTAGACAGTTTTCGCAATCTGCCCACGGATGGGCGGAAAGACGCTCACTTTCCCAGCATCAGGTCTAGAAACCGCTCGTAGCGGTCGGCGTCGGTGAGAGCGGCGGCGGAATCCATGAGGTGCAGCACCCCGATTCCCGTGGCGAAGGTGGCCTGGCCGCGCAGGGCCGCGTCCTCGGGGCTGAACCCGTAGTCGAGGTAGGCCTTGGTGACGGCGACCAGCACCCGGTGATCGGCTGCCCGCACGTTTGCCGCGGCGATGTCGTCGGTGCGCGCCCACTCCCGCATCGCACGTTCCAACGTCCAGTGCCGCGGGCTCAGCAGCTGCTTCATCATTTGTGACAGCCGTTCGCGCGGCGGCAGATCCTCGAGTTCGGCCAGTGCGCGACGGTCCTGCTCCAGGAATGCGTTCCACGACGCCACCAGGGCGGCCCGGTAGCCCTTCATGTCGGTGAAGTGCCAGTAGAAGCTGCCCCGGGTGGCGCCGATCTGCTCGCAGAGTCGCTCGATCTTCAGCGCCCGCACCCCGTCTGAGGCGAGCAGGGTGTACCCGGCCTGGACCCAGTCGTCGGCGGTCAAGTTGCCTGGCGTGCCGTTGCCTTTGCCTGCCATTCGAACAGGGTAGGTTGCGGCTCGGGGGAGACGTGACGCGATGAACGTTCTGTTTGTGACGATGGACGGCGGCGGCAACGTGCCGCCGATGATGGGTGTGGCCCGGGCGGTGGCAGACCGAGGAGACCGGGTCCGCGTCGTGGGGCATGAGTGTCTGCGTCACCAGGTCGAGCGGGCAGGCCTCCCGTTCTTGGCGTTCCCCACTGCGCGGCCCTGGGACTCCTGCCGCGAGCAAAGCCCGCTTCGGTGGGTGCCGATGTTCAACGATGCCAACATCGGCGCTGATGTTCGGCAGTTGTGTGAACGGGACAGGCCGGACGCTGCCGTTGTCGACTGCATGCTGCTTCCGGCGTTACAGGCTGTGCAAGATGCCGCGGTCCCTCATGCGGTGTTCAGCCACACGCTGCGTGGCTACCTGAACGGCGGGCACCGGCTCGGAGCCGGCACTGCGGCACGGCTGTACGGACATCGAATCAGCAGACTGTGGAACTCCGCGGACCTCAATATCGTCGCCACGGTGGCGCATCTCGATCCGGAATCTCTTCGACCGCAGCCGGACAATGTGCGGTGGGTGGGTGCGGTAGTCGATGCGCGCGAGCCCGACCGGCCGGCCGGTCCGGCGCAGGTGCTTGTCAGCATGTCTACCAACGGTTTTCGAGGTCAGCGCCGCACCCTGGCTCGCGTGATCGAGGCGCTGGCGACCCTGCCGGTGGATGCGGTCGTGACGACCGGCGGGGTGATCAATCCAGCTACACTGCCCAGTGCGCCGAACGTCGATGTCCGGGAATATGTAGACCACGGCGAACTGATGCCGGCATGTTCGCTGCTCGTCGGCCACGGCGGGCACGCGACGACGTTCCGGGCGCTCGCCCATGGGATCCCTACGCTGATCGTGCCGGCCAGCGGCTTGTCGGACCAACCGCTGATCGGGCGTTCGATCGCTGACGCCGGTGCCGGGTTGACGCTGCGCAGATCGGCTTCGGCCGAGTCCATTCGACGTGCGATCATCACGCTGCTCGTCGAACCGGGGTGGGCTGACGCCGCGGCAACCATCGGTGCAGAGATCAGGGCGACCGATGCCGCAAGCAGGGCGGCTCAGCTGGTCACTCGACTCGCGTGACCATCGGCAGGTGCATCCCGAAGGGCACCGCGCTGATCAGGGTGACCGGCACGGCCTGGCCGCTGGGTACCGGGCAGTGGCGCTGCTCGCCCGGGCGTGCGCCGACGATGGCCTCGCCCAGAGGTGAGTTCACCGAGTAGACCTCGAGGTCGCCGTATTCGGCACCGCGGATGCCCAGTAGGAACGTCTCGATCTCGTCGGTCTGGTCGTAGCGCACGGTCAGCACCATGCCCGGCTCGGCCACCCCGTCGTCGGGCGGATCCTCACCGACGACGGCGTTGAGCAGCAGGTCGTGGATCTGCTGGATGCGGGTCTGGCGAGCCCGCTGGACGGCCACCTCGTTTTCGTCGGAATCCGAGGCGGCTTCGGTGGAGATGAGCTCGCGCAGCGTCGACAGCTCGGTCTGGAGCCGCTCGTATGCCTGTGGCGATAACCAAACGCGTTGGCTGACAGTCATTGTCGTTTCCTTCCGATGATGCGCCAGATGCCGTCAGGGGCGGGTGTGATGCGCCGCCCCTGACGGCTTGTTGGCCCGTCAGGGCGATGTCGTGGATCCTCAGCGCAGCGGGTCGAACTCCCGCAGCGTCTCGGGTTGCTTTCCGGTGGTGATGTATTCGGCCAGCAGCCGCCCGGTGACCGGGCCGTGGGCCAGGCCCCACATGCCGTGGCCGCCCGCCACGTAAATGCCTTGTGCCACTTCACCGATCAGGGGGCGGCCGTCCGGAGTGACCGGTCGCGGGCCGACCCACACATCGGTACGGTCGTCCCAATCCACGCCGTCGAGCAGCGGGGCCGCGGAAGCGATGATCGTCTCGACACGAGCCGGCTGGGGCGGATCGTCGGGGGAACGGAACTCCATGGTTCCGGCCACCCGCAGCCCGCCTTGGTACGGCGTGCAGGCCACGCGGGCGTCGGGCAGATAGATCGGCCCGAGCAGAGGGCGTCGCACCGGCACGGTGAAGGAATAGCCGCGTCCGGCCTGCACCGGCGTGTGAACCCACGGCTTGGCCAGTTTCGACAGCCACGCCCCGGTGGCGATCACTGCGGTGTCGGCGTTCAGGGAACCCGTGGCCAGATCCACGGTGACAGCGGCGCCCTGGGGCCGAATGTCGGTCACTTCGCCGATGACCAAATCCGCACCCCGAGCGACCACGGCTTCGCCGAGCGCCTGTACGAACCGGCCCGGGTCCACGAACCGCTGACCCTCCACGCTGATGCCCGCGGTGATGGCCGCCGACGCCAGCGGCACGTGCTCACGCAGCGTCTCACCGGACAGTCCCGTCACCGTCACGGTCTGACCGACGGCGGCCATCCGGCGCAGTTCGGTCATCAGGTGTTCGGCCTGCTGCTGGGTTTGGAACAGCGCCGTGATCGGTCCGTCGGTGGTGGGCACCGCAACCCCGTTGGCGGTGAGTACGTCGTAGGCCTCGAGGCACTCCTCGTTGAGTGGCACGTTGGCCTTGGCGGCCCGCGTCCACGTCGAGAGTCTGCAGTTGAGTGCGAACCGGGCCAGGAATGCCAACAGGCGCGGCCCCGAGGTCATCGGGATGTGCAGCGGCGCGGCCGCGTCGAAGAGTGACCGCAGGCCGTACCGCAGCACTGCCGGGTCGTTGAGCGGGATGGTCAGCGTCGGCGAAACCCAGCCGGCGTTGCCCCACGATGCGCCCGCCGCCACTCCTCGGCGGTCGACCACGGTGACCTCGACCCCGCGCTCTTGGAGAAACCATGCCGTGGACAGGCCGACGATGCCTGCACCCACGACCACCGCTGACCGCGGTCCGCCGTCCATGCGCTCGACACCATCCATGTCTCTCATGGTGAGTCCGGTCAGACGCCCGGTGTTTGAAGGATCTCGACAATACGAAGGTGTGTAATTGTCGGTCTACGACAACTCTTCGGTGGCGGCCAGTTCGATCATCATCGCCAGCCGCTTGCGGGCATCGGCCAGGTCGAGCTGGGTCAGCTCGACCATCTTGCGCAGCCGGTATCGCACGGTGTTCTCGTGCACGCCGAGCGCACGCCCGGCCCCGGCCAGATCGCCCTGGGCCTCCAACCAGGCGCGCAGAGTTGCCGCGTACTGCGTGCCGTTGGCCTGGTCGTGGGCCCGCAACTCGGCGACCGGGCCGCGCTGCGGGGCACGGCCGGAGCGGGCCGCGATCCGGAGCCGTTGCAGCAGGATCTCGTCCCACGCCTCGTCGTACACCGGGGCCGGGCCCTCCCGCCGTACCTCGTGCAGCGCCAGGCATTCGTCGGCCTCACGGCGGGCCAGCGCCAGTTCGGCGGCGGCGGCCGGACCACTGATCCCGGCCAATACGGCCACGTGTTCGGGCAGCGCGGCACGTAGTCCCGTCACCCAGCTGCCGGCGGCCTCGGCCTCGGCGCCGGGCAGCACGGTGTAGACGGTGTTGCCGGTCAGGGCGCTGCGGCCGGGACGGGACCAGCCGAATCCGGCGGTCGCCCGCTCGAACGCCAGCAGCAGCGCGGCGTGCCGCTCGTCGGTGGTCTGGGCCCGCAATGCGATGACTCGCAGCGGCGTCTGGGGAAGGCCGAGCCGGCTTGCCGTAGTGGTGGCGTCGGCGGCGCCCTCGAGCAGGCGGATGACGAGTTCGGATTCCACCTGGCGCTCCAGATCGGCGCTGGCCCGTGAGCGCAGCAGGTGCAGCGCGACCATACGGGCACCGTCGGCCAGCGCGGCCCGGCGGGCGTCGGGCAACGGCTCGGCGCACGTCACCCAGATCGAACCGAGCAACTCACGACCGGCTCGGGCGGCCACGACCATCCGCCCGGTCAGGCCGCCCTCGTCGTCGCCTTCGACGAACACCGGCTCGTCCGACTCGGCCAGATGCCGAAAAACCCCGCGAGCTTCGAACAGGGCGCGGAGCCGTTCCGGCGCGCCGCGGCTCAGGATCGTCTCGACGCGAGCCGGGTCGGCGTGCTGTTGCAGGCGCGAATACGCCAAGACGGCGCTGCGCCGGTCCTCGATGGTGACCGAGCCGCCCACCGCGTCGGCGAGGCTGTCGGCCAACGCGAACAAATCGGTCGGGCCGCGCCCGGATTCGGTCTCCCGGCCCTCCAGCACCACGCCGTAGACCACGGCTGCCAGCGCACTCCAGGAGACTTCGGGGTCGACCGTCATCACTGCGATGGCGTCGTCGGCCGCCGGCCCGTCATCGGGACCGCGCACCAGCACCACCACGGCGCGCGCCGCCGCGGCCCACCGCACTGCCTCGGCCAACGATCGGGCCCCGACCGCCAACAGGACGTCGCCGATCACCTGCCCGGGTTCGTGCATGACGACGCTGCGCAACTCGGTCGATCGCGGCACCGGCCGGGATCCCTGGGCCGGGGCACGCAGCCGCACACCGTAGCCGCCCAGAACATTGATCAGGCGGTCTAGCGTGACCACGGACTACGGCCCGGCGGCCAGCGTCGCCTTACCGATGCGCTGCTGGCCGGCCTGGTCCAGCCAGGTCAGGCCGACGACGTCACCGGGGTAGTGCCGATCAAGCACCAGGGTCAGGGTGCGTGCCGAATCCAGCGGGGTGCCCTCGATCGTGGTGAGCAGATCGCCGGGTGCCAGGCCGGCGGCTTCGGCCGGTCCGCCGGGAATGACGTCTTGGACGATCACGCCGCGGCTCTGGCGCTGTGCGGTGCGCACTCCGACGCCGAGCATCGTCGGCGGTCCGATGTGGACCGTCGGCGACGGGGTGCGGGCACGGATCTGACCGGCGATGCCCATCGCATCGTTGATCGGGATCGCGAATCCCTTGCCGCCGGGACCCATCCGGAAGTTCACCGAGGCGGCCGTCGTCATGCCGACGACTTGGCCTGCATCGTTGACCACGGGGCCGCCGGAATCGCCGGCCCGCACCGGTGCGGCGAACTCGAACAGTCCGTTGATCTCATCGCTGGTGCCCGTCAGCTCGTCCTCGGCGTTGACGGTCCGGTTGAACGCGCTGACCGTGCCGATCTCACGGGTCAGCGGTGCCCCGCTGCCCGCGGCGTTGCCGAGTGCGATCACGGGTTGTCCCGGTGCCAGCGCCCGCGAATCGCCGATCGGTGCCGGTACCAGGCCTGCGGCGCCGTGCAGTTGCAGCACCGCGATGTCGCGCTGGCGGTCGTAGCCGACCAGGTCCGCGGCGAAGCTCTGGCCGCCGACGGTGGCGCTGATCGAGTTGGCCCCTTGCACGACGTGGTAGTTGGTCAGCACCTCACCGCCGGGCGACAGCACGATGCCGGTGCCGATGCCGTACGCCTGCTGGTAGTCGACCCGGGTGTCGATGCGCGCCACCGATGGTTCGATCTGGAGGGCCACCGCCTCCGGGTCGCCGGGCGCGGCCGCGGCAGGCGCGGACGGGACGACGACAGCAGCGGCGGCGGTCAGCGCCGCCGCGAGAATCACTTTGAACGGTCGCGAGCCCACTTTGCTCATATACCCATCTTGGCTGGGCAAGAACCCGATGTCGACGCGGTCGCCGTTGCGTCAGTCTTCGGTGGCGACTTCGCCGCGCGAGCGCCGGCCCCGCCGCTTGGTGCCGCTCTTGCTGGACGGTCGGCGGTTGCGCAGTGAGGTGCCCGCCGCTTTCGCGTCTTTCTCGGCCTCTGCTTCTTCAGGCTGTTCGGCCTCGTCAGCCTCTTCGGCCTCTTCGACGTCGGCCTTTTCGGCGTCGGCCCCGGTGGTCTCCTCGGCTTCTTCAGCGTCGCCCTCGGCGGTGTCGGCATCGGCCTCGGAGGTTTCTGCCACGGCCTCTTCGTCGGTTTCTTCCGCTTCGGCGGGCTCTTCTGTGGCCTCCTCTGCGGCAGCCTTCTTGCGCCCGCGGCGGCGCTCGGCCTTCTCTCGGGGCTTGACCGGCTTGGGCGGTGGGGGCGGCAGTTCGGCGATGAAGGCCAGGTAGAAGGCGAAAATGCCGAGCAGGGCGATCGCGGCGGCTGCGCCGTAGATCCCGAACAACCACGGCCCGACGCTGTCCAACGACAACCAGATCTCCGAGATCGCGGTGCCGACGATCAGCACCGCCGCCACCACGTGCAGCGAGATCGAGGCCGTCCTCAACCGCAGTGCCAGCTCCGGCGTGGACAGCTCGGGACGCTTGGTCCGCTGCAGGGTGAGCACCACCGGCAGGGCCGCGAGGCCGATCAGCACACCGGTGACGATGCGCAGGACCAGGCCTAGCGTCTGTGGGGTGTCGCCCATGAGTTCGGGCCATCTGGGGAGGACGAAAAAGAAGTAGAGGCCGGCGGCCACGATCGAAAGCGACACGTGCCAGATCACCGCGACGGTGCGGCCCATACTCCTCCTCGGGTACTGAAATTGGGCCGGGGTGCGAACCGCTGATCAGGGTTGATTCAGCAGGTCGCACCCCGGACCCGAGCGCGGAGGATAGGGGATTTGAACCCCTGAGGGCTGTTAACCCAACCCGCGTTCCAGGCGAGCGCCATAGGCCACTAGGCGAATCCTCCGTCGGCAATCCTAACCGACGCCCGAACCAGTCCCGAAACGCCGGGGATACAGCCGGGTATTACACTCGCTGTGGACCCCGCGCGGCGTCCATCCTGTGAACTCCCCCAGGGCCGGAAGGCAGCAAGGGTCAACGGGCTCTGGCGGGTGCGCGGGGTCCCCTTACGTTCCAGCACATTCAGCTTCCGTGAAAGGCGCGCGGTGTCGTTCCAGTCTCTCGGCCGCGACGATCTGCTCGCGCAGCACGAAGTCCAACAGCGCAACTATGCGGAGTTGCAGGCCAAGAAGCTGAGCCTGGATCTGACCCGCGGCAAGCCGGCTCCCGAGCAGTTGGATCTGTCCAACGCGCTGTTGTCGCTGCCCGGCTCGGACCCGAACGCTTTCCGCGACCGCGAGGGCACCGACACCCGTAACTACGGGGGCCTGCACGGGCTACCCGAGCTGCGGGAGATCTTCGGTGAGCTGCTCGGCATCCCGGTGCAGAACCTCATCGCCGGCAACAACGCGAGCCTGGAGATGATGCACGACGTCATCGTGTTCTCGCTGTTGCACGGAGGGGTGGACTCGGTGCGGCCCTGGGTGAGGGAAGACAAAGTCAAGTTCCTGTGCCCCGCCCCCGGCTATGACCGCCACTTCGCGATCACCGAGTCCCTGGGAATCGAGATGATCGCGGTACCGATGCGCGAGGACGGGCCCGACGTCGACCTGATCGAGGAGCTCGTCGCGGCCGACCCGGCGATCAAGGGCATGTGGTGCGTTCCGGTGTACGGCAACCCGACCGGGGTCACCTATTCCTGGGAAGTCGTCCGGCGTCTCGTTCAAATGCGCACGGCGGCAAACGATTTCCGGTTGATGTGGGACAACGCCTACGCGGTCCACACTCTCACCGACGAGTTCATCCGCCAGGTCGACGTGCTGGGCCTGGCCGAGGCGGCCGGTAACCCGAACCGTCCGCTGGTGTTCGCATCGACCTCGAAGATCACCTTCGCCGGTGCCGGGGTGAGCTTCCTGGGCGGGTCCCTGGGCAACATCGCCTGGTATCTGCAGCACGCGGGCAAGAAGACGATCGGCCCGGACAAGGTCAACCAGTTGCGGCACAGTCGGTTTTTCGGCGACGCCGACGGTGTGCGGCTGCAGATGCAGCGGCACCGGCAGTTGATCGCCCCCAAGTTCGCCCTGGTCGCCGAGATTCTCGAGGACCGGCTGGGGGAGTCCAAGATCGCGTCGTGGACCGACCCCAAGGGCGGCTATTTCGTCAGCCTCGACGTGTGGCCCGGCAGCGCCAAGCGCACGGTCGCCCTGGCCAAGGACGCCGGGATCGCGGTCACCGAGGCCGGTTCGGCCTTCCCGTACCGCAAGGATCCCGAGGACAAGAACATTCGCATCGCGCCGACGTTCCCGTCGCTGTCCGATGTGCGTGAAGCGATCGACGGCCTCGCCACCTGCGCTCTGCTGGCGGCCACCGAGCAGCTTTTGCGTTGACTTTGAGCTGACGCTGAATTTGTGCGGGTAGCGGTGTGCGTGGTTTCAAAGTCAACAGCCAAGTTCCAGCGGGGGACCGGCCAGCGGCGGCCGACGCGGCGTGATCCCGAGCCCTGGCCGCCAAAGTCGATCCCATTCGCGCCCCACCCGGGAGATGATGGCGGGCCGTCGCTGTCCCGCGGCCACTCTCACGTGGGTCCAGCCGACCTGCGTGATGTAGTCGGCACGCGCGATGTCATAGGCGAGCTGATCGGTGTGCTGAACACCCTCGTATTCGACCGCCAGCATCAGTTCCTCCCAACCCATGTCGAGGAAGTGCCTCGGGTAGCCGTCCGGCCCGAGCACCGGTATCTGTGTCTGCGGCCGCGGGAAACCCGCGTCGATGAGCATCAGCCGCAGCCAGGTTTCTTTCGGGGACTGGCCGCCGGGGTCGAATAGATCCAGCGCCCATTCGAGTTGCCGCAGGCCACGGGCGTGGCGGTGGTGCGCGGCGAGCGTCAGCACCTCGTCCGCCTCTAGCCCGGTGGCTCGAGCAAGTGCGTCGAGGCGCGCGACGGCCTGACCGATCAACCCGCGGCGCCCAAGGTCAAAAGCCGTGCGCTCGATGCTCGTGACCGAAAGTCCATCGATGCACGTGACCTCTCGGTCGTAGATCAGGTCCTGTCGCGTGATCACCCGCGCGGGTGGCTTGGTCTTGGCGCTGATCAACTCGATCGGAACGTCGTCGGCCACCCACTTCGCGCCATGGAGTGCCGATGCGGCGGTTCCCGCGATCACCGCGTTTCGGCCCGACCACAACCACGCCGCCGTCGTGCGTTGGCGCAGCGACACAGCAGTTCGCTTGTCCACGTAGATGTTCGGCAGGATTGTGTGGTGGTAGCGGTTGAGCTGGTAGCGGTTGACGAGGCCGGCCGCCAGGGCTTCGGTGCCGATGAAGGGCTCACTCATTCGGCGAGAGTCGCCAGTCGCAGCGACAAAGATGGGTCCGGGCCGGTCTCGGCGTCGCCACCTGTGGATGAATCGCGCTCTGTGCAGAACACTGCGTTGACTTTGAGCTGACGCTGAATTTGTGCGGGTAGCGGTGTGCGTGGTTTCAAAGTCAATGGGCACCGGCGCGTCGTCAGATGCAGTCGGTAGCCTTCTTGCGTGGCTCTCTACCGCAAATACCGGCCGGCAACCTTCGCGGAAGTCGTTGGCCAGGAACATGTCACCGAGCCGCTATCGACTGCGCTGTCCGCGGGCCGGATCAACCACGCCTACCTGTTCTCCGGGCCGCGCGGCTGCGGTAAGACGTCCTCGGCGCGCATCCTGGCCCGCTCGCTCAACTGTGAGCAGGGGCCCACGCCGACACCGTGTGGAGTGTGCGATTCGTGTGTCGCGCTGGCCCCGAACGGCCCCGGCAACGTCGACGTCGTGGAACTCGACGCGGCCAGCCACGGCGGTGTGGACGACACCCGTGAATTGCGTGACCGAGCGTTCTACGCGCCGGCCCAGTCGCGGTACCGCATCTTCATCGTCGACGAAGCGCACATGGTCACCACGGCCGGTTTCAACGCGCTGCTCAAGATCGTCGAGGAGCCGCCCGAGCACCTGATCTTCGTGTTCGCCACCACCGAACCGGAAAAGGTGCTGCCGACCATCCGATCGCGCACCCACCACTACCCGTTCCGGTTGCTGGCCCCGCGCACCATGCGCCCGCTGCTCGAGCGCATCTGCGCCGAGGAGACCGTCCACGTCGATGACGCGGTGTACCCGCTGGTCATCCGGGCCGGCGGTGGTTCGCCCCGTGACACGCTCTCGGTGCTCGACCAGCTGCTGGCCGGCTCGGAGCAGGGCGACGGCGGCAATCACATCACCTATCAGCGGGCGCTGGCCCTGCTCGGTGCCACCGACATGGCGCTCATCGACGACGCGGTCGAGGCATTGGCAGCCGGGGACGCGGCCGCATTGTTCGGCGCGGTCGAGGCAGTGATCGACGCCGGTCACGATCCGCGACGGTTCGCCACCGACCTGCTCGAGCGCTTCCGCGATCTGATCGTGCTGCAGGCCGTGCCCGATGCGGTCACCCGCGGTGTCGTCGACGCACCGGCCGATGTGCTCGAGAGGATGCGGGAACAGGCCGCCAAGTTGGGTGCGGGCACGCTGACTCGCTATGCCGAGGTGGTGCATGCCGGGCTCGGTGAGATGCGAGGGGCGACCGCGCCGCGGCTGTTGCTGGAGGTGGTCTGCGCGCGGCTGTTGCTGCCCTCGGCGCATGACACCGAGTCAGCGCTGCTGCAGCGCATCGAACGCATCGAGACCAGGCTGGACCTGTCGATCCCGGCCGGGGAGGCCGCGGCGTCGACGGCCACCCGTCCTGCCGTCGAGCCGGCCAAGACGTTCGTGCGGCGCAGCCAGGCTGCTCCGGCCGCAGCGGAGGCTTCCGCCCCGGCACCTGCGCCTGCGCCGCCTCCTGCTCCCGAACCACAGACTGCGCCGGTGACCGCACCCCAGCCCGTCGCCGCACCCGAGCCGGTGGCCACGCCCGAACCGGCATCCGCCCCGCCACCGCCACCACCGCCACCACCGGCGTCCGCTCCGGCAGCCGAGCCGGAGCCGCCGCTCCCGCCGGAGCCCGACTTCGAACCCGAACCCGAGCCCGCTCAGGAGCCCGAGCCGGCGCGGGCATCGCTGACCCCCGGCGGTGAGCCCAACGCGGCCGCCGTGCGGTCGATGTGGTCGACGGTGCGGGAGAAGGTGCGTGAGCGCAGCCGCACCACCGAGGTCATGCTGTCCGGTGCGATCGTCCGCGCGGTCGAGGACAAAACGCTTGTGCTGTCCCATGATTCGCCACCGTTGGCCAAGCGGCTGACAGAGTCGCGCAATGCCGACGTTATCCGGGAAGCGTTGAAGGATGCGCTCGGGGTGGATTGGCAGATCCGGTGTGAGGTCGGCACAGCAGAGGCGGCCCCACCGCCCCCGCCGAAGGCCGCGAAGCCGCCGCCACGGGTACCCGCCCGCCCTGGCCGCGTCATTCCCGAGCCTGAACCGGAACCTCCTGCTCCGGAGCCGCCCTCGTCGCCGGAACAGGAAGAGGCAGAGATGCTCGCCGAGGCTTCGCAGAGCGAGGCCGGGCCGCGTCGTGACCCCGAAGAGGTCGCCCTGGAACTGCTGCAGAACGAACTGGGCGCGCGCAAGATCGACAGCTGAATGCGGCGGATTACTGCTTGATACTGACCGTAATCCGCCGCGTGAGCGCCACTGCTTCGCGGCTCTAGGGCGTCCACCACGGCCGCAGCGGCAGACCGCCGTCTTTGCCCTGTTCATCGAGCTTGACGGCCAGAACCTGGTGCAGCTGAATCACATTCGTCTCGAAACCGAGCCGGGATCCGGCCATGTACAGGCCCCACACCTTCGCCGTCGGCAACCCGACCTCGGCCACGGCCTCGTCCCAGTGCTCGACGAGGTTGGCGCACCAATCACGCAGCGTCATCGCATAGTGGTTGCGCAGGTTCTCCTCGTGCATGACCTCCAGGCCGACGTCCTGGATCTCGGTGATGATGCGTCCCGATCCGGTCAGCTCCCCGTCGGGGAACACATAACGGTCGATGAATCCACCCGCGGCCGCGCCGGTTCGATTGTCGTGGCGGGTGATGCAGTGGTTGAGCAGCAGCGCGCCGGGACGCATCTTCGACTTGAGGAAACCGAAGTACGAGGGGTAGTTGTGCACCCCGATGTGCTCGGTCAGCCCGATCGAGGACACCGCGTCGAACCCGTCTTCGACGATGTCGCGATAGTCGCCGTGGCGCACCTCGGCCAGGTCGCTGAGGCCTTCCTTGGCGATGGCGTCTCGCGCCCAGCGGGCCTGCTCGGCCGACAGCGTCACCCCGAGCGCATTGACGCCGTGGCGGGCGGCGTAACGCACCATGCCGCCCCAGCCACAGCCGACGTCGAGCAACCGGTCGCCCGGTTGCAGCCGCAGCTTCTCGAACACCAGCCGGTACTTGTTGTCCTGCGCGGTTTCCAGACTGGCATCCGCGTCCGGGTAGCACGCGCAGGTATAGGTCATCGACGGCCCGAGCACCCATTCGTAGAAGGTGTTGGACACGTCGTAGTGATGGTGGATCGCGTCGGCGTCGCGAGACTTGCTGTGCCGCAGGCCCTCCATCATCCGGCGCCACCGCGGCAGCGCCTCCTGGGGTGGCGGCGCGATCGGCCGGAGATGCTCGATGCCGATGGAGCGGACGATGTTGGCCAGCACCCGGGCCGGCGGACGCTTGAACGCCATCTTCTCGGCCAGCGCGCACAACAGCAGGTACGGATCGCCCGGATGTACTCCGAGCGGTTCCAGGTCGCCGGACACGTAGGCGCGGGCCAGTCCCAGATCCCCGGGAGCGGTCGCCAGAAAGGTGGTGCCGCGCGGGGTCTTGAGGTCCAGTCCGAGTGTGGCGCCGCTGGGGCCGGCGGAGCTGCCGTCGTAGGCGGTGAATCTCAGTGGCTGCGAGCCCGAAGTGAAGATCTCAAGGATCTCGGAAAGGGTCAGCTTGTGATCGGTCGCGGGCGTCGAGTGCTCTTTGAAGGTGGTCATCGCTGTTCTCCGTTCATCGGCGCAAGACGGCTTTCGAGTACAGATCAAACAGGCGCGAATCGGGGTCGTAGGACTTCTTGACGGTCTTGTACGTCTCACCGCCGTAGAGCTCGTCGAAATCCTCACGCGGGTAGTAGGAATCGGAATACAGGGACTTGTGCCCGTCGAGTTCGCCGACCTTGGCCTCGATCAGCTTGTTGGTGTGCCCTTCGACCGGGCCGACGGGCACCGACGACCAGAACCCGATGTTGACGTAGGTGTGGTTGGAGCGGAGGGGGTAGAGGGGCCAGCCTCCCGACAAGCCTGCGTCGTGGTGACGATTCTCCCTCAACCGCAGCGGGCACAGCCAGATCGGTTCGATCGGAACGTTCTCCAGGAACCAGTCCAGGAACTGCGCGCACCGTTGGATGGGCACCTCGACGTCCTGCACCACGCGCTCGCGGGGCGGGCGCCCGTTGCGCTTTTCGATCCGGTCGGCGATGTTGAATCTCTGGTCGTAGCCGACGAGTTTCCAGTAGAAGCTGCTGCGGCGCAGCCGGCGCGGCCAGAACCGCCGGATGGTGGGGTTCTGCGCCCCGAATGCCCGCGAACACCAGAACCAGTCGGTGTCCCAGCGCCACAGGTAGTCGTGAATCGTCAGCCGGTCGTGCTTCTCTCCGTCAGCGTGCTGGATCGAGCGGTAGTAGATGTCCTGGCCGGTGTAATCGCTGACCGGGCCCGGGGTCGTCGTCTTGAAACCGACGCACAGGTAGCTCTCGTCGGCGCTGAACACCACGCCGTCGAGGTAATCGACCGGCGTGCCGTCGAGCCCGCCGGTCTCGATGATGCGGTCCATCGCCGCGACGAGATCGGCCAACGAGTGAAAACGCAGGTGCCGCAATGCGACAAAGGGGGTGACGGGCTCCAACTCGATCCGCAGCCGGGTCGAATAACCGAGCGTGCCATAGGAATTGGGGAAAGTTCGATACAGGTCGGCATGCTGCTCGGGCGATGCGGTGACGATTTCACCTGCCCCGGTGAGAATGTCCATCTCCAGCACTGATTCGTGTGGCAGGCCGTTACGGAACGAGGTGGATTCGATGCCGAGCCCGGTGACGGCTCCGCCCAAGGTAATGGTCTTGAGCTGCGGCACCACCAGGGGCGCCAACGCGTGCGGAAGCGTCGCGGCGACCAGATCCTCATAGGTGCACATGCCCGCAACGTCGGCGGTGCGGGCTTCGGCGTCGACCGCGATCACATTGGTCAGCCCCGAGACGTCCAGACCTTTGACATCGCTGCGATCTCGCGCACGAAACAGGTTCGACGTGGGCTTGGCAAGCCGCACCGTCGAATTGGGCGGTATGGCGCGGTAACTGTCTAGGAGGCGCCGTACGCCCGCAGCGTGGACAGCTTGTGCGTCAGTCGCAGCAACAGACACACATATACGCTAGTCGGAGGTTGCCGACGATGCGACCGTAGACACGAGTTGAAGGAGTTTGAGTAATGGGACAGGTCAGTGCGGTCAGCACGGTTCTGATCAACGCCGAGCCGGCCGCTGTGTTCGCCGCGATCGCGGACTACCAGACCGTGCGCCCGAAGATCCTCTCCTCGCACTACCGCGATTACCAGGTCCTCGAGGGCGGTCAGGGCGCCGGCACGGTGGCCAGCTGGAAGCTGCAGGCCACCGAGTCCCGTGTGCGTGACGTCAAGGCCTCGGTCGACGTGGCCGGCCACACGGTGATCGAGAAGGACGCGAACTCCAGCCTGGTGACCAACTGGACCGTCGCCCCGGCGGGCACCGGGTCCTCGGTGAACCTCAAGACCAGCTGGACCGGCGCCGGCGGGATCAAGGGCTTCTTCGAGAAGACCTTCGCGCCGCTGGGTCTGCGCAAGATCCAGGGCGAGGTGCTGGCCAACCTGAAGAAGGAAGTGGAGGGCGCCTAGCGCCCACCATCAAGAACGGCGAGTTACCGTTGCTGGCCGCCACCCTGGCTGCCCAGGTAGGCGGTGACACCCCGGACGATGGCCTCGGCGTACTTCTGCCTACCTTCCGGGGCCTTCATCAGCGATGAGTCGACCGGGTTCTTCATGTTGCCGCACTCGACGAGGATCGACGGGAACTGCGCCAGGTTGAGCCCGGCGATGTCCGAGCGGGCGTCCAGACCACCCGAACCGATGTAGGTGGCCGGCGGGATCCCCGAGGCGGAAAGCTGATCGCGCATGGTCTTGGCGAATTGCACCGATGGCCCTGCTTGGACGTTGTTCAGCGGCGGTGACGAATAGAGCACGTGGAAGCCGCGGCCGTTGGCCGGCCCGCCGTCGGCGTGGATGGACACGACGGCATTGGGCCGCAGGGCGTTGGCCATCGCGGCCCGCTCGTCGACGCAGGGTCCGAGGGCGTTGTCGTTGCCGCGCGACATGGCCGTCCGGACGCCCATCTGGTTCAGGAGGGCGCGAACCCGCAGCGTGGTGTCCCAGGTGAAGGTGTGCTCGGGGAAGCCGTCCGCGGTGGAGGTGCCGCTGGCCTGGCAGTCCTTCGTGCCGCCGCGGCCGGTGGGCACCTGCCGGCTGATCGACGCGTCGTTGGCGCCGTTGTGTCCGGGGTCGAGGAACACGATCATGCCGGCGATGTTCGAGGGAGCGGCGGTGGCGTGGGGAGCGTCGACGACGGCCGGGACGGCGGCGGCGATGAACACGCTGCTGACCATGGCGGTGCCGACACGCACGCAGGCTGGGACTCGCACGGGCGCCACGCTAGCCCGCACGCCGACTAGGCTGAAAGTCCGAATCGCCGCCGACAGGCGAGAGCAACCAAGTCGAGACCAAGACTTAATCAACACGGCAAGGGGACTACTCATGCAACCCGGAGGCACGCCCGATATGTCCGCCCTGCTGGCGCAGGCGCAACAGGTACAGCAGCAGCTCATGGAGGCGCAGGAGGCGCTGGCCAATTCCGAGGTGCACGGCCAGGCCGGCGGCGGGCTGGTGCAGGTGACGGTGAAGGGCAGCGGTGAGGTGGTCGCGGTGGCGATCGATCCGAAAGTCGTCGATCCCGAGGACGTCGAGACTCTCCAGGACCTCATCGTCGGAGCCCTTGCCGATGCCTCCAACCAGGTGACCACTCTGGCGCAGAGCCGTCTGGGTCCGCTGGCCGGCGGGTTGAGCGGGTTCGGACTTCCGGGGGTCTGAGTGTTTGAAGGCCCGGTTCAGGATCTGATCGACGAGCTCGGCAAGCTCCCCGGGATCGGGCCCAAGAGCGCGCAGCGGATCGCGTTTCACCTACTGAGCGTCGAGCCGCCGGACATCGATCGGCTGACCGCGGTGCTGGGCCGCATCCGTGACGGCGTCACGTTCTGTGCGGTGTGCGGCAACGTCTCCGACGAGGAACGCTGCCGGATTTGTAAGGACCCCCGCCGGGACGCGTCATTGGTGTGCGTGGTGGAGGAGCCCAAGGATGTGCAGGCGGTCGAGCGCACCCGCGAGTTCCGCGGTCGTTACCACGTGCTGGGCGGTGCGCTGGATCCGTTGTCCGGCGTAGGTCCCGACCAGTTGCGTATCCGGGAGTTGCTCAACCGGATCGGCGAACGTGTCGACGGTGTCGATGTGGCCGAGGTGATCATCGCGACCGACCCCAACACCGAGGGTGAGGCGACCGCCACCTATCTGGTGCGGATGCTCCGCGACATCCCCGGCCTGACCGTCACGCGCATCGCCTCGGGCCTGCCGATGGGCGGTGACCTCGAGTTCGCCGACGAGCTCACCCTGGGCCGAGCGTTGGCCGGCCGCCGCGCCATGGCCTGATACTTTTCGCCTACCTTCCGCCGAAACGGTATTCCAGCAGAAAAAGTACGAGTAGAGGCCTGCTGGATTACAGCCTCGACATGCTGGTCTCGGGCTTGTCGCACCCCCGCGCCAGTATCGGCGCATGGGGGATATATTCGTCGGCACAGAGGCCGTCGCGAACCGCGTCGTCACTCGATACGAGCTGCAACGCTGGTATCGGCCGCTGTACCCGAACGTCCACATCCCTCGAGATTGCGTGCCCTCCTTGCGGGACAGAACGACGGGGGCGTGGCTGTGGTCCCATCGCGAAAGTGTCGTGACGGGCGTGGCGGCCTCCGCATTGCACGGGGCCGAATGGATTGACGCCGACATCCCGATCGAACTCATCTGGGACTGCACGCGTCCGCCGCGTGGTGTGATTGTCCGGAAGGAGCGGATCGCGGACGACGAGATCACTTGCATCGCAGGCATGCCGGTGGCGACACCCGCGCGCACGGCCTTCGACCTTGGGCGGTACCTGCCACGCAAGAAGGCACTCGAGCGGTTGGACGCACTTATGCACGCATGTCCGTTCTCCACAGAGGACGTGCTCATGCTGACCAAGCGGTACCGCGGCGCCCGCGGGGTGGCGAAGCTCAAAGCCGTGCTCCCATTGGTCGACGGCGGCGCGGCGTCACCTCCGGAGACCCGGCTGCGTCTGCTCTACATCGACGCCGGGCTGCCTCGGCCGACCACTCAGATCGCCATTGCCGATGAGTGGGGACGCGTAATTCGCACGGTCGACATGGGTTGGGAAGACTTTCAGGTCGCCTCGGAGTACGACGGTGGTCAGCACCAGACTGATCGTGCGCAATACATCAAGGATCTGAAGGTGTTGCCGAAGCTTCGTCAGCTTGGTTGGGACGTCATGCAGGTGATCAAGGAGGACCGGGAGCATGAGGTCATCCAGCGCGCCTACACCGCATTGAAAGCACGTGGTTGGGGCGGCACGCTTCGCCCCGCAGCCCGCGAAACCGCATTCCAGCATCGAAAGTTCGAGTAGCGACCTGCCGGAATGCGGTTTCGGCGGACGACGGTAGCGTCGAATCATGTCCGACCTTCTCCAGATGGCGCCCTCGCTCTATCGTCTGCGCATCCCCGGCGGCCAAGCCCACCTGCTCAACAGTTATCTCTGGACCGAGCCGGACGGCGTGACGCTGATCGACACCGGATGGGCGGACAGTGCCGAGTTGATTGCCGACGCGCTGACCGAACTGGGTCTGCGGCGCATTCATGTCAAGCGCATCGTGCTCACGCACTTCCACGAAGACCACAGCGGTGCGGCCGCTGAGATCGCGGACTGGTCCGACGTGGAGGTCATCGCCGGCGCGGGCGACGCCGGCTACGTGCGCGGCGAGCCGGGTCCGATACCGCTACTGACCGATTCGGAGCGGACCCTTCGCCCCGACCTAGTGGAGCCGCCCAACGGGCCGCCGTGTGCGGTGGACCGGGTGGTCGGTGACGGCGATGTGCTCGATTTCGCCGGGGGCGCCCGGGTGATCGGCGTGCCCGGCCACACCCCGGGCGGCATCGCGCTGTATCTCCCGACGGCGGACGCGGTGCTCACCGGCGACGTGGTTGCGGAGTTCAACGGCCAGGTGATCGTCGGTGTCTTCAACACCAACCGGAGCGAACTCGCGGACTCGGTGGCAAAGCTTGCCAACACGGGTGCGCAGCGTGCCGGTTTCGGCCATGGTGAGCCGGTTCTCGAAGATGCTGCGGCCCGTATCGCCGGGGCCGCGGACCCTTTCGCCGCCTGACTCCCGCCGAACTCCGCCCGACTCCCGCCGAAACGGTATTCCAGCAGGAAATGTTCGAGTAACGGCATGCTGGAATACCGTTTCGGCGAAAATTACACCCGGCGCGGCGCGGCCAGCCGTTCGCGGCGCAGCAGCTCGACCTCGCGAAGCTCCAGCGGCGGCAGTTCACCCACCACCTGTGAGAGCAGATGGTCGGCCAGTTCGGGATTGCGAGCCAGGCACGGGCCGTGTAGATAGGTGGCCACCACGCTGCCTTGCACCGCGCCGTCGTAGCCGTCACCCATGCGGTTGCCCGCGCCCTTGGTGACCGCGGCCAGCGGTTTGGCGTCCGGGCCCAGAACCGTTCCGCCACGGTGGTTTTCGAAACCGGTGAGCGGCTGCGAAAGCCCATCGATCAAGGGTCTGGACGCGACCTCGCCGATGGTGCGGGCCTGCTGTGGTGAGGTCGTGGCGTCGAGCAGCCCGACGCCTTCCACTCGCTCACCGGCCGAGGTCTCGTACCAGTGGCCGAGCACCTGGATCGCCGCACAGATTGCGAGCACCGGTGCACCCCGCGAAACCGCTTGTTGCAGACCGGGATACCGGATGAGGTGTTTGGTGGCCAGCCGTTGCGCGTAGTCCTCGGCGCCGCCGAGGGTGTACAGGTCCAGCGAGGCGGGCACCGGGTCGGCCAGGGTGATCTCCACGATCTCGGCGTCGATACCGCGCAACCGCAAGCGCTGCTGCAGCACCACGGCGTTGCCGCTGTCGCCGTAGGTTCCCATCACGTCGGGCAGTACCAGCCCGATCTGCACCGGGGTCTTTCTGCTCCTCGCGTGCGCGCCACTCATGAGATCCGCCGATTCAGTTGCAGGAAGGCCGTGTAGTTGGCGATCACCTCGACGTGCCCGGGCGGGCAGCTCTCGATCGCGGCGACGGTGTCGTGCACCAGGGAATGTTCGACGCCGGCGTAGCCGAGCCGTACCGCCAGATCAGTCCCGCGCTCGCCGGCGGCGACGACGACAGTGTCGGAGCCTGTTTCTCTTCGCGCGAGCGGCTCATCGGCGAAGTGCTCGAAGCTCACGTCCCACAACCAGGACAGGTCTTCTCCGTCGGGCACCTGCCCGTTGACCGAGATGACCACCCCCGCACCGTGCTTGTCCACCATCGACAGGGCCTCCTGCCACCCGGCCGGGTTCTTGGCCAGCAGGATCCGCGCGGTGTGCGAGCCGATCTGAACCGTACGGTAGCGACCGGCGACCTCGTCGACCCTGGAGACGGCGGCCACCGCGGCGGCCGGGTCGGCGCCCAGCGCGACGGCGGCGGCGACCGCCTGGGTGGCGTTGCCGCGGTTGACGGCGCCCGGCAGCGACAGCGTCATCGGCAGCGAGAGGCCGTCCGGGCCGTAGATGTGGGTGTCGTCGAACCACCACTGCGGGCTGGGACGTTTGAAATCTGCACCGGTGGAATGCCAGCCCGGGCTTCCTCCGCCGTCGCGCTCGATGATCTCGCCGGAACGCGGGCAGCTCACCGAGTCGCCCGCCCAGCCGCCGCCGGCGGCTACCCACACCACATGGGGGCTGTCGTAGGCGGCCGACGTCATCAGTACGTCGTCACAGTTGGCCACGACCACCGCGTCAGGGTGCCGGGCCAGCCCGGCTCGCAGGGTGCGTTCGATGTGGTTGATCTCACCGACCCGGTCCAGCTGGTCGCGGGACAGGTTGAGCAGGACGATCACCGATGGGTTCACCGCATCCGACACGTGCGGCACGTGCATCTCGTCGACTTCCAGGGCGGCCAGCGTGGCCTCGCGCGCCGAGGCCAGCGCCGCCACCAGGCCGGCGTCCATGTTGGCGCCCTCGGAGTTGCTGGCCACCGGACCGAGCGTGGCCAGGGCCGCCGCGGTCATCCGGGTGGTGGTCGATTTGCCGTTCGTGCCGGTCACGACGACGCTGCGGCGGTCCTGGCCCAGCTGGCGCAGGATCGAGCGGTCCAGCGTCATTGCCACCAGGCCGCCGATCATCGCGCCGGCGCCGCGCCCGGTGACCCGCGACGCCCAGCGCGCGGTTGATCCGGCGGCCAGTGCGGCACGCCCTCGAAGGGTCAGCATTCCGGCGATTTTAAGGGCACGACACGCTGCCGCGTCGCCTGAGGTTGTCGGGCTCGCGTGCCATCCTGGCGAATATGAGCAGCGCGTGGGGCAGGCCGGCCGAAGAGCCGGGCACGGGCTGGGCCGTCGTCGACGTGGAAACCACGGGGTTCCGGCCCGGGCAGGCACGCATCGTCAGCGTCGCCGCCCTCGCCGTCGGGGACGACGGCAATGTGGAGCGCAGTGTGGCCACCTTGCTGAACCCGGGGGTCGATCCCGGGCCCACCCATGTGCACGGGCTGACGGCCGAGATGCTGGAGGGCCAGCCGACCTTCGGCGACGTGGTCGACGACGTGAGTGACGTCCTGCGGGGGCGCACCTTGGTGGCCCACAACGTGGGTTTCGACTACAGCTTCCTGGCCGCCGAGGCGGAGTTGGTCGGCGCCGAACTGCCGGTCGACAGTGTGATGTGCACCGTTGAGCTGGCCCGCCGGCTGGCGCTGGGCACCGAGAATCTGCGGCTGGAGACGCTGGCCGCGCACTGGGGTGTGAGCCAGATGAAGCCCCACGACGCCCTCGACGACGCGTTGGTGCTGGCACAGATCCTCAAACCCACTTTGGCCCGGGCCCGTGACCGCAAGGTCTGGCTGCCGCTGCGGGAGGTGAGCCGGCGCCGCTGGCCCAATGGCCATGTCACCCATGACGAGTTACGGCCGCTGAAGGTTCTGGCCTCGCGGCTGCCGTGTGAATACGCCAATCCGGGCATCTACGTGCCGGGCAGGCCGCTCGTGCAGGGCATGCGGGTGGCGCTGTCGGCGGAGGTGGCCCGCACCCACGAGGAGCTCATCGAGCGCATTCTGCACGCCGGGCTGGGCTATACCGATCTGGTGGATCAGCAGACCTCACTGGTGCTCTGCAACGAGCCCGCACCCGACCAGGGCAAGGGTTACCAAGCCCTGGAACTCGGGGTGCCGCTGCTCGATGACGAGACGTTCATGGGGCTGCTGGGCCATGTCGTCGGCGGGGCCAACATCGAGGAGTTCATCGACATCCCCGCCGAAAGCGATCAGTACACGCTGTTCTGATCCCGACTCGGTGAATCGGCGACATAGAGACCGCGAATCGGCGAAACGCACACCGCGAATCGGCGAGTGATTGATATGGTTTCTAAGTGAACCCGCGGTCTAGCATCGCTAGAAACCTGCTTCCGAGGGTTGAGGAGGCACTGTCTGACACACGGATCGTGGTCGTTCAGGGCGCGCGCCAGGTCGGCAAGTCAACCCTCGCTGCCGAGATTACGCGTCGCCGCGGCGGTCGGCTGGTCACGCTCGACGATGACGTGACCCGAACAGCTGCGGCTGCCGATCCCCTCAGTTTCGTCCGCCAGTTCCCCGATGGGCTACTCACGATCGACGAGGTGCAACGGGCTCCAGAATTGATTCTTGCGCTCAAGAGCACCGTTGATTCAACCCATCGGCCAGGGCAGTATCTGCTCACCGGGTCGGCCAATCTTTTGCAACTCCCAGCGACCGAAGACAGCCTGGCTGGTAGGGCGGAAAGCCTGGAGCTCTTCGGATTCAGTCAAGGTGAACTCGAAGGCGCCACTGAAACCTTCATCGACCGCTTGCTCGCCGGCGAACTATTCCTCGGTCACGAAAGTAGTCTGACGCGTAGCGACTATCTCGCCCGCGCCTGCACTGGCAGCTACCCCGAGGCCGTCAGCCGAGAGTCAGCCAGGCGCCGAAATGCATGGCTGGATAACTACGTCGACCGCATCGTCAAACGTGACGCGAAGGATGTCTCCAATCTCCAACGCATCGCCGACCTGCCGCGGCTGATCCGGCTCCTTGCCGCACGCAGCGCATCCGAGCTCAACCTGAGCTCCGTAGCTGCTGACGCTGAAATCCCCGTACGTACACTGCCGCCGTACCTCGCCCTCCTCGAGACCCTGTATCTGATTGGCCGCGTCCCCGCGTGGTCGACGAATCTTTCTAAGCGCGTTGTCGATCGGCCGAAAGTTCTCCTCCTCGACTCCGGGTTGGCCGCTCGTCTCGTCAACGTGTCGCCCACCGGAGCCGGACCCAACGCCAATCCTGACGCGGCGGGAGCGATCATCGAAACGTTCGTTATCACAGAACTCCGACGACAACTCGGATGGGCTGAACAGGCACCGCGGTTGTTTCACTACCGCGATCGAGACGGGGCCGAAGTGGACCTCATTTTGGAGACGGCAGACGGCCTCATTGCCGCTATCGAAATCAAATCGGCAGCAACGCTTCGCGGCAGGGACACCCGCTGGATCACGAAACTCCGCGACAAAGTCGGTACTCGTTTTGTCGGCGGCCTTATCCTCCACACCGGGCCACAAGCTCAGCCATTGGGCGACCGCCTCGCCGCTGTCCCAATCGATGTTCTCTGGTCCGCACGGGGACAGCTCCGAGACCCATAGCCAACTTGTGGTGGCTCAGCCCAGCGCCTTGGCCTTCAGCCCGTCGAACTCAGCCTGGCTGATCGTGCCGGCATCCAGCAGCGCCTTGGCATCGGCGATTTCCTGTGCCGGAGACCGGCCCGCAGCCTGACGGATGTAGTCGTCGGTCTCTTTCTTGGCGTCCAGCGCCGCCGCCTGGGCACGCTCGGACATGCCCTGGCCCCTGGCGATCAGATACACCAGCGCGGTGAGCCACGGCAGCAGGATCAGGAACACCACCCACACGGCCTTGATCCAGCCGGAGGTCTTGTGATCGCGCCAGAACAGGTCCGTGAGGATCTGGAACAGGACCAGCAGGTAGGCGATCCAGGCGAAGATGATCAGGAAGTGCCACAGGAAATCCCAAGTCGGACCCCAGTCCATGGGTTGCTCCTTGTAGTCGACGTCAGGCGCAGTGATCTACGCCGACGTCAGCTAACCACGCGCGGCGCGGTTGACGGCAGACACGACTGCGCGAAGTGATGCAGTTGTGATCGAAGTGGCGATCCCGACGCCCCACACGGTCCGACCGCCGATCGACGCCTCGACATAGGCCGCGGCCTGGGCTTCTTCACCCGAGGACATGGCGTGCTCGGAGTAGTCGAGCACATTGATGTCGTAGCCGATTGCGCCCAGCGCGTCGACGAACGCCGCCAGCGGGCCGTTACCGGCGCCGATGATCTCGCGTTCGGCACCGTCGATCTTCACGATCGCGGTGATGGTGTCGGTGCCGCCATCGACCTCGGAGGCCACGACCTTCTGCCGGATGCGTTCCAGTGGGCTGATCGGGGCCAGGTATTCCTCGGAGAACGCGTCCCAGATCTCCTTGGGTGACACCTCGCCGCCCTCACCGTCGGTGATTTGCTGGATGGCCTTGGAGAACTCCATCTGCAGCCGCCGCGGCAGCACCAACCCGTGGTCGGCCTTCATGATGTAGGCCACGCCGCCCTTGCCGGACTGCGAGTTCACCCGGATCACGGCCTCATACGTCCGGCCGACGTCCTTGGGGTCGATCGGCAGATACGGCACCTGCCACAGGATGTCGTCCATATCCCTGTCGGCGGCGTCGGCATCGAACTTCATCTGGTCCAGGCCCTTGTTGATGGCGTCCTGGTGGCTGCCGGAGAAGGCGGTGTAGACCAGGTCGCCGCCATAGGGATGACGCTCGTGTACGGGCAGCTGGTTGCAGTACTCGACCGTGCGGCGGATCTCGTCGATGTTGGAGAAGTCGATCTGCGGGTCGACGCCGCGGCTGAACATGTTCAGGCCCAGGGTCACCAGGCAGACGTTGCCGGTGCGCTCGCCGTTGCCGAACAGGCAGCCCTCGATGCGGTCGGCGCCGGCCTGGTAGCCCAATTCGGCTGCGGCGACACCGGTTCCGCGGTCGTTGTGTGGGTGCAGGCTCAGGATGATCGAGTCGCGCGGGGTCAGGTGCCGGCTCATCCACTCGATCGAATCGGCGTAGACGTTCGGGGTGGCCATCTCGACGGTGGCAGGCAGGTTGACGATCAACGGCCACTCGGGCGTGGGCTTGACGATGTCCGCGACGGCGTTGCAGACGTCGACGGCGTACTCCAGCTCGGTGCCCGTGTAGGACTCGGGGGAGTACTCGAAGCGCCACCGCGTCTGCGGATACTTCTTGGCCTCCTCGACACACATCTGGGCGCCGTCGGTGGCGATCTTCTTCACGGCGTCGCGGTCGGCGCGGAACACCACGCGGCGCTGCAGGATCGACGTCGAGTTGTAGAAGTGCACGATGGCCTGCGGAGCTCCGGCGCAGGCCTCGAAGGTGCGCTCGATCAGCTCGGGCCGGCATTGCGTCAGCACCTGGATGGTGACGTCGTCGGGGATGGCGCCGTCGGTGATGATCTCGCGGACGAAGTCGTAGTCGGTCTGGCTGGCCGAGGGGAAGCCGACCTCGATCTCCTTGTAACCCATCCGGACCAGCAGGTCGAACATGCGGCGCTTGCGCGCCGGGCTCATGGGATCGATCAGGGCCTGGTTACCGTCGCGCAGGTCGACTGCACACCACATCGGTGCCTTGTCGATGACGCGGTCGGGCCAGGTGCGGTCGAACGGGACGCCGGTGCCGAAGGCCGGGCTGCCGCCGGGAACCTCTTCGGCGAAGCTGCGGTAGCGACTGACCGGCATCGATGAGCCGCGCTGGGTGTTCCAGACGGGTTGTCCGGGGTTGGGGGTGCCGGCCGGCGTCTTGATCTCGCGAACCGAACTGAAGGCATCTACAGACATGTCGGGGGTGGTCATGATTCTTGCTCCGGGAGTTTGAGTGGGGGACTCGACCGGCGCATCGCAAAAACCCGCGACGGGAAGCCGGTCTGGTCAGACCCCGTCGCGGCGTCCGAGAAGGAGCACCCGCTGCACGCGCTCAACTGTACTCCGCGGCAATCCCAGGCCAAAACCCACGGTTGACGTGCACTTCCTCCGATCGGGGGAACGCATCTTCACCAGGCTCATCGCCTGATCGCCGGACAGACCGGAAGCCGTCTGGATCGCATTCTTGTCTCAGTGGCCGAACAAGCCGCAATGGAAGACGAAAAGCCAACTGAGACAGAAGGATTCACGATCATGACCAAGTTCACCAAGGCCCTGGCGCTGCCCATCCTGTCCGCGGGCGTGTTCGGCGCCGTCGCGCTCGGCCTGGCGGGCACGGCCGCCGCGCAGGAGCCCCACGGCCCGGGTAACCAGTTCAGCCCGGATACCTACGCCACCCCGGCACCGGGCATGAAGCCCGGCTGGCACAACCATCACGGCCCGCAGCGCCACCTGATCGTTTATGGCCAGTAGTTGCCGGCCGGGCTGCTATGCCATCGCGTCAGCGGGCCCCTCCCGAACGGCCGTTGCCGAACTTGACCTTGGGTGTGCCGGTGCTGTGCCGGGACCCGCTCGTCGTGCTCGTGCTCGTCCTCGTGTTGGTGGAGCCCGTGCGCGTCGTCGAAGATCCCGGCCGGGGTGTCGCCGAACGGGTGTCACCGTCGTCTCGACGCACAGCCTTGTCCGGCGTGGCGGTGTCGCTTTCAGCCGACCCGCCGGTTGATGCTGCGGGGCCGTCGACCGCGCGAACGGCGACGTTCGGCGGGCGCGGCGCGGTGAGCGGCGGCAGGTTCACCGGAGCCACACCGGTGGCGTAGGCCCGCGCCCAGCCCAGCACGTTGGCGACGTAGGCCATGGAGTGGTTGTAGCGAAGCACCGCGGCGACCAGCTGCGCCTCGTCGCGCAGTTTCGCGCCCTCGCTGCAGAGGTAGCGGGCCGCAGCCAGGGTGGCATCGAACAGGTTGTGCGGATCGGCCTGACCGTCAGCGTCACCGTCGGCGCCGTGCAGCAGCCACGTGCTCGGCAGGAACTGCATGGGCCCCAGCGCGCGGGCGTAGGTCGTGCCGCCGCCGAAGCTGCCGGCAACGATGATCTCGTTGCCCGGCAATGAGCCGTCGAGGGCGGGGCCATAGATGGGACGGACCGGGTCACCGCGCTCGTCGGCGGCGCCGCCGAACGCATGCGTGGACTCGACGTACCCGATCCCGGCGAGCAGGTTCCAGGTCACCCCGCAATCGGGTTGGCTCTGTGCCATCGCGGCGTCCGCGTTCCGGTAGGCCGCCAGTGCGATCGCCGGGATGTGCACGGCGCCCGGTGCCCGAACCGCCGGGGGTGGCGGTGATCCCGTCGTAGTCGGTGTCGCGGCAATTGGACGCGCCGTCGGCGTTGCCGCCAAGGGCTGGCCGGCGAGGTCGGGCAACGCCCGGACCGCGGCCAGCGTCCGTACCCGGTGCTCCTGGACCAGGCCGACCAGGCTGGGCGCGACGGCGACCGCGCTGGTCAACGCCATCCGAACGATCACGGCGAGGCAGGTGGAGGCGTCGCGGACCGCTCGACGAACACGGTGGCGCATCCCTCCACAGTGACACCCTCGTCGTTGTGTGCCAACTCCCGACACTCCGGGGCCAGTCGGCGGTCAGGGGCCCGCGAACTGCGGCGGGTGTCGGCTCACACCTGGGAATCGGGGAAGGCGATCACCGACAGGAACCGGATCGGCAGCTCGATGAGGTCAACCGGTCCGTGAGCGCCTTCCCCGTCGATCTGTAGCGAGTCGCCGGGATGCAGCCGGTAGACCGAGCGGCTGTGGCTGTAATCCATGACCCCTTCGAGCATGTAGAGGAACTCGGTGCCGGGGTGCTGGAACAGCGGGTAGGTCTGACTCGTCTCGGTCAAGGTGACGTGCAGGCATTCCAGGCGCTTGTGCTCCCCGCGCAGCGAGCTCAGCAGTTGGTACTCGTGACCCTGCTTGGTGCCGTTGCGCACGATCTCCGGGCCGGTGCCCGCCTTGACGAAGGCGGCCGGGCGTTCGACGTCGGCCCCGCGGAACAGGCTGGTCACCGGAACGTCGAGACCCTTGGCCAACAGCGCCAGGGTGGACAGGCTGCATGAGGTCTGGGCGTTCTCGATCTTGGAGAGCATCGCTTTGGAGATACCGACCCGGGAGGCCATGTCGGCGACGGTGAGCCCGCGCTGCTGCCGCAGTTGACGCACGTTGCGCCCGATCGCGGCCTCGAACTCCAGTGCTTCGACCGGTTCGTGCGGATCGCGTTCGCGGGCCGTGCCGGAATTACGCAGCAGAGGCTGGTCGCTCACGGCACTCCTGACCTATCGCATCTCCCCGGCACCGACGTACGGGTACCGGCTGGTGAGCAGATTGTCCTCTGCGAACCGGGCGAGCCGGAAATCCGACTCGGGTATCCGCGGGTCGCAGCTGTGCCCCTCGGTCACCAGGTCGGCGACCAGCTTGCCGACCGCCGGGGCGATCTTGAAGCCGTGCCCGCTGAATCCGGCCGCCACGATCAGCCCGTCGATGCCGGTCGGAGAGATGATCGGGTTCCAGTCCGGTGTGACGTCGTAGCAGCCGGCGTAGCTGCCGGTGATCGCCGCGTCGTCGAATCCGGGAAACCGGGTGCCCACCTTGTCGACGGTGAGGTCGATGAAGCCGTCGGTGGCCCGGTTCAGGTAGTCGTCGGGGTCGGCGAGCTCCAGCTCGGTCAGATCGGAATTTCCGAACAGCAACTCTCCGTTGGGTTCTGGCCGGATGTACTGCAGCGATACTAGGTCGGAGAAGACCGGGACCGGCCCGGTCCGTAGCCCGGGTTTGATCGTCACGATCTGCTCGCGGTGCACCCGGATCGGTACGTCGACGCCGTAGGGCGCCAAGAACGGTCGGGTCCACACCCCGGTGGTGACGACGACGGTGCCTGCCGAGATGTGGGTGCCGTCGGCCAGTTCGACGCCGATGACCCGGCACCCGTCGAGCGTCAGCCCGGTCACGTTGGTGCCCTGGTGGATTCGGACCCCGGTTGCCCTGGCCGTCACCGCGAAGGCCTGCGCGGTCTGGTAGGCGTCGCCGTGGCCGCCGCGCGGCTCCCAGCCGAAGGCCGCGAACGGTTCCAGGTCGGCCCACGGCCACAGCTTTGCCACGTCGGTGGCGTCGATCTCCTCGGTCTGCACGCCGACCTCGCGTTGGGCGGCCAGGCTCTTGCGCAGGTTGTCGACGTTCGGTTCACCGACGCCGACGACATAGCCGGTCTGCCGGAACCCGATGTCGGTGCCGAAGTACTGCTCGGCTTTCTCGAACACCTCCAGGCCGACCGTGGCCATCGCGGCCAGGGAGCTGACTCCGTAGTGGCAGCGCACGATGCCGCTGGATTTCCCGGTCATCCCGGAGCCGACGGTATTGCGTTCCAGGACAGTCACATCGGTGACGTCGCGCTGGCTGAGCGCCCAGGCCACCGCCGTGCCCTCCAGCCCGCCGCCGACGATGACGACGTCCGCGGTGGCGTTCACTGGCCCGGGATCCAGTTCGTGCCGGCCAGCGGAACCCGGGCCATCGCGGCCGCCTCGATGGTCACTGCCACCAGGTCCTCGGGCTCCAGGTGGCACACGTGGGCCTTGCCGCAGGCCCGGGCGATGGTCTGGGCCTCCATGGTGAGCACCCGCAAATAGTTGGCCAGCCGTCGCCCGCCTTCGATGGGGTCGAAGCGCGCCGCCAGGTCGGGGTCCTGGGTGGTGATACCGGCCGGATCGCGGCCGTCCTGGAAGTCGTCGTAGAAACCGGCTGCGCTGCCGAGCTTCTCGTACTCGGTGGCGTAGCGGGGGTGGTTGTCGCCCAGCGCGATCAGCGCGGCAGTCCCGATTGCGACGGCGTCGGCACCGAGCGCCAGCGCCTTGGCCACGTCGGCGCCGGTACGGATGCCGCCGGACACGATCAGCTGGACCTGTCGGTGAACCCCCAGCTCCTGCAATGCCTGTACGGCTTGGGGCACCGCAGCCAGGGTCGGGATGCCGACGTGCTCGATGAATACCTCCTGGGTGGCGGCCGTGCCGCCCTGCATCCCGTCGACCACCACCACGTCGGCGCCGGCGTGCACGGCGAGCTTCACGTCGTAGTAGGTGCGGGTGGCGCCGACCTTGACGTAGATCGGCTTCTCCCAGTCGGTGATCTCCCGCAGCTCGTTGATCTTGATGGTCAGGTCGTCGGGCCCGGTCCAGTCCGGGTGCCGGCACGCGCTGCGCTGGTCGATACCCTCGGGCAAGGTGCGCATCTGGGCTACCCGCGGGGAGATCTTCTGCCCCAACAACATTCCACCGCCGCCTGGTTTGGCGCCTTGACCGAGCACCACCTCGATGGCGTCGGCCTTGCGTAGATCGTCGGGATTCATCCCATAGCGCGAGGGCAGGTACTGGTACACCAGGTGCTTGCTCTGCCCGCGTTCCTCGGGCGTCATGCCGCCGTCGCCGGTGGTGGTCGAGGTGCCCGCCTCGCTGGCCCCACGGCCCAGGGCCTCCTTGGCCGGTCCGGACAGCGCGCCGAAGCTCATACCGGCGATGGTGACCGGGATATCCAGGTGCAGAGGGTGTTTGGCGTACCGGTCGCCGAGCACCACGTCAGTGCCGCAGCGTTCCCGGTAGCCTTCCAAGGGGTAGCGCGACATGGATGCGCCAAGGAACAGCAGATCGTCGAAGTGGGGCAGGCGGCGTTTGGCGCCCCAGCCGCGGATGTCGTAGATGCCGGTCTCGGCGGCGCGTTGGATGTCTGCGATGGTGGATCGGTCGAAGGTGGCGGATTCTCGCATCAGTAGGCACTCGCATTGTCGACGTGGAAGTGGTAGAGGTTTCGGGCCGAGCCGTAGCGGGTGTAGGCCGCGGTGTCGTCGTCGCTGAAGCCACTGGCCGCCAGCAACTCCGCGAGTTCGGCATGGTGCTCGGGCCGCATCGGCTTGGCGATGCAGTCCGCACCGAGTGAGGCCACCTCGCCGCGCACGTAGATGCGCGCCTCGTAGATCGAATCGCCCAGCGCTTCACCGGCGTGACCGCGCACCACGAGCCGCCCGGCCTGGGCCATGAACGCGCTCATGTGGCCGATGCTGCCGCCGACCACGATGTCCACGCCCTTCATCGAGATGCCGCAGCGCGCGGCGGCGTCCCCCTCGATGATCAGCAGCCCGCCGTGTGCGGTCGCGCCCGCGGACTGCGAGGCATTGCCTGTGACGCGCACGGTGCCGCTCATCATGTTCTCGGCCACCCCGGTTCCGGCGTTGCCGTTGATGGTCACCTCGGCGAGCTGGTTCATCCCTGCGGCGTAGTAGCCGACGTGGCCTTCGACGGTGACGCGCGCCGGGGCGTGGAGGCCGACGGCGACGTTGTGCGCGCCGTCGGGGTGGGCGATGACGTGGTCGCCTTCGATATCCGGCTGGTGCAGCGCGGCGTTGACCTCACGCAACGGTGTTGTGCGCAGGTCGAATCCAACGAGCGTGGCTGCTATCTGGTCCATGCGTAGACCACCTCCGGTTCCGGTTCCCAAATGCGTGCCTGTTCGACCCCGGGTAGCCCAGCCAGGGCGCGGTACTCGCTGGCCATCGCCACCCAGTCGGCGGTTTCGGCGATCACCGCGGGCTTGCAGGCGATGGCGTCGCGCACCACCGCGAACGAGTCGTGATCGGAGACCAGCAGGGTGTAGAAGCCGTCAAACGTCGCGCACAGTTCCTTGAGTGCCGTGGCCACGTCACGGCCGGCAGCCAGTTGTTCGGCCACGAACCGGGCGCCCACCTCGGTGTCGTTCTCGCTGTCGAACTCCACCCCGGCTCGGCGTAGTTCGCGGCGGATGGTGGCGTGGTTGGCGAAAGATCCGTTGTGTATCAGGCACTGTCCGGGGCCGACGGTGTAGGGGTGGCAGCCCGATGGGGTCACCGCCGATTCGGTGGCCATTCGGGTATGTCCGACACCTTGCCACCCCTGGGCTTTGGCCAGGCCCCACGCCTCGGTCAGGGCGCGGGGGTGGCCCACCCCTTTGAGGACTGCCAGATCGGGACCGAACCCGGAGATCAGTGCGGTGGGGCAGGCCGCCCGCACCAGGTCCAGCAGTTCCTCGGATTCCATGTCGGCGGACAGCAGGTAGGTCGAATCGACTTGCACCACATCCACATCCGGGCCCAGGTCGGGCCTGCCAGGGACATCGGTCACCGACACACAGCCCTGCCCGTAGGGTGACCATTCCGGGTCTCCGTAAACCGCGATGCCCGCCGAGTCGGCGCCGCGGTCGGACATCTCGCCCAACATCGCGGCGAGTAGTTCACCAAGGCGCGGGTACAGCTCAGGTGTGCGCAGGTGTAGGCCCACGATCCCGCACATGTGTTGTCTCCCTTCTAGAACGCCGTCAGATAGTGGTCGATCTCCCACGGCGTGACGGTGCCGTGGTAGGCGAAGAACTCCTCGCGTTTGACGTCGGCGAAGTAGGAGGCGACACCGTCGCCGGCCACGTCGAGCACGCCGGTGACGATCGGATCGGTCTCCAGCGATTCGATCGCGTGCAGCAGGGTGGGTGGCAGCGCCGCCGGTCCCTGGGCGCCCACCGCTCCCGGATCGAGGCTGCGTTTGACGCCGTCGAGCCCGGCGCCAAGGGCCACGGCGATCGCCAGATACGGATTGGCCGAGCCGTCGCCGCCGCGCAACTCGATACGTTGACTGTCGGGCACCCGGATGTAGTGGGTGCGGTCGTTGCCGCCGTAGCTGGGTTTGCGCGGTGCCCACGACGCGCCCGACGCGGTCGAGGTAGCACCGGTTCGCTTGTAGGAGTTGACGGTTGGGGCGACGACGGACTGCAGCGCGCAGGCGTGGTCGAGGATGCCGCCGATGAACGCGTACGCGGTTTCGGACAGTCCGAGGCCTCGCTCATCGGCATCGCCGGGAAACACCGGCGTCCCGGCGCTGGTCAGCGACAGGTGCAGGTGCAGGCCGCTGCCGGTGCGGTCGCTGAACGGCTTGGGCATGAAGGTGGCCACCATGTTGCGTTCGGCGGCGATCATCGACAGCAGGTAGCGCAGGGTGATCACCCGGTCGGCGGTGGTCAACGCGTCGGAGAACTCGAAGTTCTGCTCGAACTGGCCGTTGCCGTCCTCGTGATCGTTGGCGTAGTTGGACCATCCCAGCGTGTTCATCGCGGTGGAGATCGCGGTCAGGTGGTCGTACATCCGGGTCACGCCGCGCGCGTCGTAGCAGGGTTGAGCGGCCGTGTCGGCCGTATCGGCGGTGGCCAGTGCGCCATCGGCGTTGCGCCGCAGCAGGAAGTATTCGACTTCGGCGCCCACCCAGGGCTCGAATCCGGCGTCGGCGGCACGCTGGATCAGGCCCTTGAGGATGACCCGAGGCGCATAGGGCCACGGTGTGCCACCGACGTGGGGATCGCAGTGCACCAGCGCCAGGCCCTCTTTGATGAACGGGATGGGCGTGAAGGAGGCCGGATCGGGGATCGCGATCAAGTCGGGGTCTTTGGGTTCCTGGCCCATGGCGCCGACGGCATAGCCGGCGAAGCCGACGCCATCGGTGGCCAAGAGCTCGACTGATTCAACGGGAACCAGCTTGGCGCAGGGCTTTCCGCGCAGGTCTACGAACAGCGCGAGGATGAACTTGGTGCCGGCTTGGTCGGCAAGGGTGGCGAGATCGGAGGGCATGGCACCAACACTTTCGTCTCTTGATGAGAATCAAGGTATCACTACAGGAAACTTCGGCAAGTCGAGGAAACCCCGGTCACCGGCTGCCGAGAGAACGGGTCTCGGCAGCCGGGCCGGGGAATCGTGGTTCAGGTCAGGCGAATTCGAGCTCGTAGGCCGAATCCCGGTGGAACGTGGTGTCGATACCCCTCTCCTCTTCCTCGGCGGAGATGCGGATGCCCATGGTCTTCTTGAGCACGTACGCGATGGCGAATGCCACGGCGAAGGAGTAGAGCATCACCGCCCCGGCCGCGACGGCCTGACGCCACAACTGGTCGATGCCGCCGCCGTAGAGCAGGCCGTTGGTGGCATTCGGCATGCTTTCGCTGGCGAAGAAGCCGACGAGCAGGGTGCCGACCACGCCGCCGACGAGGTGCACGCCGACCACGTCGAGTGAGTCGTCGTAGCCGAGCTTCTCCTTGAAGCCCACGGCGTAGACGCAGATCGCCCCGGCGATGCCACCGACGAAGATCGCGCCGATCGGCGTGACCGCACCGCAGGCCGGAGTGATGGCGACCAGCCCGGTGATCGCACCCGACGCCGCGCCCACACCGGTGACGTGGCCGGTCTTGTACTTCTCGACTGCCAGCCAGGCCAGCACCGCTGCGCAGGTGGCGACGAAGGTGGTGACCATGACGATGGCCGCGGAATTGCCTGCGGCCAGGGCGGACCCGCCGTTGAAGGCGTACCAGCCGGCCCACAGCATGCCCGCGCCCAGCAGGGTCAGCGGAACGTTGTGCGGCTTGCGCAGCTGGCCGAACATGGCCGACTTGCCCAGCACGATGGCGACGGCCAGGGCAGCGGCTCCGGCGTTGATGTGCACCGCGGTGCCGCCGGCGAAGTCGATCGCGTGCAGTTTGTTGGCGATCCAGCCACCGACCGAGTTCTCGGTGACCACGCCGTCGAAGGCGAACACCCAGTGCGCGACGGGGAAGTACACCAGCACCGCCCAGACGGCGGCGAAGATCATCCAGGCGCCGAACTTCATCCGGTCGGCGACCGCGCCCGAGATCAGTGCCACGGTGATGGCCGCGAACAGGGCCTGGAATATGGAGAACAAACTGATCGGCAGCCCGGCGACGGTGGTCATCGGCTCCATCAGGTCTTTCATGCCGGCGAATTCGGTGATGCTGCCGACGAATCCGCCGTAGGACGTACCGAACACCATGGAGAACCCGAACAGCACCCACAGCACACCGACCAGGGCGACTGCGCCGAACGTCATCATCATCATGTTCGTCGAGCTCTTGACCGAGACCATGCCGCCGTAGAACAGGGCAAGACCCGGGATCATCAGCGTGAGGCCGATGATGCAACACAGCATGAATGCCGTGGTTCCTGTATCCATCAACATCTCCTGGGGGTGGCGGCCCGGACGGGCCGATCACCGGCAGTAGATGATGTTTCTGTTACGTGGACCCACTTGTCGCGTTGCGGTGCCGTTAACCTCACCGCCGGGGCCGGTGAGAACCTCGTAACCGGAGCTTTATGTGCCGAAACGCCAGAGAAATCCGTATACCGCACCGTATACAGCCATGGATACAGCGCCATCCGCCCTCGGCGAGGAATACGAGAACCAGCCCGTCCCGGAGTCCGCCCGCAAGTCGCTGTTCGCGGTGTCGGCAGTGTGGGTCGGGTTCCCGATGATCATGACCTCGGCGGTATTCGCCGGCATCGTCGTCTACAACCTCGGCTTCGTCACCGGGATGGCGGCAATCCTCGTCGGCGACCTCATCCTGATGGGCTACGTGGGCACGCTCAGCTACCTGGCCGGGCGCTCCGGCAAGAACTTCGCGCTCACCGCGGCGGACACCTTCGGTGCCAAGGGTTTCCGGATCGTCTCGGCATTCCTGTCCGCGTTGGTGATCGGCTGGTTCGCCTTCCAGACCGGCATGGTGGGTTCCACGCTGAACTTGTCGATGGGATGGAGCGCAGCGTGGATCACCCTCCTGGCCGGGGTGTTGTTCGTGGCGCTGACCTTCGTCGGCATCCGGGCGATCTCGTGGATCGGGGTGGTGGCGTCGGCGCTGTTCATCCCGCTCGGCGTGGTCGCCGTGGTGTTGGCGGCGGCCGACGGCGGCATCGGTTCCGCACTGTCCTACGGCGGTGGAGCCGGTGCGAGCGCGTTCAGTTTCGGCGTCGCCGTGACGATGGTCTTCGCGTGCTTCGCCGACTCGGGCACCATGACGGCCGATTTCACGCGGTGGGCTCGCAACGGCAGAGAAGGAGCGTTGGCGGCGTTCGCGGCATTTCCCGTCGCGTATCTGATCGCCCAGCTGGCCGGTGCACTCGTGGTGGCGCTGGGTGCTGCCGTCGCAGCGGGCACCGCCGGTGGCGACTTCCTGCATGTCCTGGTCAGCGCCGGGGGAATCTTGGTGCCGTTGGCAATCGTGTTCGTCTTCGTCAACCTGGGCAGTGTGTGCGCGCACTGCCTGTACAACGGCGCCGTGGGCTTCGGCAATATCACCGGAAAGACGATGCGCCAGTTGACCATCGTGCTCGGCATCGTCGGTACCGCAGCCGCCGTCGCCGGCATCTGGTCGTACTTCGCGACGTGGCTGAACATCCTCGGCGTGCTGGTACCCCCGATCGGCATCGTGCTGATCCTCGATCAGCTGGTGTTCGCCCACCGTCGAGCCACCGCGGCGCTGGCGTGGAAACCGTTCGCGGCGTGGGCAATCGGGGCCGGCGGAGCGATGCTGACGCACTTCTACGCGCCGCAGCTGTCCGACGCCGTGGTGGCGATGGTGGTGGGCGGCCTGGCCTTCACCGCCCTGGCATACCTGCCGGTGCGCGCCGCGCAGCCCGTCCTGGTGGGAGAGACCGCATGATCACGATTGAGGCCAACCCCTACGTCTGGCCGTACGACGGTGACATCCCCGCCCGGCGCACCGCATTGATCAACATCGACTGGCAGGTCGACTTCTGCGGCGAAGGCGGCTACGTCGACACCATGGGGTACGACCTGTCACTGGTGCGGACCCCGCTCGGACCCGCCCAGGAGGTGCTCACCGCGGCCCGCGCGGCCGGGCTGTTCATCGTTCACACCCGCGAAGGGCACCGGCCCGATTTATCGGACCTGCCGGCGAACAAGCGCTGGCGCTCGGCCCAGATCGGGGCCGAGATCGGTTCGCCCGGCCCATGCGGACGGATTCTCACCCGCGGTGAGCCAGGTTGGGAACTCGTGCCCGAGATGGCTGCTTTGCCAGGAGAACCCGTCATCGACAAGCCGGGGAAGGGCAGCTTCTACGCCACCGATCTGGACCTGGTATTACGCAACCGGGGCATCACGCACATCATCTTCACCGGCATCACCACCGATGTGTGCGTGCACACCACGATGCGGGACGCGAACGACCGCGGCTACGAGTGTCTGGTCGTCTCCGATGCCACCGGTGCCACCGAATACGCCAATCACGTTGCGGCGCTGAACATGATCACCATGCAGGGCGGAGTGTTCGGGGCCCATGCCACCAGCTCCGATGTGGTGGCCGCGCTCAAGGAACTGCAATGACCACGGTGCGGGTCGCCGAGCCGGTCTCCCTGCGCGACCGGGTCTACCTCGACCTCGGCAAAAGACTCATGGCCGGTGAGATCGACCATCGCACCCGGCTGGTCGAGTCCCGGCTGTGCGAGACGCTGGAGGTCAGCCGGACGCCACTGCGCGAGGCGCTGGTCCGGCTGCATGCGGACGGCATGCTCGAACGCAGGGCCGACGGGTACTACCCGGTCGCGCTGGACATCCCGGGCGTGCGCGATCTCTACGAGCTGCGCATCACCATCGAGCTACGCGGTATCAGCCGGATCCTCGAAACCGACGAGCTGCACTACGACAAGGACCGGCTCACGGCGTTGCGCACGGAGTGGTCAGAACTGAAGGCCAGCCCACCTCCGCCGGACGGTGACATGGTGCTGCGCGACGAGTCCTTCCACGTCGAACTGTGCGCGGCGTCCGGCAACCTGGCGATGGTCGCCACCCTCGACAACATCAACCGGCGGATCCGGTTGATCCGGATGTATGACTTCGTCACCGAAGAGCGGGTGATCGCCACCATCGATGAGCACCTCGGAATCGTGGACCTGCTGCTCGACGATGAGCTCGACGCCGGCCGCACGGCCTTGCACGAACATGTCGGGGCAAGCTTCGAGGTGGTCGAACGGCGTGCGTTGCGCGCGCTGAGCGCGCGGGCGTTGGGTCAATCGGTGACGTCGCTTGAGGCGATGTGGAAGTAGCTGGCAGTTACTCTTCGTCTGCGCCGGGCAGAGTACGTTGTCGCATACCAGGGGTGCCGAGTGTGCTGGCAAGCCACGGCAGGGCGGCGGCAAACGCCGCCCCGGCAGAGTCGAAGCTGTGCGTGCCTTTGTATCCGACCACTGAGCATTCGACGTTGTAACCGCTCAGCAGGGCGCACAGCTTGTTCGCGTTGGCGGCGTGCTCCTCGGAGAAGGTGTCCCAGTCGCCGATCGTCTCCTCGGAGGGCGGCGTCATGCTGGGGTCGCGATGGACGGTCGGGGTGTCTTCCGCGACACCGAGCCACGCAGCCATGTCTTTGTACGGGCCGTGCCGGGTGATGATCGTCCGGGGATCGAAGGCTTCCCACGCTGCTTGGTCGCCGCCGAACAACCTCGCGACGGTTTGGTCTTTCGTACCCGCATTGGGGCCTAGGGTCCCGTCGAGCCAGACGATGGCGCTGAACATCTCGGGGTTGCGAACCGCGGTGGTCAGCGAGCAGGTAGCGCCAGAGGACCAGCCGGCCAGCCCCCAGTTCTCGGCTTTCGGGCTGACTCCGAAGCGGGAGATCATGTACGGCACCACATCTTTGGTCAGATGGGCGGCGGCATTGCCGCGTAGGCCGTCGACGCACTCTGTGTCGTTGTTGAATTTCCCTGAGGTGTCCGGGAATACGATGATCGGCGCGTTGCCGTGATGTAGTGCCGCAAAGCTGTCCAACGTCTCCAGCGCATCGGTCGACTGCAACCAGTCGTTCGGGTGATTGAACTCGCCGCCCATCATGATGACCGCGGGCAGTTTGGGGGGAGGGCTGCTGGAGAACCATGCGGGTGGCAGATAAACGGTCTCGGTCCGGTGCGCGAAACCCGATGCATCCCCAGGGATGTTCACTCGCACCACGGTGCCGCGGGTTGGCACCTCACCTGTTTGTTGAAGTGCCGCAAGCTGGGCTTCATCGATCCATTGGTCGGGTTCCGAGTGCGTCAACCGGAGCCAGGCTGCACGTACTGTCGGGAAATAGCCGGTCGCTGTGTTGAGGGCCGCTAAGCCGCAGACGACCACCATCACCACGGCGAGCACAGAGATCGACCGGCGCCACCATGGGCTGCCGGACCAACCGGCGATCAACACCGTCGCGGCGAAGCCGAACATCGCCGTCCAGAACACGGCACCGAACGAAATTGCTTCTGCGGACCAGCCCTGGTCCCTCACGAACAGCCGGGCTGCTGCGGCGAGACCCACACCTACGAGCACTGCGGCGAGCAGCCACCGCCGCATCCACTCCTGGGATCGTCCGCGACCGATTGCGACCACGATCGTGACCAGTGCCACCAGTTGCAGAGTGATCGGGATCAGACCGCTGGTCAGTGACATGGGTAATCCGAATTGGGTGAGGTCGATTCATTTGCCGGATTCACGATTCTCCAACTTTCGGACCTGAGTATGCGGAAAACCGCACTGGCATCGGACTATACCGATGGGTGGCTTCGCTAGTGGGTCAGGTGAAATCACATTGAGACGGTCGCAACGGGTGTTCCCGGCTGAAAACGCTGTTCGAGCAGTACCTACGCGCAATAATCACGGGGGCATAGTTGAGGATGGGAACGTCCCCTTGGAGTTGATTACGTCGTGAATGAGCCTCGGATTACGTCGGTTGGCGCGAAAACAGGTACCTTCGCCGACCCGGGCGCCGCACCCGCGGCGGTGCAGGCGCAAGCTCAGCGGTGGAGATCCTCATATCGTCGTCGTGTCCTGCTCGTCGACGCGTTCGTCCTCGCGGTGGTTGTCGCGTTCGCCGAATGGATCGGAACGGCTCAGGCACATCGCCATTTCGCCAGCTTTACCACCGCAACTGCTTTTTCAGTCGGAATATATATCGGTTGGTTGATCGCGCTCGGATATGTGCATTCGCGCGATCTCACGCTGGTGGGGCAGGAGGCCGAGGAATACCGGCTCGTTGCCGCGGCGACCGGATGGACATTCGCGATTGCCGCGGCCGCCGAAGTCTTCCTCGACATGCCGATTTCGCGTATCCAATTCGGGGTCACCTTCGGCCTCGGGTTCATCGGCCTGTTCGTGGCTCGGCATCTGCTGCGCGCGGACGTGCGTCGCCGTCGAAAGCGGGGAAAATACCTCTCCCGAGTCGTCGCATTGGGCGGTCTCGATGCCGCGCGCATCTTGTCCGAGTATTTTCAGCGTTCGCCCAGCGCGGGATACCAGCTCGTCGGCGTCCTCATGCCGGATGCCGGCGACATGATCGGGCAGGACGTCGAGATGCCCACCGGCCCCGTTCCCGTCCTCGGGTTCAACCATGACAGCGAGATCGAGGCGGCCGTGCAAGCGGCCGGCGCGGACTCACTGGCGGCGGTGTATGCGGGGGACTTCGGGCCTGAGAAGGTCAAATTCCTCGCGTGGCGTATGCAGGCGATCAACACCGGACTCATCGTCGTCCCGGGTTTGACAGAGGTCGCGACGCACCGGCTGCAGCTGCGCCCGCTGGAGAATCTGCCGCTCTTCGTGATCGAAGCACCAACCCACGACAGAGTCTCGACGATCACCAAACGAATCCTCGATCTCACCCTCGGCGTGATCGGAACCATCATCGCGCTTCCGGTTATCGCATTGGCCGGGCTGGCGATCAAGCTCGATGACCGGGGCCCGGTGTTCTATCGGCAGGAGCGAGTCGGCCTCGACCAGAAGACGTTCAGGATCTTCAAGCTGAGAACCATGCATGTCGGCACCGACAAATTGCCGAAAACCAATGAGCAGCATGCCGAGAGCATGTTCAACAAGCGTTCGTCTTCGTCCAGCGTCACCAAGGTCGGAAAATTCCTGCGAGCCACCAGCATCGACGAGTTGCCCCAGTTGTTCAACGTGCTGGGCGGTTCGATGAGCGTCGTGGGCCCGCGGCCACTTGTGCCGGGCGAAGCCGGGACGGACGCCGCATTCCTGGAACACAGAGAGCACGTCAAGCCCGGCATGACGGGGTTGTGGCAGGTGTCTGGGCGTTCTGATCTCGAGGACAAAGACCGAGTTCGGCTCGATCGGTCCTATGCCGGCAACTGGTCGGTTATCGGGGACCTGGTGATCATCTGGCGTACGATCGGTGCGGTTCTCAAGCGCAAGGGCGCGTACTGACGCGCAGCTACCAGCCCATCGCGGTACGCACCTGGCCCGGCCACGAGGACGGATCCAATCCGTGAGTTCGCAGTAGTCCCAGGGCAATTCGCTCCATACCGAAGCCGACGCAGGCGCTGTGCGCCGTGCCGCCTTCGGAGGTACGCAGGGCGAACGCCTCGCCGAAGTGATCACGGTGGCAATTGGCCGAGACCAGTGCGGTGCCCTCATGCAGGTCTCCGTAGAGTCGCACCAGTAGTTCGGTCTTCAGGCCCTCGTCTCGCTGGTTGGCGGCCAGCATCTTGCCGACGCGGCCGAAGAACGGGTCGTTTGCCGCCTCAGGTCGGGCATTGAGGCCGAGTCCGGTCAGTACCGCCATGCCGTGGTCCACCCAGCTGTCGCGATGTGTCTGCGCCTGATCAGGTGTTCCGACCAGCACATACTCGTGCATGCGGAAGGCCTGCATCCTCGCCGGGTCGATGGCTGGTTCGTGACGGAAACAGTACCCATAGATGTCCATCACCACGCCCCCGTCGGGCAGGTTCGACGGCAACGTGGCGTAGCTGGGGTGGCAGGCCGCCGTGACCAGCATGGTCCCCGACGGGCTCAGATGCCCGTCCCACGGCACGCCGGCATCTCGATCGGCCAACAGTGCCCGGTGCTCGGCGTTTCCGCCAGTGAACGTCGAGATGGCCCCGGTGAGATCAGGGAAAGACGCGATGTAGTCGGTCTTCTCGAACTGATCGCGCGGATACACCGGCGGGAACCGCAATACCTTGGCGTGATCGCCGTGGACCTCGGCGCCCTTGGCACGGACCGCGTGGTCGATGCCGTCGACGATGCTCTCGAAAACCGCTCCACGGCCGTACAGGCCGTCGATGCCCATAGGCACGAGCAGGCCGGTGGCGACGAGTTCATCGCGGAACTGCCGGCGTGCGGATTCGAGTTGTGTATCCACGTCGCGAGCTTCGGTCATCCGCCAACCCTATCGTCGGCAGGCCGGTACCGGACCTACTTCTCGCCGGTCCCCGGCAGTGAGCGTTCCCGCACCTCGGGCGTGCCCAAGCGCACTGGCGAGCCAGGGGAGCGCTACGGCGAACGCGGTGCCTGCAGATTGGAAGACGTGCTTGCCCTTGTACCCGACCACCGAGCATTCGACGTTGTAGCCGCTTGGGATCAGTCCATCGGTCAGTGACAGGTTCATCTGGGTCGGCCCTCGCAGTCGTTGGGTGCCGGCACCGATCTGAATCGATCGTTGATCCACGCCAGCGTCGCGGCTGAATCGGGTCGAGGCTGTGGTTGCCGTTGGACGGTGATCGTGTCGCCCATCTTGCAGGCGGCCTCTACCGCGCGATCGGTCCAGGCGGCCGGGCTGAGCGGCTCGTCACCGCTGTAGCTGACCAGCATCGGCGCCTGCGCCGGCCCCTGCGGCAGGTTGGTCTTCTGGATGAAACCCCGCAGGGTGTTCATCGCATCCGCGTCGGCAGGCCGCAGGTCGCCGGCCGGAACTTGTGCTGCCACCTGCCGGGCAGTGGGGGCCGGTTGACAGCCGAGCAGGGTATTCCATTGTTGGGTCGCGGCACCGCGTCGGTACTCGTCGAGGTTGACGACTTCGGGGTACTCGGCGTGGAGGGCCGCTACGAAGCGGGCAATTGCCACCTTCTGGTCGTCGTTCAATGTGCCGTTCTGGGCGGCGTCGGCAAGCCCGTTGAGATCGGAAATCGGTGAGATGCTCACCGAACCCACGAAATTGCCATCGAAGTTGTTGTAGTCGACGGCAAGTTCGTTTGCGGCCCATGCGGCCTGACCACCCTCGTTGATCCCGATTGCCAGCCATGACGTCGATGACTGGGGCTCCTCGGTATGGGCCGCCTGTGCAGCGTCGATCATGTTGTATCCGCCGGTCGTGGAGTCGAGATACGGGTGATAGGTGTCGTCGTAGTTAGTGTCGGCCGTCGGCTTGCCGAGACCTTGGAAATCCGGAACCGCCACGACGTAACCCGCCTTCAGCAACGCCACAACCGTCGGTGCCAGGTCGAGCAGGGTGGGTGAGAGGGAAGGGGCGCAGTCCGCGGTTGTGCCGGTGACCGGACGACCCACCACTACGATCGGGAATCCGTCCTCGGGGGCCTCGGTCTTCGGTGTGAAAACCGATGTATTGAAATGGGTTTCACCGTCGTAGATACCTGATCGGGAAATGTGGGTGACGAGGTTCATGGCCGCGGCGGCATCACGGACGGAATCGGCAACGTTCGTCAGCGGAACGGAGCCGAGATGGTGGGGGTCGGCTGCGTCACCCGAACCGGCCTTCTCGGCGTCGGTCTCGGCGTGCGATCCGCAACCGGTGAGTGCCAGCATGGCTGCGGTGATCATTGCCAGACTGCGACGCATCATCAACTTCCCCTCGGGTCGTGTGCGGTTTTAGCCTAGTCAGGCCGGCGGCTGCGCTTCGCCGAATTCCTCATGGGAAATCGCCGGCACATTGCCTTCGGCCGCGTCTTATGCTGGCGAGCATGCGGGAAGCAATTCAGAAGGCATTGGCGGATCACGGAAGAATGTCGGTCGATCCGACCGGTGTCGATGCCGACGCTGACCTCTACGAACTCGGCCTGACCTCTCATGCGTCGGTCAACGTCATGCTGGCCTTAGAGGACGAGTTCGACATCGAATTCCCGGACGAGGCGCTGAAAAAATCGACTTTTGCTTCGATCAACAACATCGAAGCCGCCATCAACGGCCTTACCAAGTAGCACGTGTCGGTGCCGGAAGGCCCATGAACCCGCCTGAGGTCCAGCTACCAGGTCACCGCGTCCGCGTCGGGTGCGATGTGGTGGCCCTCGACGACATCGCGAACTCGCTGTCGTCTTTCGGAGACCGGTTTCTGACCAGGATCTACACCGCTGACGAGGTCGCTACCTGCAGCGGCACGAATCGGCTGGCACGGTTGGCCGCGCGCTTCGCCGCCAAAGAGGCGGCCATAAAGGCGTTCGCACAGCCGGACTCCTCATTTGTCCCGAATGAGATCGAGGTCGTCACCTCGGATCACCTCCCAACTTTGCGGTTTACCGGTTCGGCGGCGCGGTTGGCGGCCGAGCAACGGTGGCTGCAGGTCTCTGTCTCGCTCACCCACGCCGATTGTCACGCGGCGGCCGTGGTGGTGGTGGTTTGCGCAGGGTAGAAGTGGCGGGTATGCGATTTAGCTAAAATGGCGGTTTCTATTTGTAACAGTCGTGCGCCGAGATGCGAATCTGGTAGAGCGTCGAGCGTTACTGATGGATGACGGGATGGGCACACAGATGGCGGCGGAATCGGGTATGCAAGGCGTGCCGACGTGGTTCGGTCCCGAGCAATCGCGTCTTTTCGGCGTTGTGCATGTGCCGGATGGCGGAATTGCCCGGGCCGGCGTGGTCATCTGCCCGCCGCTCGGCCGCCAGCATCTGGATACCTACCGCGGATTGAAATTGTTGGCGCAACAGTTGTGTGCGAGGGGGTTTGCGGTTCTGCGGTTCGATTACCGGGGAACTGGGGATTCCACTGGAGCCCAGTGTCTGGACAGCGCCGTGGATGACTACGTAGAGAGCATTCGGACGGCCGTGGGCTATTTGCGGGCTTCCGGGCTGCAGAGTGTCTCACTGGTGGGCCTGCGGGCCGGCGCGCTGTTGGCAGCGACGGCGGCGCCCTCGATCGACGGCCTGGAAGGCCTGGTCATGTGGGACCCGGTCACCGATGGTCGCAGGTACCTGCGCGAACAAAAGGTTCTCTACCAGATGACCGTCGGGGGACAAGAATCCGCCGAGCTGCCGCCCGAAGCGGACTCGGTGCCACTTCTCGGCCTCACACTCTCGGCGACAGCTGCTGCCGACCTTGGTGCGTTGAAGGTACCGGACGAGGTCGGGGCGACGTCGATACTCGTGTTGAGCCGGCCGGAACTCGCTGGCGACCGCAGGCTGGCCGGCCTGCGCGCGGCGAATAACTGCACAATTCAGGAAATCGCCGGCCAGCCCGAGTTCGTTGAACCGCCCAGCATCGTGGTCAAGATTCCGATGGATACCCTGGCGATGATCGAGAAATGGCTCGATGCGAATCTCACGTCGGAGACAGTCGCTTTCCAACCGGCGTTCTCCGACCTTGCAGTGGTCGATGAAATGTCGGACGGCCGAAAGGTCATGGAATCGATCACCGAACTCGGTCCGAGCCGACTGTTCGCCATCCGAACTGAGCTCGCCGGCGATGGTGCGGGTGGCCCGACCGTGTTGTTCCACAACACCGCGTGCGAGCATCGGGTCGGCTCTGGGCGAATCTGGCCGGATACGGCCCGGGATCTGGCCGCTCTTGGCGTGACTGCGGTCCGCTACGACCGTCGGGGGGTTGGCGACACCGGCGTCGCTACCGAGGATTTCCCGTGGATGCACTCGCCGGTGGCCAAAGCCGATGTGACTGACGCGGTCGACGCCCTGGCGGTACCGGCAGAGCGGTTGATCATGACCGGAATATGTTCGGGCGCTTGGAATTCCGCCTATGGGGGTTTGGAGTGCGGAGCGAAATTGGTGATCCTGCTGAACATTCTGCTGTATTCATTGCGGCGTTCCGAAGGTGGATCGGAACGAATCGCGCAGGTGACTGACGCCGTTTCTGGCGATGAGGGCACCGGCGATGAAGACACTGAGACGAGGCGGGTTTGGGGCCTGGTCAAGCAGGGGCTGCGAAACTGGCTGCCGTATAGGGGTTGGTTGCTCCTCGGCCGGCTCGGTTATACGCAGGCACCGGAGGTGCTCCTGAGGGCGCTCGGCAAGAGCCGGGTGCCGACTGAACTCGTGCTGTCACCGATGGATTTCGATTGGTACGTCGGACATCGTGGCCCGATCGGGGCCAAACGGTTGGCACGTCGCGGGTGGGCTCCGAAGCTGACGCAGGCACCTGCCGGCGACCATGCAGTGCTCCATCGCGGTTTGCAGAACTTCATCCGCGAGTACCTGCTGGAGGCTACGCGACGGGAGTTCGCCGACCAGCTGTAATGGCCGGCTCTCAGATCGTCGTGAACAGGGCACACATCGCTGCGGTCGTCGCCGTGATGTCGAACTCCCGCTCGACCAGTTCGCGTCCCGCCTGGGCGTAGTCATCCAGTGCGGGGCCCGCAGATATCAGTTGTTCCAATGTGTCACGCAGGCTCTGTGCGTCCGCCGGAATAGCCAAAAGGCCTGTCCGCCTGGGAATCACCAATTCGGGGATCCCCGACAGATCCGTTGACACGGTCGGTATCCCGCTCGCCAGCGACTCCATCAGGGCGACCGGAAGACCCTCCATCTGACCGTCGGCGGCGATGACGCTCGGCAACACGAACAGATCGGCCTCGGCCAGGGCCTGCTTGACCACTGTTTCAGACTGTCCCCCATGAAACCGGATCCGCGAACCCAGCCCGAGTTCCACCGCCAGGTCCTGTAATTCATCACGCAGCGGCCCGTTGCCGATCAGGTCCAGCTCGATCCGGTCGACGCCGGGGCCGCCGAGGGCCAATGCCCGAAGTAACACCTCGTGTCCCTTGTACTCCTGGAGCGAGGCCACACACAGTCCGCGGATGGGCCCGTTGTCGGGAATTCGCCTGGGGTGGAACGGATATACGTTGGTATCGATTCCGCAGTGGATCACGTGCACCGGCGTCATGGTGTAGCTCTCGAGCAGTCGGCGGTTGTACTCCGATACTGTGACGACGAAATCGGCGCCGTCGAGTTTAGGGCCCAGCATCGACTGGTCCACGTACAGATCATGCGCGTGAATGGTCACGCTGTAACTGGTGCCCGCCAGTCGTGAGCAGATCCACGCAGCCAACGCGGGGTACGTAGCGTAATGCGCGTGGATGTGCCGGGTGCGGCCTGAGGGGTGTAGATCGCGGGCGTGAGCGGCGGCGATCGGAACCGTGGCCAGCGCACGGACCAGTAGACCAGGCCGGGCGGCGTATCCGCGGACCACGTCGACCAAGATCGACAGAGTAACCAGCGGGTGCCGAAACAGTGCCCACAGTAGCGCGACCGCACTCGCACCGGCGCCGGGACGCACCAACTTGGCCACCCATGGCCGGGCAACCTCGTGGACCTGCGGATCTGGTGACGGGAACAACGAACGCAGCCCGATGTCCAAACCTGTTGTTCTCGACAGGGCATCGAGTTCCCTGACAATGAAGGTTTCAGAGGTAACCGGGAACCTGGACACCAGATAGTCGATCTGCTTGCCGCTCACCGTTTGCGCTCGATCAGTTCTGTGTAGAGGTCTTGGAGTCGGTGGGCCCAGGTTCTTGCCGAGAACTCGCTGTGGGCACGCTCGATGGCAGGCGGTCCCAGCGCAGCCCGAAGCCGTGGTTCGTCCAGCAGCCGGGTGACGGCTTCGGCCAATGCGGTGGGGTTGTTGGGTTCGAACAGTAACCCGGTCGAACCATCGAGGATGATGTCGGGGATACCGCCGATCCGGGACGCGGCGATGGCCTTGCCCGACGCCGATGCTTCGATCAACACCGTGGGCAGGTTCTCACCGTAGATCGAGGGGAGGAGTACCACGTCGGCGGCCCGGTATACCTGCGGCATGTCGGAGCGAACCCCGGCGAAGATCACTGAGTTGGTCAAGCGCGATTCGCTGACCAGCCTGCGGTATTCACCCTCCTCGTCGCCGCCCCCGACCAGGGAAAGGATGGCATCAGGGTGTTTTTGCAACACCAGCGGCCAGGCCTCGATCGCTACGGGGATGCCCTTGAAGTCGCGGAAGGCGGCCGGTAGCACGACCAATGGTCCAGGGCCCCCGCCGAGTTCGCCACGCACTGTCGGATCTGGCTCGCCAGGGTGGAAGTTGCTGACGTCGATTCCGTTGTGCAGCACATCCCAGTTGGGCGCGACCCGGCCCCTGCGATGCACCTGCGCCCACGACACTCGGCTGGCTTCAGAGACGAACAGCACGCGGTCGCCGAGCGTGGCGGCCTTGGTGGCGACATGCTCGCGCCAGTATTCGAGGCCGGGCCACCGTTCGGTCACATGGTGAAACGTGCAAACCACCGGCCGACCGGTGAGCTTCGCCGCGGGCACCGCGAAGCTGGCTGACATCTCCAGATGCGTGTGCACCAGGTCGTATCCGCCGCTACGGATCTCTCCGGCCAGACGGGGGATGCCGGTGGGGTCCAGCAGTCGAGTGATTCCGAGCGATCGTGGGTGTACGCCTGCTTCGGCCAGAATGCTCATGGTTTTGTCGGAGTTGACCGATGCACTGTCGAGGCCGACGAACTCCATGTCGACGTCGGTGCCGCGCATAGCTACGGCCAACGGGGCCAATAGCGTTTCGGCACCACCCATCCGAAACCCGTCGATCAGGGTGAGCACCCGAATCGGTTTCATTTGAGAACCCTCAATTTCTTCCAAGGGATGTCCGTCATCCCGTCATAGTCCCATCGGACTCCGGCATCGCTGTACGTTTGCCCGACGGTTCCGGGGGGCGCCGTGTTGTCCCGTTCGACACTGATGCTCAATGGTGACCCGCTGACATCCGTGATGTATCCGCCGAAGCGCTGTAACGCTTCTGCCAGGTAGCGCTCGGCCGGTGCGAGTCCCAAGGAGTCGATGTCCAGGCTCGGGTCCAGTTGTATACGTGCACCTTCGGGGATGCAGTCGGGTCTCGTCGATCGGCCGTCGGTCTTGAGAGCCGGTGGCCGAAACACATTGGCACACACGTTGTTGCTCTCCATCGCCAATGCGTGCGGAATCGAGCCTTGCGCTATCTCCGCCACCCGGACGACACCGGCTAGTCGGGATGCACCTGAACCCGTGCTCGACCCACCCCAACCAGAGCCGTCGAGGTCGTTGACTGCGGCCCATTGGGTTGTCCAAGAACCGTAATCATGCTTGGCGCCCCAGAACTCGTATATCTTCCGGTTTTCGGGGTCAATGACCACCATCGCGGCGTCGGAGCCGTACTGCGGCCGCGCGTCGTCGGGAATCGGTACCTGCTGTCCCCTGAAAGGGCAGCGGCCCCATGTGGTGATGACGCACGACACTGAATGGCGGGGGGTGTCCGCGTCCGCGGTGTAGATCGGGAGTCCGAATTCGATAGTCGATACGTAGGCGCTGTTGTCCCAGCCCACGGCGCCGATCATCGCAGCGCTGTTCGGGTCGACTTCGGCGTCCGCTGGGATCGGTGTCCGGAAAGGGCTGTTCTCGGCGAACGGTTGGGGTAGGGCAGGCAGTTGGGGAGCGGTAGATATCAGGGGGAGTCGAGATGTTTGGGATGGCTCTACCGACTGCGGGCTATCTGTGGCGCTCCTCGTGACCGCGATGATCGCGACGGGCACGACGACGGCGGTGATGGCGATCTGCCAGAGGGCTCGTCGGGTCGCCATAGCTCACTGCTCCGGGCTGACCCGATTGGTAGCGGCGGTCACTGCATCGCTGATCGAGGCTGCTGCAACGCTCCAGGAGCGCTGCACCGCGGTTCGCCCAGCCTCCCCCAGTCTTGCGGCCAGCTCTGGGTCCTGTAGCAGTCGAAGCATCGCGTCGGCCAGCTTCGCGGCGTCGTTCGGCGGGACCAGCAGCCCGGTGATGCCGTCTTCGATGGCGGCGGGTAGATCGCCGACCGTGGTGCCGATGACCGGACGGCCGAATGTGTAGGCCAGGTGTGCCACACCGCTGGCACTGGCGCGGATATACGGGGTGACCACGACTCGGGCGGATTCGATAAGGCCCGGGACCTCGTCCATCTCAAGGTAGCCGGGCCGGGCGTCCACTCCGTTGGCGGCGGCCTGCGCCAGAAGTTCCGTGGCATCCACATCGGCACTGACAGCACCCGCGACGATCAGGTGGGCTGTTGGCATCTCGGCTTTGACAATTGCGAAGGCGTCGATCAGGACATCGATGCCTTTGTAGGTGGTCCAGGTGCCGAAGAACAGGGCGACCGGTTCGGTTTGGGTGACCGGTGCTGGTGGTCGACCGCGATGCATGGCGCCCGAGTCGCCGTGTGGAATCACCACGACGTCGCAGTTGGGCTGCCAGTGGTCGAGCACGATCTGACGGGTTTGCGGTCCCAGCACGAAGACGACGTCCATCTCTCGCCACGCCGCCGCGAACGAGGCCTGCAGGAGCCGACCTTCCTTGGGTTTGCTGGTGTCCCTGGCGTCGGATCGGGGCAGCGGTTCATGGGCTATGATGCCGAACACTGTGTGCGGCAACAGCTTACAAATGGCAACGACGAACCAGGGCTCGAAGGTGAAGCGCCATTGAGAGAACAGTACCGCGCGCGGCGGTCGACGACGCAGTTGATATGCCAGCACCAGCCAAGCCAGTACCAACTGGCCGGCGCGTCGGCCGCGGCGCAGCAGATACCCGGCGTAGCCGCTGTCGGGGTTGTCATTGGGGTGCCAGGTGGGAAACACTGGCCGGACGGTGAATCCTGCCTCTGCAGAAGCGATTTCGGGGTCCGGTCCGGTCCACAATTCAACTTCGCCACCGTGCTTCGTCAACGCGCTGCCGAGTTGAGCGGCGAACTGGAACAGTCCCCCAGAGGGTGAGAACTCAACCAGGACTGTGCGATTGTCCGTCATGCTGCGGCTCCGACGGGGTCTGGTGAGGCAGGCTGACGTGGCGGCCAGAATCGGTTCGCGAGGCGGCCTGCCAGCAAACGGGTCGCCACCATGGTGAGCAGGCCCCAAGCGGCCGCGTACAGCAGTGCCGACTTGGACCGCACGGAGGTGCGTTCCAGTTCCACACCGGTGATGGTCTCGACCGTGTACTGCATTGGCCCAATGTTGTCATTAATTCGCGTGCGAGACACCGCTAATGCGTTGGCCAGACGCCTTTGGGCACTTTCGGCGTCAGACGCGGTGACCCTGAACGTAGCGATACCGCGGATCGAGTCGGAGTCGATCTCCGCGGGTGCGTCGGTGTTGTACATGACTTCGACCATGGTTGGCAGGAACGCTTCTCGGGCGCGGACATTCATCGCGTACGAGGCCCAGCCATCGAGCGGACCGACCGGCATCATGATGACCTTCTGGCTGGCGCGCACCGCAGGGGTGCTTGCCGCCAACATGCTGACCGTGGCGACTGCGACGCCGGCCACGACAGCCACGACCCACAGCGCAGTGATCCGCACCATGCTGCGGATCACCTCCGGGCGTACTGCTTCTGGAGGTCCGAGGGCGCAGGCCAAGGCGAGCACGATCGCGAACGAGCGGAAATAGGCCAGGTGCAGAAATACGCTCGCTGCCGACCAGGTGATGATGCCGGTGAGCGTAGCGGCGGCGAGTGCGCGATCAACCGACTTGGGATCAGCGGCAATTCGCAGCGCCACGATCGTCAGGACGCCGCCGACCATGATCCCCCAGGTCAGCAACCCGGTGATCCCAGTCTCGGCAAGGAGTTGGGCGTAAAGATTGTGTGGGGCGACCAGTCCTTCGTTGACGGCCGTCTTCACCCGGTCGGTGAAGTACGGCACCTCGGCGCCGAACGCCCCGGGACCGAACCCGAAGGCGGGCCGATGTTGGAACATCTGCCACGCCATCTCCTGGGAAGCCTCGCGGCCCAGAACCGAAGGGTCGATGTCATAGCTGCGTTGGCCACCCGACCCGCCGAGTACGTCATTCACCAGCGCCACCATCCGGTCACCGATGCCGGGGACCGCGAGCATCACCAGCGCGACCGGCGGGACCAGCGCCAGCTTTTTCGGTTGTCCGGACGCGATGAACCACACCACCGCGGCGAGCCCGGCCGACAGCTGTGTCCCTCGGGACTGAGTCAGGTAGGCGCCGATCAATATGGCCACGCCGGCCAGCAGCCAGAGCAGAGCCTGCCGTTGCTGCGCGGCGCGCCGTGCTCGATAAGCCAGGGCCCAGGCCATCGGCAGGCCCATTACGAGTACCCGACCCCAGAAATTGGAGTCGTTGTAGGGTCCGCTGTACCGCTGAGTGGTGATCAACTCGCCCTGGGCGGCGGAAATCTGTGCCAGCCCGCCGAAAGTCTGGACTCCACCCGTCAGATAGCTGGCCAGAGTCAACAGTGAGAGGACTGCCAAGGTGGCGGCCACAGCCGCGGCGACCGCCCATGGCCGCCCCGTGATCTGGGTGAACATCAGGATGATGAACAGGTACACCAGGTCGACCGAGGAGCGATACATGACGCCCGACGAGGCGGCGAGGTCGACGGAGCCGGCCATGGCGATCGCCTGTCCTGCGACGTAGACACCGATCAGGGCAGCGCCGGCCACTGTCCAGCGGTTCAACCGGGCACGTGCGGCAGGGTCGCGCAGCGTCAACATCAAGGCGATGGTGGCAACGCCGACACCGGCTTTGAGCAGTGGCGCCGAGGTATAAGCGCTGGCTACCTCCGACAGGTTGGCAATTTCGACGACCACCATGACGACGAGGACGCCGACGATCCACCTGCTGGAGCGGGCCACCTCGGACACGGTTATTCGTTGTTTCGGTGCGAGGCGTCGTTTCGGCGTGAGCGCAGCCAGGTGACGCCTATTCCGACCACGGCGCCGAACATCAGTCCGCCCAGCGCACCAGCCAGGATCAGCTGGCTCCGTGGCGTCGACATCGCGTACGCACCGTCGGGCGGTGAGACCACACGGACCTGGAACGGAGCGGAGACTGCCGCGACTTCAGGCGTGGCTTTGGCGAGAAGATCTGCCACGGCGGCCTCTGCCGCGTGCGCCGACGGTGCGTCAGCCGTGATCGACACCATGGTGGTGTCGGGCACCGCGCCGGCCGTCAAGACAACGCTCGATTCGTCGACTTCGGCAGCCTGTGCGGCGCTGGCTGCCCACCGTGGATCAGCGAAGACGGCGGCCGCGGTGCGCGAAACTTGTCCTTGGGTGAGTACTTCCCAGTAGGCCGACGCGTCCGCTGTGGTCAGGTTGGGGCCCGGAACCAGGGCCACCTGCGCGGTCGCCCGATAGGTCGTCGACACCGGGAAGAGGAATCCGGCGAGCGCACCCACGACGAGTCCGAGGACCGCGCAAGTCGCGACGACTGGGTTCAGCCATAGGCGCCTTGGGCTACTCATCTTCGCAACCTTCCCGCCAACCGACCGGCGACCGGCCTCGCCAACTGCGGCGCAGTGACGCACAGCGCCGCCGCATAGATCACCATGCCCAACGGGATCAACAGTATGAGTTGGACCGGTGCCGGCCAGTGAGCAACCACCAAGCCGATACCAAACAGGATGGCGGCCATGGGGATTGCTGCCACGACCGGCCGCCCGACCACCGAGAGGATCTGTTGCCACCGGATCGGGATGACCCGGCGGACCACGGTCATCCGAATGACGAAATGAATCAGCTCCACACTGAGAAGGGCTACCGCAACCAGCGTCGCGCTGTGCCCTGCAGCCCACCAGATGGGGGCGACCAGTAGTGCGAGTTTGGCCGCATTGATCGCGGTGAGCAGACCAGGCCGGCCCGTCGCTTTGAACACATCGCCCGCGTGGAACGAAGCCGAATAGATGGCGGTGTACAAGGCCAGCACCACCAAGATGTTCTTGGCGTCGTCGTACTGGGTGCCGTACAGGGTGTGCAGCAAGGGCCCGGCGACAACTGCCAAGCCGACACCGGCCGGCACGGTCAACGCCAGAACGATGCCCAAGGCCTTCTGGTACTGCAGGGACATGGCCGCGCGGTCGTGCTGCAGCCGCGACATCGAACTGAACAGGACGTCGCTGATGACGCTACACAGATTGAGTACGACGAGCTCGGGAACCCGGTATGCCAGGGTGTACAGGCCGAGTTCAGTGGTGCCGAGCCGGGTTCCGACGGCCAGGTAGTCCACGTTGTAGATGGCGTACGCGAGCAGCGTTACCCCGGTGACCGGGATGCCGAACCGCAGCAGTGCTTTGGCTTCGTCCAGTTGAAAGCGCGGCCACATGAATGTAGGGGCGGCCCACCAGTACATGATCGCGGTGATCAGCACCCCGGCAAGTTGGCCGTAGACCAGGCTCCACACCCCGTGGCCGGTGGCGGCAAGCCATATCGTGAGTGCGGTCTTGACCACTGCGCCGACGAATTCAGGCAACAGTCGGCGCCGGAAGTTCAGGTCACGGCGCAACCAGGACAACGGCACGACACTGAAGGCCGAGATCATCAACGCGATTGCCAGGACCCGGATCAGCGGCGCAAGGTCGGGGTGATGCAGCAGCTTGGCCGCGATGCCGGCCGTGGATGCCAGCACCGCTCCGGCGATGACTCCGAACCCGATGGACAGGGTCAATCCCGTTGGGGCGATGCGATTCCAAGGTCGGTGACTTTGGATCAGTGACTCTGCAACGCCGAGGTCCTTGACGTAATCGAACAAGTTGACCAGCAACAACGCCAGGGCGAAGATGCCGAATTCGGCTGGGGTGAGCAGCCGCGCGACCACGACGGTCATCAAGAGCGTCGAACTCTTGCTTATCGCAAAGACGGTGTAGTTCCAGAGTGTCTGCTTGCCGAGGTTTGCCGACTTGTGCGGCGGCGGATCTTGGACCGCTCGGCCTGGAGTTTCGATCGGTCGGTCAGTGGGATCGATCGGCGTCATGTAGCCCGCATCTTCCCCGGCCCCGGCGCCTGTCCGCGCATGTCCGCTACTGAGATGCGGTTCGGTGAAGAAGTGTGTCTCACCACCGAATCGCTCCTGTCGACTTTGCTGTAGTGGTATTGATACGTGAGTTCGGTCAATGCCCGCGCGCGGGTCAGTGTATGTCAGCGGGGCTGAGCTCAGAGAAAAACCGCGACGTCAGCAGGCGATCGTAGGTGCAATTGTGATGCAATTGCGGCCAGAGATTGAACGGGCGACTGAAGAAATCGAGGCAGGTGTGCAGTGTCCGTGACGTTCGTGAGCGCGGTTGATCCATATCCCACGGACGCCGGCAAGAAGGTGGTGCTGGCCGGATTTCTTGAGTACTTCCGCGATCGGCTTGGCCCGCAACACGTCCATTACCTGCTTGTCGGTGGTCGGCCGCAGCCGGAGTTTCCCGTCACGTTGCATCCGCTGCCCAAACCGGCCCGAAAAGCAACATTGGCCACGGTGGCCAGCCGCGTTCCGACTGGGCGCGCATCCCTCCAGGAATCCTTGTTGTACTCGCCCGAAGTCAGCCGTGCGGTGCGCGCGGTGCTGGAGGAAATCGACCCGGATCTGGAGATATACGACACCATTCGGATGGCGCAATACGCGGACCAGGCCCACGCCGACCGACAGCTTTGCTACCTCGATGATCTATTCTCTGAGCGTTATGCGGCCATGCTCGACGCGGCGGCGCGTTTTCCCGATGTGACGATGCGCCCGCTCGGCAATTTCGCCGAACACGTGCCCAGCCTATTGAGGCCCTTGGCTGATGCCAAGCTTCCGCAGCGGGCGCTCCTGCGTATGGAGGCGGCGCTCGTCCGGCGCAGCGAAAACCGTGCGGCATTGAGATTCCGGCGGAACCTGTTGGTGAATGCAGGGGAGGCGCTCAGGCTGACCGCCCGGGTTGCCGACCGTGGATCCGCAGACGTGATCGCGGTACCTCCTCTGGTCCAGCCGCCGCCGTTCCGGCAGCGTCAATACGACGGAGCTCCCGACTTCGTCTTCATCGGATTGTTGTCGTTGCCACACAACGAGGACGGCGTGCGGTCGTTCCTGGCCGACGTGTGGCCGCTGGTGCTGAAGCGGATGCCGAAGGCCCGTTTGCGCATCATTGGTCGGGAATGCGGCAGGGAACTTGCCGAGTTGGCGGGGCGGTTCGGCACTTCGGTGACTTTGGAGGGCTATGTCGACGATCTCACCGGGGCGTTGACTTCGGCGGCCGGGTTGATCAACCATCTGCGATTCGGTTCGGGGATCAAGCTGAAAGTAATCGAGGCGCTGGGACGGGGGCTCCCTGTGGTCTCGACGAGTGTGGGAGCCGATGGATTCGCTGTTGGTCGCGAGCACGGGGTGTTGATCGCCGATCAGCCCGCCCAGTTCGTCGAGGCGATGGGTGAGTTGACTGATCCCAGCCGCAACCGCGAGATATCTGACGGTGCCCGTGGGCAATTCGGTGCGACGTTCGCCAAGGATGCCGTGTTCGCTTGTTATGACAAGGCTTTCACGCTGCGTTGATCACGGTCGTCATGGTTGGGCAACCATGTCCCGCACCTGCGCGACCACGGCACTCAATGCTTGGACGGCTTGTGAGAGTTCTTGGCGCTCGGGTTCGGTTACCGAGTCGTAGTAGACGAATCCATCGTTCCAGTGGTGACTGTCCAGCACGCCCTCTACCGTGGCGAAGGCCTGGTCTATCTGCACGCCAAATCCGGGACGACGTTCATCGACGATCGGGCGGACTGAGCCGACTGCGATGCGGGACCCATCGAGGTTGGCCTGGAAGTCCCACAGGTCGGTGTGGCTGAAAATATCCTCCTGGCCGGTGATCGCATTCGCGGCCATTTCGTCGAGTACGCGTTGCGCTCCACCGATGAGCTCGGCTGGGTCGATCGTCCACTTCGGGTCCTTGAAGGCCGCGTCGAGTTCCTTGACGTCGGCCACCAACAGATTGGCGATCGCATTGGTGTCCGGCGGCGGCTTGCTCATCCAGAGGTTTTTCTCCAGGTGATGGAAGCCTGTCCATTTCTCACCCGGGCGCAAATCTGCTTCGCGTAGGTCGATGCGCCGGCCCAGATCGTTGGGGAACGATGCCGAGACCGGCTCGATGCGCTCGTAGTACGCGCGCGCCTTTGCGTACAGGGGCTGGGCGCCCTCGACATCCCCCTTCTTGATCGTGCCGACGAATGCTTCGGTGGCAGTGACCAGTTCGCTGGTCTGCGTGGTGACGTAATTCCTGTAGTCCTCTGCGGCGGCATCGAACTTGCTCTGGGTGGATGGGACGGCGTTTCCGGTTACCTTGAAGTTGGCCCGGATCCCGTCGCCGACCATTGCAGGTCTACACGCCGTGTAGTACTTGCCAGGCGCAGCGAGTTGCACGATCAGCTTGCGCTGCAAGCCGGGAGCGATGTTTTCCACCGCGCCTACAACGCGGTCGCCTGCGGCGTACACGTAGAACTCGGTGACCAGGGTGCCATTGTTGGTGACGACGAAGGCGGTCGTGCCGGTATCCGCGGATGTCCTTGACAGTTGGCAGAAATCGTCGGAGGCGGACACGGTGATCTCGTTGCTCGCGGGCCTACCGTCATCGAAGGTTTGCTTGGGGGCGCACCCGGATATGGATATCCCGGTGAGGACGGCGAGTAGGAGGGCCGTTGTCAGGCCGGTCGTCGCATAGTGGGCACCGTATGCCATGTGATCGACTTTTCCAGTCCTCCGATGGATTAGCCAAGACAACAGAAGAATTGCAACATTCGAAGGTCCGACGGTCGGCTATTCCCGCCGGTATAGTCCGATTTCGGTTGGACTCAAAGGCTTGGATATCCGAAAGCAGGTCGAACAGCGTGCATCCGGTGAGGTCCGTTCCATCAGCGAATACGCATCGGTTCCTGGCACGTGCCCTATTGTCGGCGGCGCTCGTGATCGTCTCGGCGGTATCCGTCGGACCTGCCATCGCTCCTGCATATGCGGACCCCGTCCCTCCGCCGCCACCAGACCAGCCGAGCCTGACTCTGCCCGGTCCTGAGCTTGGAACGAAATCCGAAATCTACGTCGCTCCAGAGAACCCAGAAAAACTGACAGTGCCGGTACCGGCTGGATTGAATGCGGTTCGGCTGCGCGGCACCATCAAGGCGCCCGTGAATTTCGATGCTGGCACCCTCGAAATCAGCGACGACGGTGGCAAGCTGCTCGCAGCGATCGATCTGCCACCCGGAGCATCCAGTCGGCCCACAACACCGCTGGATGTGGATATTTCAGCGGCACGGCGCGGTTCGCCGATCGGGCTGACCTTCGCTCTGCGGCCACGGTTCGACCCACAGATGTACACCAGTTCATATTGCTGGCCTCGTCAGCAGCTAGTCGTCAGTGATCTGTCGATCATGTTCACGGGCTCAGAAGCACCGGCGACGACCGTCGCGGACTTCTTTCCACCGGTGCTTCAGCGGGCGACGATCTATACCCCAGTCGATGCCGACACCGATGAGCAGCAAGCGGTGTTGACGCTGGTATCCACACTGGCGCGTTTGTACAGCAATCAGCCGACGGTGATTACAGTCGTCACCCAACCTCGCGGATCGGTACCGCCGCCGGCGGGCGAACTGACGCGGGCGGTTCTCGTCGAACACAGTGACAAACCCGGCCTGCAGGTCGAAAACCCCGGCGCACCCGATGTATTCCTTCGCGTCTCCGGTCAAGGTGGTCAGCTGTCGACTCAGCTGTCACTCCTTGTCAACAAGCTTCAGTCGCTGGCGCAGGTAGAAACGGTCCGAGTCGACCAGGCAGGCTCGTCGGATCCTGGCCCGCGCGGTGACACGTTGACGTTCGACGAGTTGAGCATGACCGGCAGCACCGACGTCATCCGCAGTGCCACCATGTCGGTCGGCGTCGAACGTGCATCGTTCGGGGCCGATCGTGTCGATGGTGTGCAGGTGCATCTGCTCGCAGACTATGCGCCGGTGGCCAGAGATGACGCGGCAGCGGTGGTGATTCGCTCCGGTGGTGTGGTGGTCTATCGAGCGGCACTCGACAACACTGGCCGCCTCGACGCGACATTCGATCTGGACAGCAAGAAGATTGGCCAGTACATCACCCTCGATATGGCCCTCACCTACACGCCGCATGAGACCTGCGGGCTCCTCATTCCGCTGACCTTCGAAGTGAATCCGCAATCGACATTGAGCGTGCACCGCGGCGGCCCCCCGCTCGACGGTTTCGGCGCCATACCGTCGGAGTTCAGTCCCAAATTCATGGTGGCGATGGACGGGAGCGCCCCCAATCAACTCGCCACCGCCGCGCGGATGGTGGTGTCGATCGCGCGCTTCGCCGGTACGCCTGTGACACCAGAGGTAGTCGATCTCAATACTGCCGCTGGCGCCAACACCGGAGCAGTGATCTTGGCCAATTCCGCAGCGCTGAAAGAGACTTCGCTCAAACCACCCATCGGTGGTGACGGGACGGCGATCGACTTCGAGCTTCCGACTGTGCTTCGCGCAAGCATCAAGGGCGGCCTCGGATCGATCCAGGCGTTCGCCGATCGGCCCCGCGACCGTGCGGTTCTCCTCGTGACCACTACTGGCCCGTGGACACTGGTCGACCCCGTGTTCAGCTACCTCGAGGGCGTCGGCGGCGATTTCTCCAAGCTCACCGGAGATGTGCTCGCGGCCGGTGTGGGCGGTGAGCCGGTGAATCTCGCGATCCGAGCCACTCAAAACGCCGCCGGTGCCGACGGATCGTCGGCACAGTCCAGTTCGCGGAATACCCTCGTCGGCGCCGCGGTGGCGGTTGCGGCGCTCATCGGGTTGGTCGGGGCCGTCCTATGGAGAAGGCGTCGTACCACCTGAGTTAGGACTATCTATCTCCTGCGCAATTGTGTGCAGCAGCGGGCCCTCCAGCTGGGATGCGAGATCTCGCAGTACCGGGCCGTACTCAGGATGTGCCAGCGCGAAAGCGAACTGCGCGACCAGGTAGTCGGACGGATTTCCGGTGTCACACCAATGTCCTTGGATTACCTGGCCGTAAACGGCATGGTCTTTGGCATAGGCGTTGATGGCGTCGGTCAGGTAGATCTCACCGGCCTGGGTGCCCTCGTACCAGCGTTTGGTCTGTTCGCGCAGCTCATCGATGACGCCGGGGGTGATGACGTAACCGCCGATGGCGGCATAGGAGGATGGAGCCTCGGAGGGTCGGGGCTTTTCGACGATTCCGGTGATCCGTAGGAGCCCGTCGTCAAGGTCCTCTTTCACGATGGGTACGCCGTAGCGGTACGACTGCTCGGGAGCCATCGGCATCAACGCCAGCACCGGGGACGACGTCTGCTCGTATGCCCGGATCAATTGCTGGGCGCGCGGAACCTCGGCGACGAAGACGTCGTCGGGCCACAGCACCAGAATTGGCTCGTCGCCGAACGATCGGGATGCATTGAGGACCGGGGTGCCGTTGCCGTAGGGGCCGTGCTGATGAAGATAGGTGATGTGGCCGCGGGCGGACAGCTCGCCGACCTCCTCGACCGCGTCGGCGTAGGCATCTTTCCCATCTTTGCGCAGCTGCGCGATGAGCTGCTCATTCGGTCGAAAGTGCTCCTCTATCAGAGTTTTCCCGCCGGATACCACGATCGTGATGTCAGTGATGCCGGAACTGACCAGTTCACGCACAGTATGTTCGATGACTGGCTTGTCGCCGACCGGCAGCATCTCCTTGGGGATGGCCTTCGTCAGCGGTAACAGACGTGAACCGATACCGGCAGCGGGGATGACGGCCTTGCGGATGGCCTGTCGTGACATGTGATCCTCTCCCTCAGGCCTAGAAGGTTCCCTAGTGGGTTTACCACCAAGGCGGGTTTCGCGAAGCCATCCGAAAGGCAGCTGGCGGCAATTCCGGAATTTATGTTTCCGCAGCTAATCCGAATTGGGTGAGGCAATGGGAAATCCCCAACGCCCGACGAATGCGATCTCCTCAAGCGGCATCCGTTCCCGGGCCCGGCTGTCGCGCTCGACAACTGCCGGATCGGCCGCCGAGTAGTCCCCGAGCGTGCCGACGGCCACCACCGCCAGAGCCCGCACCCCGTCCGGGATGCCGAACGCCGACCGGGCACCGTCGACGTCGAAGCCGGCCATCGGATGGGCGATCAGCCCGCGTGACACCGCCTCGACGGTCAATTGCGCGATCGCCGCGCCGGCGTCGACCGCCGCGTACAAGGCCGTGCGCTCGTCTTCTCCCTGGTCGGCGCACACCAGGATCAGCGCGGAGGCCGCATGGGCATAACTGTTGCCGCGTTTGAGCAGACCGGCCAGTGTGGTGAATGTCTCGTCGCCTCTGATCCCGACGATGAACCGGACCGGTTGGCGGTGGCCCCAGCTGGCCGCCCAGCGCGCCGCTTCTAGAACTGCGGTGAGCTGGTCAGCGGTAATGACGGCATCGGGATCGAACGCCCGGGGGCTCCAGCGGGCTGCGAGGTCCGGATGAATGGGCACGCTGGTGCTGGCCAGCCTGCCTTTCGGCGTGTCAGGCACGCCCGCCAAGCTACCGGCGGGGAAAATCCCGTGCGCGTCTCCCTTATCCTTGGTTCGACTCATTCCAGCGTTCTGAAGGGTTAGATTGTGGCGCTCGTCGTACAGAAGTACGGCGGATCCTCGGTATCGGATGCCGATCGGATCCGTCGCGTGGCCGAGCGCATCGTCGAGACGAAGAAGGCAGGCAACGACGTCGTCGTCGTGGTCTCGGCGATGGGCGACACCACCGACGACCTGCTCGACCTGGCCCGTCAGGTCTCCCCGGCCCCGCCCGCGCGCGAGATGGACATGCTGCTGACCGCCGGTGAGCGCATCTCCAACGCCCTGGTCGCGATGGCCATCGAGTCGCTCGGTGCGCAGGCCCGCTCATTCACCGGGTCACAGGCCGGCATCGTCACCACCGGCATCCACGGCAACGCCAAGATCATCGACGTCACCCCCGGGCGCCTGCGCGACGCGCTGGACGAGGGCGTCATCGTGCTGGTCGCCGGATTCCAGGGCGTCAGCCAGGACAGCAAGGACGTCACCACCATGGGCCGCGGCGGCTCGGACACCACCGCCGTCGCCTTGGCGGCCGCGCTGAAGGCCGACGTCTGCGAGATCTACACCGACGTCGACGGCATTTTCACCGCCGACCCGCGCATCGTGCCCAACGCCCGCCACCTCGACACCGTCTCCTTCGAGGAGATGCTCGAGATGGCCGCCTGCGGCGCCAAGGTGCTGATGTTGCGCTGCGTCGAATACGCCCGCCGCTACAACGTGCCGATTCACGTTCGTTCGTCGTACACGGACAAGCCCGGCACCATCGTCAAAGGATCGATCGAGGACATCCCCATGGAAGACGCCCTGCTGACCGGAGTAGCCCACGACCGCGGGGAGGCCAAGGTCACCGTCGTCGGTGTCCCGGACGTCCCCGGCTATGCCGCCCGGGTGTTCCGCGCGGTCGCCGAGGCCGATGTGAACATCGACATGGTGCTGCAGAACATCTCGAAGGTGGAGGACGGCAAGACCGACATCACCTTCACCTGCCCGATGGACAACGGCCCGACGGCCGTGGAGAAGCTGACCGGGCTGAAGGACGAGATCGGGTTCAGCCAGGTGCTCTACGACGACCACATCGGCAAGGTGTCGCTGGTCGGCGCGGGCATGCGCAGCCACCCGGGCGTCACCGCGAAGTTCTGCGAGTCGCTGGCCGAGGCGGGTGTCAACATCGACCTGATCTCGACGTCGGAGATCCGCATCTCGGTGCTGGTCAAGGACACCGAGTTGGATACCGCCGTCGCGGCGCTGCACGAGGCATTCGACCTCGGTGGCGAAGACGAGGCCGTGGTCTACGGCGGAACGGGGCGCTGAGATGGTCAACATTGGTGTCGTCGGTGCGACCGGCCAGGTCGGCCAGGTCATGCGCACCTTGCTGGAAGAGCGCGACTTCCCCGCCAGCTCGGTCCGGTTCTTCGCCTCGGCCCGCTCCGAGGGCAAGAAGCTGACGTTCCGCGGCGAGGAGATCGAGGTCGAGAACAGCGAGACGGCCGATCCGTCCGGTCTGGACATCGCGTTGTTCTCCGCCGGTGCGACGATGTCGCGCGTGCAGGCCCCGCGGTTCGCCGCGGCCGGCGCCGTCGTCGTCGACAACTCGTCGGCTTGGCGCAAGGACCCTGACGTGCCTCTCGTCGTCAGTGAGGTGAACTTCAAGCGAGACGGCAGAATTCGCCCGAAAGGCATCATCGCCAACCCGAACTGCACCACCATGGCTGCGATGCCGGTGCTCAAGCCTCTGCACGAGGAAGCCGGGCTGACCCGCCTGATCGTGTCGAGCTACCAAGCCGTGTCGGGCAGTGGCCTGGCCGGTGTCGAGGAGCTCGCCTCGCAGACGCGCGCGGTGGTCGACGGTGCCGAACAGCTGGTGCACGACGGCTCGGCACTCACCTTTCCGGAGCCGGTGAAATACGTTGCTCCCATTGCCTTCAACGTGATCCCGTTGGCCGGCTCACTGGTCGACGACGGCTCCGGTGAGACCGACGAAGACCAGAAGCTGCGCAACGAGAGCCGCAAGATCCTGGGCATCCCCGAACTGTTCGTGAGCGGCACCTGCGTGCGTGTTCCGGTGTTCACCGGTCACTCGTTGTCGATCAATGCCGAGTTCGCTCAACCGATTTCGGTCGAGCGTGCCCAGGAGCTGCTCGCGGGCGCGCCCGGTGTGAAGCTGGTCGACGTGCCGACTCCGCTGGCCGCCGCCGGTGTCGACGAGTCTCTGGTCGGCCGGATCCGCCAGGATCCCGGTGTGCCCGACGGGCGTGGTCTCGCCCTGTTCGTGTCCGGCGACAACCTGCGAAAAGGTGCCGCGCTGAACACGATCCAAATCGCCGAGCTGCTGGCCGCCGAGCTCTAAACACCCCCTTGCGCCGAAACCGCATTCCAGCAGGCGTTGTCTCGATCTTTCTCTGCTGGAATGCCGTTTCGGCGTTACCGGTGGCGGGCGCCAACCCGGGCTTCGGCGATCCGGTGGTGCCCCCGCTGGCTCCCGGCCAGGTGCTGCGCATCGGCCCCAGCGCCGGAACCGGTACGCCCACCCGCGATTACGGAATCGGTGCCACCGACCTGTGCGAGTTCATGGAGTTCCCCAGCCGGGTGCTGCAGGTCTGCGGTGACAGCTTCGCGGGCCAGGCGGTGGGCTTCGGGGGCTGGCACTCGCCGGTGGCATTGCACGTCGACGCCGACTCCATCGAGGGCGCGGGCGGTGTGCGCTACCGGGGCGTGACCGGGGTGGACAAGCCGCTGCTGGCCGACGCGACGCCACCTGGTTCGTCGCAGTTGCCTGCCGGCGTGATCTCCATCAACCGCGAGAACTACATGTTGGTGACCACCACCAAAGATCTGCGGCCGCAGAGCTCTCGGTTGGTGAAAGCCGATGCGGCCCGGCCTCTTTGGCCGACGGTGCCGGGTTCGGTGCGGGAGGCCGAGTATCAGGGCGGCGCGCAGTCGCAGATCACCGGCTACTACGACCCGGTGCCGGCGCCGGATTCGCCGAGCGGGTGGGTGTACATCCTGGCCAACAATTTCGACCGCAGCAGCTCGCCGTTCCTGTACCGGGCCGGCCCGAAGACCTTCACCGACCGGGCCACCTGGCAGGGCTGGTCGTCGTCGGGTGGTTGGGGAAAGGCTCCGACGGCCTTGTTCGCCGACCGGGTGGGTGAGATGAGCATCCGGCAGATCGACGGTAAGCCCGTGCTGTCGTACTTCAACGCCACCACCGGAAACATGGAGGTGCGGGTCGCCTACGACCCCACCGGTCTGGGCGCCGCGCCGGTGACCACGGTGGTGTTCGCCAGTGCCTGGCCGGACCCGGCCGACGCGCTGCCGCCGCCGGAGGTCAACCAGCTGGCCCAGCCCTACGGCGGTTACATCTCACCGGGCTCGACGCTGGATCAAGTCCGGGTCTTCATCAGCCAGTGGAACACCATGGCCCGTGGCGGCACCCCGTACCGGGTGATCCAGTACGCGGTGAACCCGTTCAAGCCGTGGGAGCAGTAGCTTCTGAGCGCCGATCCCATCACGCCTCTGCGCCGCTTTCCACCGTAGGGCTGTGGTTCGCGTGTGCGAGCAACCCCTGGGCAGAAAACGCCGTCGACCGCCGGGCAGCGCCTGGGTGCCCCGCAGGAAATCTAGATTGCGGTGAGTTCTTTGCCGGTGAAGTACCGTGAATGCGTGCGCTGCAGAGTCTCCAAAGACTTGCTGGTCAGAGCGGCGATTTCGATATCCCCATCAACGCGTTCAGACTCCAATTGAAGGCGCATCCGCATCGCGTCACCAGGGTCGTCAAACTCACGCACACGCCGTTCGCGGGTGCGCCGGTTGAACTCGACTACGAATCCAGGCATATGTCCCTCAACTCCTAATACCTGTCGAGCATACGTCGCACCTCGGTGAGCGTGCCCAGATACTCGGCCTGTGCAGCGTCTTGTCCGTCCCGCATATCCTGAGCCCGTTGCTCTAGCTCTTCAAGAAGGGCGACTGTCTCCAGATATTGCCTTGTCACCTTCTTCGCCACGGGCATCCGTTGTAGCGATTCCCGTGCAATCCTCATCTCCGCTTGAGTCTTCACAAGTTTGACCTTGGACCGCTCGTTGCGTGCCAGGGTGTCGGCCAGCTGGTGCATCAACTCAACTATTTCGCGGGCGTCTTGATCCTCAGGCATTTCGTTGTAACGGATACCCCGGCCGAGGAGATCGCCGATCCGCTCGTAGGTGTTGGCCCAGGCGCTCTGGCCAACCGTGCGAATCTGAACCTCTACGCGGCCGCCTGGCAATCGCAGCCAGACGTGGACGGCGCGGTAGCCGCTGTGGGGATTGTCGCGTAGATCCCGCACCCGGGAGCGTTCGCCGAAGTGTGCGGCGATTTCTTCTGCAAGCGCTGTCTGCACATCAAGGGTGATATCAGCGTCAATACGTACGCCGGCGAGATCTTGGACCTGGTCGAGCGTCAATCTCGGTTCCCGCTGCAGCTTCTGCACCAGTGTGTCGACGGTCTTGGGTCGAGCGGTGATGTCGAATCGGTCGGGCGGGCAGGCTTGCCAGTTGGTGATGTACAACGTGGTGGCCACCTCGGCCGCCAGATCGTTGTGCCAGAGCATCACGGCGTTGTACCGATCGTGCACTTCGGTGGTCGTGCCACCGGCCGCCAGCGCGTCGCCCAGCCGCCTGAGGTCGCCATTGGTCCACTGGGGAGTGCTGTTGAGAATGCTCAATGGCCAGCTTTCATGGGTCGTGAGTCGTCCAGTAGTAGATTCTGCGCGCCGCTTTCTACCGCATGGCTGTGGTTCGCGTATGCGAGCAGCCCCTGGGCAGAAAACGGCGTCAACCGAGCGTCAAACGGCGGCCTGGCCAAGGAAGCGCCCGCAGCGCTTTCAAAGCTGATTCACAGCCAATTCTTGATCGGCACCTCAACAGTGCTCGCATGCTCGTGTCATGACTGAAACACCCCGTGAACCTGTGACGCAGCCTGTCGCCACGACCGAGCCGGCGCCTGCCCCCGTCGCGCCCACCGAGAACAAGCCGAGCCGTCTCATGCAGGCGCTGGCCTGGGTCGGCATCGCGGCCGGCACCGTCTTCATCGTCGCCGTGGTCTTCGGCACCGGGTTCTTCCTCGGTGCGCATTCCGGCGACGGTTACGGCCATCACCATCGCGGAGGCCACGACCGCGGCGGCATGATGATGTTCCATCGCGGCGGCCCCGACGGCGGGCCGGGTCGGATGGGACCGCCGCACGGCATGATGCCGCCGTGGGGTCCCGGCCCCGGCCCCGGCTCGTTCGGCCCAGGTGGCCCGGGCAGTGGTTCAGAGCGGTCTGAGACCCCGGCGACACCGGCACCGCCTGCGCGACCATAATCACAGCCCGCTCTTTTTGACTGACTCCAAAGAGCGCGCATACTGGAGCCGTGACCACGGTGCATGTCCACGACCCCAAGGCCCTGTTGCGGGCCGCTGGGTTGCGCGTGACTGCACCGCGGGTCGCGGTTCTGCAGGCTCTGGCCGAACATCCGCATTCGACTGCAGACGATGTGGCCGGTCTGGCGCGTGAGAACCTCGGCTCGGTGTCCACCCAGGCGGTTTACGACGTCCTGCGGGCCTGCGTGAACGCCGGTCTGGTCCGTCGTATCGAACCTGCCGGTTCCTCTGCGCGCTATGAGACCCGCGCCGGCGACAATCACCATCACCTGGTCTGCCGGGTGTGCGGTGCAGTTGCCGACGTCGATTGCGCGGTCGGGGAGACCCCGTGTCTGGAACCCTCTGACCTGGCCGGTTTCGCGGTTGACGAAGCCGAAGTCGTGTTCTGGGGAGTCTGCGCGGATTGCCAGACAGCCGCCCCAAACTAGACCACTCTGCAGCCCAACGGACGCCCCGGCCACTTCCCCTTGGTGGCCGGGGCGCCTTGGTTTTCGCCCAAGCGTTGGGTGGGGTCGGCCGAATCGTGAGATTCTCGCTAACCATGACCCGCAATCGGCTTCTGGTCGCCGCGCTGCTCGCAGCGCCGGTGCTGGCCGCCGGGTGTAGCGCGGGCACCGAACCCGGGCGCGGTGCGGCCATGGTCTTCGCGGTCGGCGATTGCGTGAGCGTCCCGGCCGCCACACCCGATGCCCCGCAAGTCACGCGGGCCGGCGAGGTCTCCTGCGACGTCGACCCCAGCTACACCGTCGGGGCCATCGCCGACGCCAACGGCGCGTGTCCGAGCACCGAATATCAGCACCTGCCCGCCCAGCTCGCCGATCCGTCGACCACGCGCTTGTGCCTGGTGCCGAATCTGGTCGCCAACCACTGTTACGAACTCGGCATGCCCGCGGGCATGGTCGAACGTGCCGACTGCACCGCACGCAGCGTCCGGGGCCCGGGCGTCATGGTTCAGGTGACCCAACGGCTGGACGTGCGGGACGGGTCGGCCTGCCCTGCCGAAACCGGGCACTACGCCTGGCCGTACCCGTCGCCGGCGCGAACCTATTGCACGCGGACGGTTCACTAACTGGCATGATCGAGGCCATGCGTGCCCTGACTGTCGGTTTCGGGCTGGCCGGTCTCGCGCTGGCATTGGCTGCACCTGCTGGTGCGCGTCCCTCAGATCCCGGTGTCGTGTCCTATGCCGTCATGCCCAAAGGTTCGGTGGGCAACATCATCGGTGCCCCGATGACGTGGGAGTCCCAGTTCACCTCGCCGTTCCAAGGTTTTTCGGTGGAGAACCCGGTGTGCAACAACTGGGCCGACATCGGCCTCCCCGAGGTGTTCAACGACCCGGATCTCGCGTCGTTCAACGGAGCCACCACCCAGACCGCCGCCAACGACCAGAGCCATTACGTCAAGCAGGCGATCGGCGTCTTCGCGACGGCCGAGGCCGCCGACCGTGCCTTCCACCGCGTGGTGGACCGCACCAACGGCTGCTCGGGGCAGACCACCGCGATGCACCTCGACAACTTCGTGACGCAGGTGTGGACCTTCACCGGCGGCCCGGCGAGCGCCACCGACGCGGACTGGGTGAAGCAGGAGGCCGGCACGGACCGGCGCTGTTTCAACACCACCCGCAAACGCGAAAACGTGCTGCTGCAAGCCAAGGTGTGCCAGTCCGGCAACGCGGGCCCAGCTGTCAATGTCCTGGCGGGTGCCATGCAGAACACGTTGGGTCAGTAGAACTTGTCGGTCCTATCTGGATGATGGAACAGAACCGAGCCGTTTGATCCGGTGAGGACCGGGAGGGGGTGCCATGGCAGTACCCGTCAAGGCTGATGCGGCCCGTCTACGTCCCGTCGAGTTCACCAGCGCCGAGGATGCCGCGGCGTTCATCGAAGCCCGCTGTTTGGATGACGGGCCGGTGGGGCAGGTGGGCCTGGAGATCGAGGCGCATTGTTTCGACCTCGCGGATCCGTTGCGACGCCCGGGCTGGGATGAAATCTCCGAGATCATCGCCTCGGTGCCTGCGCTGCCGGGCGGCAGCCGGATCACCGTCGAGCCCGGCGGTGCGGTCGAGCTCTCCGGCCCACCGGCCGAGGGATCGTCGGCGGCGATCACCGCACTGCTGGCCGATCGGGCCGTGTTGCGTGCGGAGTTCGAGCGACGTGGCCTGGGCCTGGTGCTGTTGGGCGCCGATCCGGTGCGGCCCACCGAGCGGGTCAATCCGGGCCCGCGCTACCAGGCCATGGAAACGTTCTTCGCGGCCAGCGGTTCTGCCGGGCCCGGTGCGGCGATGATGACGTCGACCGCTTCGGTTCAGGTGAACCTCGACGCCGGCCCACGCGACGACTGGTCCCGGCGGGTCCGGCTGGCACACGCCCTGGGGCCGACGATGATTGCCATCACCGCGAATTCGCCGATGCTGGGCGCACGATTCACCGGTTGGAAGTCTTCGCGGCAACGGGTTTGGGGTCAGCTGGATTCCGCCCGCTGCGGCCCGATTCTGGGGGCCGACGGAGATGATCCGGCCAGTGACTGGGCGCGCTATGCGCTGCGGGCACCGGTCATGCTCGTCAACACCCCGGACGCGGTCCCCGTGACCAACTGGGTCCCGTTCGCCGACTGGGCCGACGGGCGTGCGGTACTGGGCGGCCGTCGCCCCACCGAAGCCGACCTCGAATACCACCTCACCACGCTGTTCCCGCCCGTGCGGCCGCGGCGCTGGCTGGAGATCCGCTATCTCGACAGCGTGCCCGACGCCCTGTGGCCCGCAGTGGTATTCACACTGACCACGCTCCTGGATGATCCCGAGGCTGCCGCGATCGCCACCGAGGCCACGGCACCGGTGGCCACCGCATGGGACCGGGCCGCCCGGATCGGACTCACCGATCGGCGGCTACAGGATTCGGCGATCACATGTGTGGCGGCCGCGGCGGAACGGGCCCCGGTGGCGTTGGCGGAATCGATGGAGCAGCTGACGCGTTCGGTCCAGGAGGGACGCTGCCCGGCCGACGGCTTCGCCGACCAGGTCGTAGGTCATGGAATCGCTTCTGCGATGAGCCAACTGGTGAAGGGCGAGCTTTGATCAACCGCGAGGCGCTGGCACTGCAGCTCACCCGGGCGCGGGAACGTACCCTGCGTCTGGTCGACTTCGACGACGCCGAATTGCACCGCCAGTACAGCCCGTTGATGAGCCCGCTGGTCTGGGATCTCGCCCATATTGGTCAGCAGGAGGAACTGTGGCTGCTACGGGGTGGTAATCCAGACCGCCCCGGCATGCTCGATCCCGAGGTGGACCGGCTCTACGACGCCTTCGTACATTCCCGCGCCAGCCGCGTCGAGCTTCCCCTGCTGCCGCCGGCCGACGCCCGCACCTACTGCGCCACGGTGCGGTCGCGCGCGCTCGACGCCCTCGATTCCCTTGACACCGACGACTCCGGCTTCAACTTCGGGCTGATCGTCAGCCACGAGAATCAGCACGACGAAACCATGCTGCAGGCGCTCAATCTGCGGTCCGGGCCGCCACTGCTCGACACCGGCAGTGCCTTGCCTGCCGGCCGTCCCGGCGTGGCCGGCACCTCGGTGCTGATCCCGGGCGGGCCGTTCGTGCTCGGGGTCGACGAACTCACCGAACCGCATTCCCTGGACAACGAGCGTCCCGCGCACTCTGTCGACGTGGCCCCTTTCCGCATCGGCCGGGTACCGGTCACCAACGCCGAATGGCGCGAATTCATCGACGACGGCGGCTATCAGCAGCCGCGGTGGTGGTCTCCGCAGGGGTGGGCGCATCGTCAGGAGGCGGGCCTGACGGCGCCCCAGTTCTGGGGGCCCGACGGCACCCGCACCCGGTTCGGCCACCTCGAGACGATCCCGACCGACGAACCGGTCCAGCACGTCACGTTCTTCGAAGCCGAGGCCTACGCCGCCTGGGCCGGGGCCCGGCTGCCCACCGAGATCGAATGGGAAAAGGCCTGCGCGTGGGATCCGGTGGCCGGGGCCCGCCGTCGATTCCCCTGGGGCACTTCCGAACCCACCGAGGCGCTGGTCAACCTCGGCGGCGAGGCGCGTCGGCCGGCCCCGGTCGGGGCGTATCCGTCCGGTGCGTCCGCCTACGGGGTCGAGCAGATGTTGGGCGACGTCTGGGAATGGACCACCTCGCCGCTGCGGCCGTGGCCCGGCTTCACCCCCATGGTGTACGACCGCTACACCGAGCCCTTCTTCGACGGGGACTACCGGGTCCTGCGCGGCGGGTCGTGGGCGGTGTCCGCCGACATCCTGCGGCCCAGCTTCCGCAATTGGGACCATCCGATCCGGCGGCAGATCTTCTCCGGTGTCCGTCTGGCCTGGGACGTCTGATGTGCCGTCACATCGGGTGGCTCGGAGCACCGCGATCGGTGGCCGCCCTGGTACTGGATCCGCCGCAGGGCCTGCTGGTGCAGTCCTACGCGCCCCGTCGGCAGAAGCACGGGTTGATGAACGCCGATGGTTGGGGCGCAGGTTTTTTCGACGGCGGTGTCCCGCGTCGGTGGCGCAGCGACAAGCCGCTGTGGGGTGATGCCTCGTTCGCGTCGGTTGCGCCCGCGCTGCGCAGCGGGTGCGTGGTCGCCGCCGTGCGTTCGGCGACCATCGGCATGCCGATCGAGCCGTCGGCCTCGGCGCCGTTCACCGACGGACAGTGGCTGCTCTCGCACAACGGGATCGTGGACCGGGCGGTGTTGCCGTTGACCGGGGTCGCCGAATCCACCGTGGACAGCGCCGTGCTGGCCGCGCTGATCTTCTCCCGAGGCCTGGACGCGCTAGGGTCTACGATCGCCGAGGTCGGCGCGTTGGATGGAAATGCCCGGCTGAACATCTTGGCCGCCAACGGTTCTCGTATGATGGCCACCACCTGGGGTGACACGTTGTCGATGCTGCGGCTGCCGGACGGCGTCGTGCTCGCCAGTGAACCCTACGACGACGATCCCGGCTGGACCGACATTCCCGACCGCCATCTGGTAGACGTCTCAGACTCGCGCGTCGAGCTCACCCCACTGAAAGGTTCGGTATGACGCTCACCCTGTCCAACTATCTGGCCGCCGATTCGGCTGCCACCGCGTTGCGCCGCGATGTGCGCGAAGGGCTGGCGCAATCGCCGAAGATGCTGCCGCCCAAGTGGTTCTATGATTCGGTGGGCAGTGATCTGTTCGACCAGATCACCCGGCTGCCCGAGTACTACCCCACGCGCACCGAGGCGCAGATCCTGCGCGATCGCTCGCCGGAGGTCGTCGCGGCCGCCGGTGCCGACACGCTCGTCGAGCTGGGCAGCGGCACCTCGGAGAAGACCAGGATGCTGCTTGACGCCATGCGCGACGGTGCGCAGTTGCGTCGGTTCGTCCCGTTCGACGTCGATGCCGGGGTGCTGCGGGCTGCAGGCGCGGCGATCGGCCAGGAGTATCCGGGCATCGAGATCGACGCGGTGTGTGGTGATTTCGAGGAGCACCTGGGCAAGATCCCTTCGGTGGGGCGCCGCCTGGTGGCCTTCCTCGGTTCGACGATCGGCAATCTGACACCCGGTCCACGCGCGGAGTTCTTGGCCTCGCTGGCCGAGACCCTGCAGCCCGGTGACAGCGTGCTTTTGGGCACCGATCTGGTCAAAGACGCCGACCGGCTGGTCCGTGCCTACGCCGACAGTGCCGGTGTGACAGCAGCGTTCAACCGCAACGTGCTCTCGGTGGTGAACCGCGAGCTCGGCGCTGATTTCGATCTCGACGCCTTCGAACATGTGGCGAAGTGGAATGCCGACGAAGAGCGAATCGAGATGTGGCTGCGGGCAGAGTCGCCGCAGCGGGTGCGGGTGGCGGCGCTGGATCTCGACGTCGATTTCGGCGCCGGCGAGGAGATGCTGACCGAGGTCTCCTGCAAGTTCCGGCCCGATGGGGTGGCCGATGAACTGGCGAAGGCCGGTCTGCGGCAAACACATTGGTGGACCGACGAATCCGGTGACTTTGGCTTGTCGCTGGCGGTGAAATGAGCCTCGCGCAGCAGTGGGCCGACGCCCGCCCGAAGGTGGCCGGGCTACACCTCGACAGCGGTGCCTGCTCGCGGCAGAGCAACGCGGTCATCGATGCCGTCGCCGCACATGCCCGCCATGAGGCCGAAGTCGGCGGCTACGTGGCTGCCGAGGCGGCAGCGCCGGTGCTCGCGGCAGGTCGGGCGGCCGTGGCCGCACTCACTGGGCTCGACGCCGCCAACGTGGTCTACACCTCGGGCTCCAACGATTCCCTGGATCTGTTGCTCGGCAGTTGGGCGGGGGAGCGCACCCTGGCCTGCCCGTCCGGCGAGTACGGGCCGAACTTGGCGATCATGGCCGCCAACGGTTTTCAGGTGCGCGCGTTGCCGGTTGACCGGGATGGCCGGGTCGTGGTCGAGGAGGCGTTGCGTGCCCTGGCGGCGAATCCTCCGGCGCTGGTGCACCTGACCGCGCTGGCCAGCCATCGTGGAGTGGCTCAGCCATTGGCCGAGATGGTCGCGGCGTGCCGCGAGGCGGGCGTTCCGATCGTGGTCGACGCTGCGCAGGCCTTCGGGCATCTGGACTGTAGCGTCGGCGCCGACGCGCTTTACTCGTCGTCGCGCAAATGGCTGGCCGGGCCACGCGGCGTGGGGTTCCTTGCGGTACAGCCCGGATTGGTGGCGCAACTGCAACGGCGGGTGCCGCCGGCCGACTGGGATGTGCCGGTGACGGTGCTGCAGAGTTTCGAGCACGGTGAGCACAATGCCGCGACCCGCGTCGGATACTCGGTCGCGCTGGGTGAACACCTTGCCGCTGGACCGGAAGTCGTCCGGGAGCGGCTCGCCGAGGTGGGCCGCACAGCGCGGCAGGTGTTGGCCGGCGTCCCCGGATGGCGGGTGGTGGAACCCGTCGACGAGCCCACCGCGATCACCACGCTGGAACCCACCGATGGCGCCGATCCGGCCGGGGTGCGCGCCTGGTTGATCGTCGAACGCGGAATCGTCACCACCGCATGTGAACTCGCGCGGGCGCCGTTCGAGATGGCCAAGCCGGTGCTGCGGGTTTCACCCCACGTCGACACGACGGCCGAGGACCTGGAGCAGTTCGCGGAGGCGTTGCGGGACGTGCCGTAGTCGACGGCGGTCACCCAACTCGTAGAACGACTTTCGGGTGATGTCGTCCCCGGTGTCCTCCGGATGTGACCCCTTGCGGTAGGTCATCACGAGGCGTAGGATCGAACACAAGTTCGAATAGAAGTTCTCCCCCCGGAAGGGCAACTGAGAGCTTCGCCCGCGCCACTGGCTCGACACGTTCCTGGGACGCCAGGATCTGCCGGAGTCGATGTTTGTCGACCGCACCGCACGCCCGCGTGCCACCGTTTTGTTGAAAGCTTGGGTATCTGTCATGGACGCCACCTATCTGGACACCGTCATCGATGTGCTCATCGATGACCTCACCCCGTCACCGACTCCCGACGAGGACGCTGATCGCCGGTTGTTTCATCTACTCGATAGTCCCCGGCGGGTGGTTGATGACCAGCCGCTGCTGGCGGTCCTCGCGGCTGCGGTCATCGCCGGCAATCTGTTCGATTTTGTGATCGCCCAGGCAGTCGCAGCGGCTGAACGCGCCGGGATCCCGGCCCGCCAACATCTACGCACCGGGGCGGACCTGTTGACTGGGCTGGGTGTGGCCCCTGCGGCGGCGTATCGGGCAGCACGAGTCGGACGCGTCGCGCACACCTTGCCCGCGGTGACTCGGCAGCAACGTCTCGGGGCGTTGGGCATCGACTTCGCAGATGCGGTCGGGAAGGGCGTCAAACACATCCACGACCGTGTCGAGCTATCCGACGAGGACAGGGCCCAGGTGGTGCGGGCCCTGATGATCCAGAACACGCCGTCGGCAGTGAACGCGAAGGCTCGCGAGATTGCGATCAGCCGGGCGTCGGCCCAACCAGCGCAGGAGGCGGTGGTGCCGGTCGCCGAGAACACCGACCTCAACGAGATGACCCTGAACCAGAACGACGACGGCCGCATCAGCGCCACCCTTGACCTCGATGCGCTCACCGGTGAAGAACTGTTCGCCGCATTGGACCCGCTGTGCCGGCCCGTCCCACTGCCGGATGGATCGCCCGATGCCCGCTCGACCACCCGGCGGCGTGCCGACGCGTTCGGGCAACTGGTCCGTGATTACCTGTCCCACTCGGGCCGCCCCAGCTCCGGCGGAGTGCTCCCGCACGTCACGCTCATCCGGCCCACCCACCCGACGACGCCTGCGGAGGCGGGGGTGTTCGGTCAGCGGCGCGTGGACAGGCTCGGCTTCACCGGGCCGATCAGCACCGCGACCGCGGACCTGATCGCGTGCGACTGCACGGCCGAGTCGGTCCTCATCGACGAGAACCAGGCGCCCCTGGACGTGGGCCGCGCTGAGCGACTGTTCCCGCCCCGCATCCGCAAGGCCTTGGCCGTACGGGACCACGGGTGCGCCTTCCCCGGCTGCGGCAGACCCGTGTCCTGGTGCGACGCCCACCACATAAACCCGTGGGGCACAGGAGGAATCACCAGCCTCGACAACGGTGTCCTACTCTGCCGCCACCACCACACATTGATTCACCACAGCGGCTGGCAGATCTACCTCGGACCTGACCGCCATCCCTGGTTTATCCCACCACACGACCCGGCAGGCCCCGAACCATCACACCTGCGCTCACACGCACGCCGCACCCTCACCGCCATGCCGACCGCCGCATAGCGAACTTCTCGACGTTGTTTGACACCTACACAGTGAAAGCCGCAGGAATGCGGCGGGTTCGGCGGTAGCTGGGCAGGATCGCAGGGCCCGCCGTTACCCCGCCTTGTGCGCGGTCAGCAAGAAGGCCGGGAACTTGATGCGGCCCTTCTCGTCGAAGTCGTGTTCGGGCAATTCGAACGGAACATCGGCCGGCATCGCGACAGCATTGGCGTGGATGAACGCGGGTCGGATCTCGTCGATCTCCCAGTACTTCGACACCGCTGCGCGCAGCTCGTCCTCGTCGACTTCGTTGGGCTTGGTCTCCAACTCCGCCGGGAACGCGCCCTTGGCGAACACCAGCACGTAGTAGTGCGCACCCGGGGCCGACGCGCGGTGGATGGAGCGCAGGTACCCGTCGCGGCCTTCGACCGGCAGGGAGTGGAACAGGGTCGAATCGATCACGGTGTTGAACCGGCCGTCATAACCGGTGAACGACGTGATGTCGGCCTGGGCGAAGCTGGCTGTCGACAGGCCGCGCACCTGCGCGGCGTTGTTGGCCGCGGCGATCGCCGTCGGGCTCAGATCCAGCCCCACGACGGTGAGGCCGTCGGCGGCCAGCGCCAGCGACAACTCGGCATGGCCGCAGCCCGCGTCGAGCACATCGCTCTCGAACTTCCCGGCCTGGTGCAGCGCGGCGAGCTCGGGCTGTGGCTCACCGATATTCCACGGCGGTTGGCCCTCGAAACCTGCTTCCCCCTTGTATGCGCCATCCCAGTCCAAGACCTGTCCAGATGTCATGGTTCCAACGTACGCGCCTCAATCCCAGGTATGGACGGGCTCATTGCTGTGCATCCGCTGGATGTACAGCCGCAGCATCTCCGCCAGCGCCTTGGGCCGGGCCAAACCTTGTGACTGCAGCTTGTGCACGGTTGCCACCTGCCACGTCGCCCCCGTCCGGCCGGTCTTGGCGCGACCTTCGATCACCCCGAGGTAGCGATCGCACACCTCAGCGGCCACCCCCCAGCGGCGCAACCCGTCGTGTGCCATCGGGAGCAGCTTGCGCAGCACCAACTCATCGGGGGTCACCTCGCCCAGGCCGGGCCAGTACAGCCGGGCGTCCACGCCGTGCTGAGCGCCCTCCACGAAATTGTGGTGGGCCGCCGCGAAGCTCATCTTGGTCCACAGCGGCCGGTCTTCTTCGGACAGCGTTCGCAGCAGGCCGTAGTAGAACGCCGCATTCGCCAGCATGTCCACCACGGTCGGCCCGGCCGGCAGCACGCGGTTCTCCACCCGCAGGTGGGGCACGCCGTCCACCACGTCGTACACCGGACGGTTCCACCGGTAGATGGTCCCGTTGTGCAGCCTCAGCTCGGCCAGCTGGGGTGCCCGGCCCGCCGCGAGCTCGGCGACCGGATCCTCGTCGGACAGCTCGGGCAGCAGGGACGGGAAGTACCGCACGTTTTCTTCGAACAGGTCGAAGATCGAGGTGATCCAGCGCTCCCCGAACCAGACCCGCGGCCGCACGCCCTGGGCCTTGAGTTCGTCGGGACGAGTGTCGGTGGACTGTGTGAACAGTTCGATGCGGGTCTCGGCCCACAGCTGATGCCCGAAGAAATACGGCGAATTCGCCCCGACCGCGAGCTGCGGGCCGGCCAGCACCTGGGCGGCGTTCCAGTTGCGGGCGAAGTCGGCGGGGGAGACCTGCAGGTGCAGCTGCATGCTGGTACAGGCCGACTCGGGCGCGATGGACGCCGACTGCAGGCTCAGCCGTTCCGGCCCGGAGATGTCGATGGGCATGTCCTCGCCGCGCGCGGTGAAGATCGAGTCGTTGAGCGCCTGATATCGGGTCGACTGGCTCATCCAGCCGTCGGAAAGATGCTCGGGCATCAGCGTCGGCAGGATGCCCACCATCACGATGTGCGCGCCGTCCTCGCTGGCCTTGATCTCGGCGGCGTTGAGGCTGCGCCGCACCTCCTCCTCGAGGTCCAGCGCGGCGCGGCCGGGCAGTGGCCGCGGCGGAACGTTGAATTCGATGTTGTAGGCGCCTAATTCGGTCTGATAGGCCGGGTCGGCAATGGATGCGAGCACTTCCTGGTTGGCCATGGCGGGCTGGTACTCGTCGTCGACGAGGTTGCATTCGATCTCCATGCCGGTGAGCGGACGCTCGAACTCGAAACCCGACTGCGCCAGCATGGTTTCGAACACGTCCAGACACAGCTGGACCTTGCGCCGGTACTCCTGCCGGTGCGCGCGGCTGAACTCGGTGTTCTTGACCTCTTCACCCACACCGCGATGCAACAACGCCAGCGGTCGTGCGCGCAGCAGAATGGCCAAATGACCTCACGGGCCGACGACGATCAGGGTGGCCTCGAGCAGATTGCCCACCCTGATCGCGTCGCCTCGCTGACCGGGGTGCGCGCCGTGGCCGCGATGACCGTGATGGGGACGCACGCCGCCTATGGCACCGGCCTGCTTTCCCAGGGCTATCTGGGTCTGATGAGCGCCCGCCTCGAAGTCGGGGTGGCGATCTTCTTCGTGCTCTCCGGGCTGCTGCTGTTTCGCCCGTGGGTGCGGGCCGCTGCCACAGGAGTCGACGCGCCGAGCACCTCGCGCTATGCGCGAAACCGGTTCCGCCGCATCATGCCCGCCTATGTCGTCACCGTCCTGATCGTCTACGGCATCTATGAGCTGCGGCCAGTGCAACCCAATCCCGGGCACACGTGGACCGGCCTGCTCCGCAACCTCACCCTCACCCAGATCTACAGCGACAACTACTTCACGGACTACCTGCACCAAGGGCTGAGCCAAATGTGGAGCCTGGCGGTGGAGGTCGTTTTCTACGCTGTGCTGCCGCTGCTGGCATATCTGCTGTTGGTGATGTTGTGCCGCAGGCGTTTTCGGCCCATACCGTTGCTGGCCGGTCTGGCGGCCCTGGCCGTGGTGAGCCCGTTGTGGCTGGTGCTGCTGCACAACGCCGAATGGATGCCGGTGGGCGGCGGCACCTGGCTACCGCACTACCTGATCTGGTTCGTCGGAGGGATGACGCTGGCAGTGCTGGGGGCGATGGGGATGCGGGTCTATGCGCTGGCGGCGCTACCGCTGGCGCTGGCCTGCTATCTGGTGGTCTCCACGCCGATCGCGGGCCTGGTCACTTCGCCGGTCCTCGACCTGTCCGCGGACCTGGCGAAAACCCTGTTCTATGCGGTCATCGCGACTCTGGTGGTGGCCCCGCTGGCGCTCGGTGGGGACGGCCTCTACGCCCGGGTCATGGGCAGTCGACCGATGGTGTGGCTGGGCGAGATCTCCTATGAGATCTTCCTGCTGCATGTGGTCGCCATGGACCTGGTCATGGAGTTCGTACTGGGCTGGAACGTCTACACCGGTTCGGCCACCGTGTTGTTCATCGTGACGTTGGTGGCCACGGTGCCTGCGGCGTGGCTGCTACATCGGGTGACCCGGCCCCGCGGTTGGTGACCGGCCCGGCGCCCGCGCGCCCGGGCGGGGCCGCCAAGCCGTCGGAATGAGCGGGCGGGGAGTCGGTGGGCCGGCCGTAATCCTGTTGCGGCGAAAGCAGATCGGCGTAGTCGCCGTATTGGGGCGCTTGGTGGGTGGCTTGAGACTGTGCGTAGCCCTGGGCATGAGCCTGACCGTATGCGGAGCGTTGTGACGAATCGGGTTGGGCCACCGCGCTCTGCTGGTAGTACTGCTGCACCGCCTGGTTGTAATAGTCGAGGTAGGCCTCGTAGCCGCCGGCGACGGTGGCCGCAACCGGCGCTTCCGGTGCCAGCCACAGCGCCGCGACGGCCGCCGCGGTCTGCAGTCCGTTGAGCACCGCGATCGTGGTCAGAACCCATCCAGAGGCTTCTGGGGAGGCCAGGGCACTCGACAGGGCATCGAGGAAACCCGCGCCGGCCAGAAGGGCGGGGAGCCAGAGGCGGGCAGACTGCCTGGGTAGCAGGCCGATTGCCGCGGCCAAGCCGGCCAGCACGGCGAACCTGACGTGCCAGTCATTGCCGCCGCCATCGGCGGCCGGGCCGAAACTCACGCCATAGGCCACCAGCCCCAGCACGACCACCGCGATCGACAGGTTGCGGTGAAGCGGATTGGCCATGATCACTCCTTCACGTCAGTCAGTGCTGTTCGCGGATGCTCGCAGATAACGCATCTCATCGTCGGTGGCGACCATCGTGACCACCGCCGAGCCGGCCTGGGTGCTCACCTTGACGGTGTCGTGTTCCAGTGAGATCAGGTCCAGGACCACGTCGGCCTGCTCCGATGGCCGGCTGTTCGGTGGGGCGAGCACCATGCTGGTCACCCCGATCCGGACGGATTGCTCGGGAACCCCGTCGAACATCTCGACGGTGTAATTGCGCTCCGCGCCGGCCTGGATCGCGCGCCGGTTGAAGTCCGCAACCCAGAGCAGGTCATGGCGCCCGACCACCTCGACCATGTCACGCCAGAACGCCGGACGGCGGCTGTGCACCAGCACCCGGGCGCCCAGGGCCAGTGCGCGCAGCACCACCTGCTGGGCCAGATGCAGCGTGCCCACGATCTCCACCCGGCGGATCTGGGGGCCGAACACCGGGAGGGCGACGGCCCGTCCCTGCTCGTCGGCGCCGATCACCTGGCCGCAGCCCGAGGCGGGCAGCGCCAGATCACTCAACGCATCGCCGCGAAGGCCCGACGCCCAGTGCTCGACATGGCCGCCCCCGGGGACCGTCGGGATCGGAAGTGTCGCAGCGAGCGCGGAAAACTGCTGACCGTGAAGCGGAATGAGACCGCGCAGCTGGGTGGGGACGCGCACATCGCTGTCGAAGCGGACCAGACCGCGAACCTGGACCACATCTTCTTGGCTGCCGTGATTCGGGTCCTCGCGCAGTGACAGGCACACCGTGGTGGAGTAGCTGGGCACCGTCCACAGCAGTCCGAGTCCCGCGGTGGTCAGCATGTCCGGCTCCACGGCGAAGCTGGACAACCGGAAGTGGCCTTCGCGGCAGTCCTCCCAGGTTTCTTCGACGGTGCCGAGATTGACGCCGTCGCTGAGCTCATTGGTGGCCGCCGCGATGCCGCTCGCAGACAGGAACTGAGGCTGAAGGCCCGCCTCGGCGAGCCGGTTGGCGACGCGGCGGGTGGCGGTGGTGGCCGCGCGCAGGATGCCGTGGCGGTCCCCGCCGCGGCGGCGGACCGCCTCGGCGCAGCGTGACGGATTGAACCGCACGGCAATCCACACCGTGCGCTGGGCGATCGCGGGCAACGGTCCCAGCACTGAGTCGTAGACGGCGGCGACGTCGGTGTGGCCGGCCGAGCGGGCGCCCTGACTGATGATGTCGATGGACTCGAGCGTGATGTCGAACTGTCGCAGGCAGTCCAGCAGGGCCTGGACGGGAACCATCTCACCCGACACCGTGACCCCTGGCTCCAAAACGGTCAGCGCCCTGGGGTTTTCGTCGATCTTCAGCAAGGACAGCAAAGTTGTCCCGTTCCAACGGAATCCGACCTGCAGACCGTCGGGGGTCGGTACGTCGAACGGCTCGGCGGGCAGCGAGCTCGGCCCGCCCTTACCCGTGCGACGTCGCCTGTTGCGGACAAACCTCGCGCGTAGTGCGAGCGACCGCGGCGCAGTCGTGCCCGAGACGACCGGAGCTACCAGCAGCAACCCCACCACCAAGCCCGCCGCCGCACCCTGCCAGCCGGGCCGGTGCAGTAGCTGGGCAACGACGATGCCGACGGCGACGACAATTTGCAGGGCGACCAGGTCGACCAACGGGACGAGCCGCTGCGGGCCGGTATCGCCGGCGGTGGTCAGCTTTGCTGCGAAAGTCAATGGACGCATCGCTTTTCAAATAGGAGCTCGGACGTCGTGTCGAGGTGGTGCGGACGTGCTAAACACTACGCATGCCAGCGCAAGTTACCACTCGCGCACAGGTGAACGGCTACCGTTTCCTGATCCGCCGCCTTGAGCACGCGCTCATCCGGGGCGACTCGCGGATGATCCACGATCCGATGCGCGGTCAGATGCGCGCCCTGATCGTGGGGGTGGTGATCGCTGTCCTGATCACCGGGGCCTCCGCGGTGATGGCGTTCTTCAAGCCCGCACCCAATATCGGCGACGCGCAGATCGTGCTGAGCAAGTCCAGCGGTGCGCCGTTCGTACGGATCGGTGACCAGATCCACCCGGTGCTGAATCTGGCTTCGGCGCGGCTGATCATCGGTAAGAACGACAGCCCCAAGCAGGTCGACGACAAATTCCTCGACGTCGTGCCGCGCGGGCCCATGGTGGGCATCGTCGGCGCGCCGGCCAGCATCGACCGCGGTGACGACCTGGCGATGTCGTCGTGGACGGTCTGCGACAACCTGTTGATGCCGGCCGTCACCGAAACCACCGGCATGCCCAGCCTGCAGACCACGGTGCTGGCCAACGACCCGGTGCTCGACGGCGGCATCCGCCCGGCCGACCCGGCCGAGGCGATCCTCACCGAATCCGGCGGCACCACCTATCTGATCTACCGCGGTGTGCGGGCGCCGATCGATGTGTCAGATCCGGTGCTGGTCAACGGGCTTCACCTGCAGGGCGCGGCCACCCGGCCGATGTCGTTGTCCGTGCTCAACACCTTCCCGCTGGTCGCCCCGATCACGCCGGTGGCCATCCAGGGCTCGGGGGAGCCGGGTCCGCTCGGGCCCGACCACCCGGTGGGCGCCATCGTCAAGTCCGTGGACTCGCGCGGCGAACAGCTCTATGTTGTGCTGCGCGACGGTCTGCAGCCGGTGTCGCAGGCCGCCGCCGACGTGATCCGCTACGGCGCATCAGGCGAGGTGGCCACCGGGCAGGCTGCCGAGATCCCCCCGGCGACGCTGGCGGAAGTGCCGACCGTGCATCGGTTGGCGGTCGACCATTACCCGCTGGAGTCACCGAGGATCGTGCCGCCCGACCCTGATCGAGTGGTGTGTATGGGCTGGCAGCGGTCCAACACCGACGCCCGCGCGAACGTGCGACTGTTGGTCGGGCACCGGTTGCCGACCGCCGAGGGCGCGCAGATGGTCCGGCTGGCCAGCGCCGACGGCAGCGGGTCAGGTGCCGATTCGGTGTACCTGACGCCCGGTGCCGGGGAATACGTGCAGGCCACCGGCGGTGATCCGGACAGCCGCTCGACGGGGCAGCTGTTTTACGTGTCCGACACCGGAGTGCGTTACCACATCAAGGATCTGCCGACGGCCGACGTGCTCGGGGTCAGCGGGGTCAAGGTGCCCGACGGCCCGGCCAACGCCCCGCAGTGGGCGCCGTGGCCGGTGCTGTCGCTGTTGCCGGCCGGACCGGAGCTGTCCCAGGAAGCGGCCCTGGTCGCCCACGACGGCATGGCTGCCGACCCGGACAGCAGCAAGGTGTCGACGGGCAAGCCTTAGTCAGAGGCGCATCTCCCGGAAGAACGCGTACACCCGGATGATCCAGAAGCACAGCGGGAACAGCGAACCCACGGCGATGTATTCGAGTATCTCGACCTGCCGCCGTGCCACCGGGGAGAACTCGCGTAGCGGTGCCACCAGCCCGCAGGCCAGGATCAGCACCATCAGGGCGAGCAGCACCACCACGGCGCGGACCTGCCACCCCTCGACGTACAGCGCGGTCTTGAGGATCACGGCCACCGCGATGATCAGCCCGCTGCCGATGAGTGTGGCCGACTGCACCAGGTCGTGGTGGCCACGACCGCGCAGGCACAGCACCGTCGCCACCATGAGGGCGAAAACTGTTCCTTGCCAATAGAACCCGTTGGTGATATCCGCCGCCAGGTAACAGCCGACCGGGGCTGCCAGGGCCGCCGCGACAAGAATCCCGGTGAGGTGCTGATTGGCCCGCCGCACCCGGCTGATCAGATTCTCCTCGGTGGGGATGATCTGCTTGCCGATCGCGTTGACGCCCTCGACCGTGGGGCCACCCTGGGTCTCGATGTCGTCGAGCGGTTCACCTGCCGTCGGCACCCGGGGTATCGGGAGTTTCGACAGCCCGATGGTCACCCGGGGGGCGAGATAGACGACGATAACGGCCGCTGTCGCGAGCAAAGCCCCGACCGTCCGAATGGGCGGCTGCCACAGCAACATTGCCGTCGAACTGACGCCGCCGAAAACGCACGTCGCGATGATCGCGGTGTACACCGCCGATCCGCTGCCGGAGATGAGGAGCACCAGCAGCGCGCCGAACGCGGTCAGGGCGAAGGCCATCGGCAGCGATGTCACACCGGAACCGCCGGGCACCAGGTACAGCGAGCCCGCGAACAACAGCGGTGTCGACACCGCGGTGATCCAGCCCGTAGCCGCTGTCGCCGCCGGCCGGTGCGCCACCAGGCAGGCCAGCAGCAGCCCCATCGCACCGAGGGTCAGCACCGCCGCGGGCACCGCCGGCTGGGCGGCCCAACGCGGCAACACACCGGCAAGCGTGACGGCGGCGGCTGCGGTGACACCGAAACCGGCCAGTGCATGCGCGTTGCCGGTCAGCCAACTCCGGACGGTGCCGGGGCCCTCATCTGCGCGGGTGTCGTCGACGTCGTCGAACAGCAGGGGGCTGACCGGCTGGCCGACCGAGCAGATCATCAACAGGTCGCCGTCGCAGACCCCTGCTTCGGCGAGGGACAGGTGCGGGGCGATCGGAGTTCCGCCCAGCGGGGCCAGTGTCCATCGCCCGTCGGCGGCGTCGAACTCGACGATCGCGTCCTGCGTGGTGATCTGTTCATTCGCGATATCGATGACATCGGGAATGTACTGGGCGATGCTGACGTGTGCGGGCAACCCGACGTCGATGTTCAATTCGCCGACGACCAGGGTCAGTCGGCTGAGTTCGGGTTCAGCTTCGGGTTCGAGCTCTGACTCAAGTAGGGTCACAATCCAGTCGGCCTCCTGCGCAATGGGATTGCTCGACACGAACAATACCCAGCATCCGGTGCCAGCAGCTTCGGGGAGGGAAGGTTGAGTACCCAGGGGTTTGTCCGCCGCCTACGGGTGGCGCCGCCGCGGATGCCCGGCGGCGAGGTCAACCTGGCTCCACCGCCCGAGGTGCCGCGGGCCATCCCGGGCAATCTGATGATGCGCCTGATGCCGTTCGTGATGGTGGTCGCGGTGATCGGCATGATCGCGCTGATGGTCACGGTCGGCGGCCGGGACATGGCCAGAAACCCGATGTTCCTGCTCTTTCCGATGATGATGATCATGTCGATGGTCGGCATGTTCATGGGCGGCGGAAACCGCAATGGCAAAGCCGCCGCCGAGCTCAACGAAGAACGCAAGGACTACTTCAGCTATCTGGCGAACCTTCGCGAGGAAGCCGACACCACGGGTGCCGAACAACGCACGGCGCTGGAATGGAGCCATCCCGATCCGCGGGCACTCGGCGACGTCGTGGGTACCCGGCGCATGTGGGAGCGGCGGCCCAGCGACGCCGACTACTGCCACATCCGGGTCGGTATCGGGACCCACCGGCTGGCGACGCGGTTGATGGCGCCCGAGACCGGCCCGCCCGAGGACCTGGAGCCGGTGTCCACGGTGGCGCTGCGCCGGTTCGTCAAGACCCATTCGGTGGTACATGCGTTGCCGACAGCGGTGTCCCTACGGGCGTTTCCCACCATCACCTTCGAAGGGGAGCGCAAGCTGGCTCAGCAGCTGGTGCGCTCGATGGTGTTGGAACTGTGTACCTTTCACGGACCCGACCATGTCCAGGTGGCAGTCGTCACGGCCAATCCCGACGGTGAGAACTGGAGCTGGGTCAAATGGCTGCCACACGCACAGCATGCCTCGACCCGCGACGGCATGGGGTCGATGCGGCTGCTGTTCCCCACCCTGGAGTTGATGGAGACCGCGATGTCTGCGGAGCTGGCCGAGCGCGGCCGGTTCACCCGCAACGCGCAGCCGACGCAGGGCCTCAAACAACTTGTCGTCGTACTGGACGACGGATTCGTCACCGGAGATGAGCAGCTCATCACCGATGCGGGCCTGGACAGTGTGACGCTGCTGGACCTCAACGGCCTGCGTGCCGGGGCCTCGGCTCGGCGCAGCCTGCAGCTGGTCCTCGACGGTGACGACGTGGCCGCCCGTACCGCGGTGGGGGTGGAGCGGTTCGCCACCCCGGACACGATCACGATCCCCGAGGCCGAGACCACCGCTCGGCGGATCGGCCGCTACCGTCCGGCGAACGCCGCGCACATCGTCAGCCTGGAAGCCGATTCGCGGGCAGTCGATCCAGGACTGATGGCGCTGCTGAAGATTCCCGATGCGGCCGGCATCGTGCCCGAACAGGTGTGGCGGCAGCGGTCCCCGCGCGAGCGGCTGCGGGTGCCGATCGGCATCACTCCCAACGGTCAGCCCATCGAACTCGACATCAAGGAGGCTGCCGAAGGCGGCATGGGCCCGCACGGGCTGTGCATCGGGGCCACCGGCTCGGGCAAGTCGGAGTTCCTGCGCACCCTGGTGTTGTCCATGATCACGTCGCACTCACCTGAGCAGCTCAACCTGGTACTGGTCGACTTCAAGGGCGGGGCGACGTTCCTCGGCCTCGACGGGATCGCCCACATCGCGGCCATCATCACCAACCTCGAAGACGAGCTGACCATGGTGGACCGCATGCGCGACGCGCTGGCCGGTGAGATGAACCGCCGCCAGGAGTTGCTGCGCGCCTCCGGAAACTTCCCGAACGTCACCGAATACGAACGGGCCCGCGCGGCCGGGGCCGACCTCGAGCCGCTGCCCGCGCTGTTCGTCGTGGTCGACGAGTTCTCCGAATTGCTTTCGCAGAAACCGGACTTCGCCGAGCTGTTCGTGATGATCGGCCGGCTGGGCCGCTCGCTGCACATGCACCTGCTGTTGGCCTCGCAGCGGTTGGAGGAGGGCAAGCTGCGTGGCCTCGACTCGCACCTGTCCTACCGGATCGGCCTCAAGACGTTCTCCGCGGGTGAGTCGCGCAGCGTCCTGGGCGTGCCCGACGCCTATCACCTGCCCAGTGTGCCGGGTTCGGCATTTCTGAAATGCGATGCCTCCGAACCGATCCGGTTCAATGCCTGCTATGTCTCCGGTGACTACGTCAAACCACGGATCTCGGCACGCACCGGGCGGGTGACCCAGTTGGGGGCGCTGGCGCCGAAGCTGTTCACCGCCACACCGGTCAAGAAGGATCCGGTCCCCGAGCGGGTGCCGCTGCCGCACGAGATGCCCGAGGCCGAGCCGAACGGGATTGTCGCCGGCCCGGCTGGACCTGTGAAGACCACGCTGCTCGACATGGTGGTCAGCCGGTTGCGCGGCCACGGCAGGCCCGCCCACGAGGTGTGGCTGCCGCCGCTGGATGACAGCCCCGCGGTCAACGAGCTCCTGCCCGAATCGGATTGGTCGGCACCGCAGAATCTCAACGGCCGGCTGTGGATGCCCATGGGTGTCGTGGACCGGCCCTACGATCAGCGTCGCGACGTGCTCATGGTCGACTTGTCCGGCGCGCAGGGCAACGTCGCGGTGGTCGGCGGTCCGCAGTCGGGCAAGTCCACCACGCTGCGCACGCTCATCATGTCCGCGGCCGCCACCCACACTCCCGAGCAGCTTCAGTTCTACTGCCTGGACTTCGGCGGCGGCACGCTGACCAGCCTGGCGAAGTTGCCCCATGTCGGTGGAGTGGCGGGCCGGATGGACGCCGACGCCATCCGCCGCACCGTGGCCGAGGTGGCCGGGGTGTTGCGCAGCCGTGAGCAGCTGTTCCGCGAACTCGGCATCGAATCCATGCGCGACTTCCGCCAGCGCAAGGCCCGCTTGGCCGCGCTGCCCCCGGAAGAGGCTGCGCAAGATCCGTTGAGCCAGGACAATTTCGGCGACGTGGTGCTGGTCGTCGACGGGTGGGCGTCCATCAAGAGCGATTTCGAGCAGCTCGACCCGGTGATTCAGTCACTGGCCATCCAGGGCTTGTCCTACGGCGTACACCTGGCGATCACCGCCTCGCGCTGGATGGAGATCCGGCCGGCGGTCAAAGACATGCTCGGCACCCGTGTCGAGCTGCGCCTGGGCGATCCGATCGACAGCGAGGTGGCCCGCCGGTCGGCCGAACTTGTCCCGATCGGACGTCCCGGTCGCGGTATCAACTCCGAGCGTCTGCACATCCTGATCGGGCTGCCGCGGCTGGACTCCAGTTCCGGGGTGGAGGATCTGCCTGCCGGGGTGGCCGAGGCCGTCGAGGCGGTGCGTGCCCATTATCAGGACCGCGAGGCGCCGAGGGTGCGGATGCTGCCGCACGACGTGAATCGCGAGGATGTCGTACGGGTCGCCCGCGAGGCCGGACAACTCAGCAAGGCCCGCATCGCGATCGGCATCAACGAGGAAGAACTCGCCCCGGTGGTGCTGGATTTCGATGCGCAACCACACCTGGTGGCGTTCGCCGATACCGAATGCGGAAAGACCGGCCTGCTGCGCAACATCGCCGCCGGCGTGATGGAGAACGCCACTCCGGTCGAGGCCAAGATCATTCTGGTCGACTTCCGTCGCTCGATGCTGGGTGTCATCCCCGACGAATACCTCGGCGGCTATGCCACGGCGCCGCAGTCCTGCACGGACCTGATGACGGCGCTGGCCGGTGCGCTCAAGGATCGGCTGCCGCCCAACGACATCACCCAGCAGCAACTCAAGGAACGGTCCTGGTGGTCGGGCCCGGACCTGTTCGTGATGATCGACGATTACGACCTGATCCCAGGTGGCTCGCTGAGCCATCCGCTGGGACCGCTGGTCGAATATCTGCCGCAGGCCCGCGACATCGGGCTGCGCGTCGTGGTCACGCGCCGCAGCGGCGGCGCCGGGCGGGCGATGATGGACCCGATCGTCGGACGTCTGAAAGACCTGTCCTGCAACGGTTTGGTGATGAGCGGAAGTAGAGACGAGGGCGGGCTGTTCGGCGGGTACAAGGCCGGCCCGATGCCTCCCGGCCGCGGCATGCTGGTCTCGCGGACCACTCGTAGCGGCGTGGTGCAGTTGTCGAGGATGCCCGACCTGTGACCGGGATCGAGGAGCTTCGCGCGGTGCACGTGGTGTCCGCGGCACCCGAGACGATCCGGGTGTCCGTGGTCGGCGGGCGGACCCAGCTCGACGTCGCGCTGCCTGCCGACGTTTCGGTGGCGGCTTTTCTTCCTGAGCTGGCCCGGTTGATCAAGTCGCGGGACGAAGAACGCAGTGACGACTTGACCGATCGCGACGAGCGGCGGACGTTCTGGGTGCTCAGTCGTGAAGGTCAGGCCGGCGCAGGTGCGCTCGAGCCCGACCGGAGCTTGCGCCAGGCCGGGGTGAAAAACGGCGAACTGTTGCGACTTTCGGCTCGGCAGGCACTGTCCCCGCCCGCGCTGTACGACGATGTCGTGGACGCCGCTGCTCGGCTGAATCGCGCTTCGTATGCGGCATGGGACGCCACCGCCGCGCGGATGACAGCGTTCGCCGGGCTGTGGCTGTGCTCGGCGGTATGGGTCGGGCTGCTGCTGGCGCCCGCCCTGGCGGCCCACCGGACGGTGATCATGGTGGCCGCCGCGCTGATGCTGGTGGCTCTGGTGGCCGGCGGGGCGCTCGTGCGCCGGGTGCTGGGCCGCGCCGACATCGCTGCAGCGGTGGGGCCGTCGGTGATCGCGATCGGCACCGCGGCAGTCTGGGTGGTGGCCGCCCCGCGGGGTGCGGTCGGGCTGGCTGTTGGTTGCGCAATATTGTTGGGGCTCACGGTGTTCTGTTACCGGCTGATTTCTGCCGGGCACTGGACCTACGTCGCCGCGGCCGTGTTGCTGAGTTTCGGTGTCGCGGCATTCGCTGCCCGGGCGTTGGGCGCACCGGTGACAGTGGTGGCCACCCTGACCGCCGTGATCGCGGTGTTCGGGTGCCTGGCGGTGCCGGTGCTGACGGCACGCCTGGGCCGATACCCGGTGCCGTCGGCCGCCACATCGCACACCGAGGACCCGTTCGCGACGTCGGCGGGGCAGACCCCGCCGACGGGCACTCCGATGCCCAGCGCGGAACAGGTGTGGGATCGGGTGCATTCAGCGGTGTTGACCCGCTCCGGCCTGCTGGCCGGTGCGGCAACCACCGCGCTGATCGGCTCCACCGTGCTGATGCGGGTCGACACGGGTTGGGCGGCATTCGCTTTCGCTGTGGTCTGCGCTGCGGTGCCGGCCTTGCTCAGCCGGAGAGCGGAGACCTGGCCGGAGCGGGCAGCGCTTGCCGTGCCCGGCTGTGCGCTCGCGCTGGTGGTCTGCGTGCAAGCCCAGGCCGGGGCGTGGCCGTTGCAACTGACCGGTGTCGGCCTGCTCGCGGCGCTGGCCGTCGGCGGTGTCGCGGCCCCGTACGTTCGCCGAATCCGAACCGTTGCGCCCTATCTCGAATATGTGGCCGTGGCCGCGGTGATCCCGCTGGCACTGTGGCCGCTCGGACTGTACGAACGGCTGGGCGGCTAATGAGCGCCCGGCGGTGTGCGGCGGTGGCGACCGTCGTGCTCACGGTGGTGCTGTCGGGCTTCGGTGCGCCACCGGCCGGTGCGGTCACACCCCCGGTCGTCGAACCCGGACCGCCGCCGAGCGGCCCCGTCGCACCCGCAGAGCCCACCGAACAGAAGTCGATCTGCGGCGTCCCCACCGGCGTACTCCCCGGCACCGACTTCACCAAGCAGACCAGCGCGGAAGCCATGCTCGAGTACCGCAAGGCCTGGCGCTTTTCGCGCGGCGCCGGGCAGAAGGTGGCGGTGATCGACACCGGCGTCAACCGTCATCCGCGCCTTCCCGCGCTGGAAGCGGGTGGCGACTATGTGTCGAACAGCGACGGACTCGTCGATTGCGATGCCCACGGCACCCTGGTAGCCGGCATCATCGGGGCGGCGCCGGCCGAGGGCGACAGCTTCGCCGGGGTCGCGCCCGAGGCGGCGATCCTGTCGATCCGGCAGAACAGTGGTGCCTACAGTGTCGCGGGCACCAGCAGCACCCAGAACGACGACCCCAACGCGACATCGGTGGGCTACGGGAACACGCACACGCTGGCACTTGCGATCGTCCGGGCGGTGGACCTCGGTGCCACGGTGATCAACCTGTCGGAGGTGGCCTGCGCTCCGGTTGCGGCCGGCATGGATGATCGGGAGCTCGGCCTGGCCGTGCGCTACGCCTATGAACGCAATGTGGTGGTGGTGGCTGCGGCCGGAAATTTCAACTCCCAGAGCATGTGCAACTCGCAGAACAACATGAACGATCCGAACCAGCCGTTGCACACCGGATGGCACAGTGTCAGCACCATTGCCAGTCCGGCCTGGTTCTCCGACTATGTGCTGGCCGTCGGCGCCGTGACCACGTCGGCCACCCCGGCCGACTTCAGCCTGCATGGGCCGTGGTTGGCGGTGGCCGCCCCCGGCGAGCGGGTCACCTCGCTGGATGCCGGCGGGCCCGGCCTGAGCAACGCCCAGTTGGGCCAGCAGGGCCTGGCACCGTTGAACGGCACGAGCTTCGCGGCACCGTTCGTCTCTGGTGTGGTGGCGTTGATCCGCTCGCGCTACCCCGGCCTGACCGCCGGTGAGGTGATGGATCTGGTCGAGCGGACAGCCCGCACGCCGGGGAATGGACCCAACCAGGCCACGGGTTATGGAGTCGTGGACCCCGTCGCCGCACTGACCTATCAGCTCCCGCCCGAGCCCGCCGAGCGCGACGTCACCGCCGCTTCACCGATCAGCGGCCCGCCGCAACCTGATGCGGGTAATGTGCGGGCGCGCAGGATCGTCTTCACCGTCACCGCGGCGTGTCTTGCGTTGATGGTGGCGGCGGTGGCGGTGTCTGCTGCCCGGCGGCGGACCAAGTGAGTTAGGGGGAAAATGCCGGACGAGAACCGACCGATCGGCGAGCCCACATCGCTCGACGACTTGGCTCCTGGCGAATTGGACGAGGTGGAGGCACGGGCTGCCGCGCTGCTGGAACAGATTGCGGCGCAACGTACTGCTCGGCAGAGTCATACGGCCACCTCGCCCGCCGACGACACCACCGATGCGTTCGTGGTGTCTCCGCCTCCTGAGCCGGCTCCCGCTGCGCCGGCGCGCCGGCTCGCCCCGCCACCGTGGCAGATGCACAGCACGATCGGGTCCAGGGAGTTCGCCGAACGATTCGAGCTCGATGAGCCGCAACCGCAGCGTAACCCCGAGCCGGCAGCTGCACCTGAACCTGCGCCTGAGCCTGAGCCGCCGACCGGTTTGATCCCGATTCCGCCACTGCCGCCAAGGCATGCCGCGCCGCCGGAGGCAGGCCCGCAGCTGCCTGCGCCGCCACCACCGCCACCTCCCCCTCCGCCGCTACCTCCGCTGCCGTTTCCGCCGCCGGGTTTCATGCCACCGCTGCCGCCACCTCCGGCGGGCATGGCCCAGCCGCCGCAGTATTCGCCGGTGCCACCCTCACTCGATGACGCCGGAATCATCAACCGCGCCCGCAGCGCGCCCCACTCCGGGTGGCGCCGAGCTGTGCATCTGGCGAGCGCCGGCCGCTTGAATCCCGGCGAATCGCGCAAAGAGCGAGAGCGCGAAGACCTGCTGGCCCAGATCCGGCAGCCGATCGCCGGGGACTTCCGGATCGCGGTGCTGTCGATCAAGGGCGGTGTCGGCAAGACCACCACCACGCTGGGGCTGGGCTCGGCGCTGTCGATGATGCGTCATGACCGGGTGATCGCGGTGGACGCCAATCCGGACCGCGGCACTCTGGCCGAGCGGGTCAGGGACGCGTCGAGCCAATCCACGGTACGAGATCTCTTGTCGGATACTGATATTCAGCGCTATTCCGACGTCCGTAGCCACACCCGGATGGCGGGCAGCCGACTGGAGGTGCTGGCCAGCGAGCAGGAACCGGCAGTGTCGGAGGTGTTCGGCGAATCGGACTACCGCCGCACCATCAGCATCCTGCGTCGCTACTACAACATCATCCTGACCGACTGCGGCACCGGCATCATGCATTCCGCGATGGCCGGTGTGCTCGATCTCGCGCACGCGATCGTGCTGGTCAGCTCGCCGGCGATCGATGCCGCGCGCAGTGCCTCGGCGACGCTGGACTGGCTCATGCAACACGGTCACTCCGCGCTGGTCCGCGAAGCGCACGTAGTGCTCAGCGCCTCGCGACCCGGATCGGCAAAGCTCAAGCTGGACAAGGTCTACGAGCACTTCGAAGCCAGGTGCCGCTCGGTGCACATGATCCCGTTCGATCCACACCTGGCCGAGGGCGCCGACGTGGACTTCGACCTGCTGGACCCGGCAACGCTCCAGGCGTATCTGGAACTGGCAGCCGCCGTGGCGGAAAAGTTTCCTCGGCTGCGCGGTGCGCCCCAGTACCGCTGACCACCGCCGTCGGCGACCGAGGCAAATAAGATCCGGGCCGGCTACGGGTGTGGGAGCTATCGGTGGGTGACGTGGACTGTCGAGTTGGCCCCGGTTATCTACGCGGTAGTGGCAAATTGCGGTGCGAGTGGCATTGCGGCGATGGCAATTTCGCAAACCTAATTGTCCGCGCCCTCAAATACGGTAAGCCGTAATCGAATTCGGGAAAGGGCGTGGCGGCGTCTTTGCGATTCTGGAACACTGACCGGAATGAGCAACGATGCCCTCCGGCATCAGATGACCGAGGTGCTGGCCTTGGTCTCCGAGCAGATGGCCGATATTGCTGCGGTGCAGCGCGAGCAGGCGCAGCTCACCGCGAGTGCTGAGGAAGCCGATGGCTTGGTCGAGGTGACGGTCGACGCCCGCGGCCACGTCATCGAGACCGTCATCGACGAGTCGTATCTCGAAGAGTACGAACTCGAAGAACTCGGTGGCCACGTCACCGCGGCAGCGCAGTCCGCGGCGCAACTCGTCGCGCAGCGGGCGGCTGCCCTGATGATGCCGATCGAAGAACGGCGCCGGATGATGCCGGGGCTGTCCGACATCGCCGACGGTGCGCCCGATCTGCGCGACCTGACCAGAGCTGTGTTCGGCGGCGACGATGCAGGCGTCCAGCCGAGCGAGCCGGACGACGACGACCGGGACGAATCCGCATTCCCCACCGTGAGGAGCTGAATCGATGGCTGACGAGCTCGGTGTCGGACCTTCTGACCTGCGCGCAACCTCGAGGAACCTGAACGATGTCAGTGTCAGGATGAAGAACGTTCTGTCCACCCTGCAAGCGAATCTGGCTGCCGAAGGTGCCGCCTGGGGCGACGACAAGATGGGTGACGGCTTCGCGAAAGGCGGCCAAGGATATCTGGCGCAAAAGGATTGGGTCGACGGCTCCGTGGCAGTCAAGACCGATCTGCTCGATTACTACTCGGACGGTTTGAAGGGTTCAGCGGACTCCTTCGAACAGCAAGATCAGCCGTAGCGGTCAACGCCATGAGGTGGTGCGCCGTGTAGGCCGGTCGCCACACCGATTCCCTTATGGACATTCAGATCCCACCCGAGCTCCAATGGGTGTCGTATCTCGCGGGCGGTGAGTGGCCGCAAGGCAGCGAAACCCGCACGCGCCGGATCGGCGAGCACTATCAAGCTGCGGCCGAAGCGCTGCAGGAGCTCATCCCGGACTTGAACCGGGTCCGCGGAGAAACGATGTCGGTGCTGACCGGCGACACCGCCGACGCCGCGGATCGACAGTTCGCCATGCTCTTCGACGGTGATTACACGGTGGACAAACTCGCCGAGGGCATCTCGGGAATGGGTGAGGGCGCCACCAATTTCAGCTCCGAGATCGAGTACAGCAAGTTGTCGATCATTGTCGGACTGGCGCTTGCCGCCGCTGAGATTTCCTACAGCCTGGCCATGGCGGGTCCCACTTACGGCGCGTCGACGGCCGCGATCCCCGTCATCGAGACAACGACCATCGCGTGGATACGTGCGCTCGTCATGTGGGCGATCCGGCGTCTCGGCGCGAAGATGGCCGAACTGCTGACCAAGACGATGATGAAGCGGCTCCTGGTGGCAGGCGGGTGGGAATCCTTGGAGGAGCTGGGGCAGGGGCTGCTGCAAGAGGGGATCGTCCAGGGCATCCAGAAGAACAACGGACACGCCGAGTTTCGGTGGGACCGGTTCAAGCAGACCGCGATTGCCTCGACCGTCGGTGGTGGCGCCGGCGGTATCACCGCCGTCCCGGTCGCGCACGGTCTCGGGCCCGCTCGCAACCGGTTCACCGCGGCGCTCAAGGGTGGAACCACCATGTTCTCCGCCGGGGTATCGGGGAACGTGGCCGGCACCTGGTCCGTCGGGGGCGAATTCGACACGATAGCGATCCTCGCCAGTTCCACCAGCACCAGCATCGGTGGTCTGAAAGGCATCGGCGGTGGCCACACACCTCAGCAGAACAACCAGACGAATCCGGCCGGTCCGGTGGGGCCCGAGCCCCCGAACGTCGGCCTGCGGGGCAACGAACCGGATGGCGAACTCGACAGCGGCCGGCAGGACAGCGACGACCACGGTGAGACCGACACCAACCGAACCCCACAGAACGGTCCTTCGGGGCAGGCGGCCGTCCCTGCCAAGTCGAGTCCGGGGCGCGCCGGCGCCGGGCAGACGAATAACACTGCACCGCAACCGGATTCCAAGTCCGCATCCCGCAACGGGGAACAGCACGGCGCGGCCGACAAGTCGACAGGCCAGGACTCCGACGAGACAGTCGATGACGAGGCGCCCAACCAGGTTGACGCCGAACCGGACACGACGACCGAACCCGACGAGCAGCCTTCGGCGGAGCCTCAGCAGGACGCCGACGATACCGCTGACGGGCCCACGGATGAGCCCGCGCACACCGCCACGCTCAGCCCGGACCAGGACGTCGCCGGTCCGGCGGCGAATGTTGCGACGACCGACGTGCCGCAGGCTGCAGTGGCCCCCGAGCCGGTGTCGGTCGATCCGGGACAGGTCGGCGACGGGCAGACCGACGTCACTCAGGATGTCGAAGGCGCCCAGGTCGCAGACGTCGTCGCACAGACACCTGCTGATCCGGCGCAGCAGACCTCCGTGCCGGACGCGCCCGGGCAGCAGGCCCCGGCCCTCGGAGCCCCTGCCCAACCGTCGCCGACCAGCACCGTGCCACCGGCGCCCACCTCGCAGACGGCGGTCACCACCACGCCGGCAACCCCTGAGCAGAACGCCAAACCGACTGCAGCTAAACCTGATTCGAAACCCGTCGATCCCAAGCCGCAGGCTCCGGCAGCGCGGTCCACCGCATCGGAGTCGCAGGTTGCCGGGGTGCCGGCCGCGCGTCTGCAGGACACTGCCGTCGACGTCACGCCGGCGAATGTGACGCCCGAGGTCACCGACACCGGCGGTCCGCCGCAGGGCGGCCAAAACTGCCTGCTCGACGCGGCCGATGATCTGTCTCGGCACTTCCGCAAGCCATACCAGGTGGCCGGGGAGCCGACGTCCACCGGAATGCCCGCGCAGGCTCTGTACCAGGCCATCGGGTCCCGGGCCGATTTCGCCACCTACCGCCAGATCGAGGCCAGGCTTAGGAGCATGGCGCCCGGCTCGGCCGCGGTCATCACCTCGGCGTGGGCCGGCGACGGGCAGCGCCAGGGCGGGCATGCCTATGTGGCGATCTTCGACGGCAAGGACGTCTATCTGCTCCACCGCGGTGAGCGCACGGGCTGGCCACCGTACTGGGGGCAGAGCGCGGTGTCGACGACCGCCGTCGGTTTCCTTGATTCAGAAGGTGTTCCGGTCGACAAGCTCGGGCGGCTGCCCGATGATCTCGACGCCGCGATCGCAGTGGGCGACGTGCAGGGCACTGCTGAACAGCCGTCGGGCGACCAGTGGCGCGACGTCACACCGCAGAGTCAGATCGCTGACGCGGCGCTGGCCAAGCGCGTGCCTCCGGTAGATGCCGGTGACCTGCGGAACCCGTTGGGGTTGATGGAGTCGGCCGACGCACGGGCCCGCGCGAACGCCACCTGGTGGGCCGGGTTGAACGGTGATGAGCAGCGTGCCCTGATCGACACGTACCCGCAGCACATCGGTAATGCTGAGGGCATTCCGCCGACCGCCCGCCACGAGGCGAACACTCGCCAACTCGACGCCGAACGCCGGCAGTTGCACTCCTGGCGGGACAGCGGTCACCGGCTGAGCCGCAGCCAGAGCCGCATGCTGGCCCGGCTGGACCGGATCGACAGCGCACTCGCCGACGCACAAGCCCGCGCCCAGGACGCCGGAGTCGGCCCGCCGATGGTGCTGGCCTTCGATGCCTCGGCCTTCGGTGGTGACGGTCGGGCGATCGTCAGCTTCGGCGCCGATCCGTATCAAGCTGATTCGGTGTCGTGGCACGTGCCCGGGCAAGGCACCACGATCGACTCGATCGGCGCCGGTATGAACGACGCGCTCAACCACCTGCAGACTACCCAGCAGGCGAATCCGGGATCCTCGGCAGCGTCGATCGCGTGGCTGGGCTACGACGCACCCAGCGGCTGGAGCGGCTGGCGGGCAGCCGGACACCAGTCCGCCCGCGACGGCGGTGCGGTCCTCTACAGCGACATCCGGTCGTTCAACGCGGCGCGCGACACCTGGGCCGGCGACGGTAGCCACTTCACCGACAACCACATCTTCGCCCGCGCCTACGGGACGACAGCGGTCGGCTATGCCGGGCGAGATGGGCGGCTGGCCAACGATATTCGCGCCATCACCCTCACCGACTCGTCAGGGGCAGGCCCGGTGCGCCGTGCCGGCGAGTTCGGAATCGGGGCCGACAACGTCTACGTCGCCGCCACAGCTCGGGACCTGCCCACCGCTCTGGCCGGGCGAACACCGATCGTCGACGTCAGTCTCGGCGTCGATCCGTGGGCGGACGCCTTCGGGGCCAATCGGGGAACCGACAGCGCACAACTCGACTCGCCGAACGAGACCGACGTCCCGGCCGTGGATCCGGCGCCCGCCACGGTCCAGAGCACCCGGGAGATCGCGGATGAGGCTCTGGCGCAGCGGGATCCACCCGTCAGTGCCCGCGATATGGCCAACCCGCTGGGTGAGGCCGAGGCTGCCCGAACCCGGGCCGAGGCCAACGTGCACTGGTGGTCCGGATTGTCGGAGGATCAGCGCCAGGCGTTGATCGAGACGTACCCCGCCCAGATCGGAAATTCCGAGGGTATTCCGCCGGCTGCCCGCGACGTCGCGAACCGGACTGCCTTGCAGCGCGCCCGGGATCATGTGCGGAGCAAGCTCGATCGCGGTGAGAAGCTGAGCAAGTCGGAGCAGAAGTTCCTGCTACGGATGAACCGGTTGAATGCCTCGTTGCAGCAGATGGGCCGCGAAGCGGCAGACGCTGGTCTTGATGCGCCGCTGGTCCTGGCCTTCGATCCGCCGGCTTTCGGCGGCGACGGCCGGGCGGTGGTGAGCTTCGGTGCGGACCCGTATCAGGCGGATTCGGTGTCGTGGTTGGTGCCGGGATTGGGCACGACGATCGACAAGCTCGAAGGGAACATGCGCGCTGCGCTGAACCACCTGCAGTCGACGCGTGAGGAGAACCCGACGCTGTCGGCGACGTCGATCACCTGGATCGGCTATGACGCACCGAACGATATGGCCACCCCCCGAGTTGCCGGCTCCGCGCTCGCTCGCCGGGGAGCCGAGATCCTGTACAGCGACATCAGGGCGTTCAACGCGTCGCGCGACACCGTCGCCGGCGACGGCAGCCATTTCCGTGACAACCACATCTTCGCGCACTCGTACGGCTCGACCACCGCGAGTTACGCGGGTCGGGACCAGCGGCTGGCCAACGACATCCGCACGGTCACCCTGCTCGGTTCGCCGGGGGCGGGCCCGATGCAGCAGGCCAGTGAGTGGGGTATCGGCGCAAACAACGTGTTCGTCGCATCCTCCTCACTGGACCCGGTCGCCGGATTGGGCGGACGCGAGCGCGGCGAGAACGGCCGGTTCCTGGGCCGCGGTCTCGGCGTGGATCCGGCGATGGATACCTTTGGGGCGGTCCGGATTACCGCGCAATTCCCGGCGTCGATGAACGACGGTGGCAGCGTCGGAACGCATAGACACTATTACCGGTACATGGACGGCGACGCCGATCCGCGGGTGCGTACCGAATCGTTGGCCAACTTCGGCCGGATCGCGGGTGGGCACTCCGAAAGAGTTCACCGCGAGGAGCCTCGCCGCGCGGTCGACGGGCGCACGGTGGAACCGGCGGCCGGACGGCCGCTGCGGCTGGACGGCGACACCGAGACCGACCAGTCTCCTGATCGGCGGCTGTGGAATCCGCGCTGGCATCCGGCCGAGGTCGAGCCGTCGGCGGCGCAGGTGGCGGCGGACCAGGCGCTGGCACAACGGATCCCGCCGGTGGGTATCGACGACCTGGTCACTCCGCTGGGAGACGAGCCCCAGGCGGCGGACCGGGCCCGCGACAATGCGTCGTGGTGGTCGGGATTGGACGACCAGCAGCGCGCCGCGCTGCTGGAGGCGTACCCTTATCAGATCGGCAATGCCGAAGGTATTCCGGCGGTCGATCGCGATACCGCCAATCGCCGTGTGGTGCAACGCTATCTGGACCGGGCCGCCGGTATCCAGGCCCAGATCGATGCCGGCACCAGGCCCACCGATACGCAACTCGATTTCCTGCTGCGGGTGAATCGCCTGGAAAGTGCCCTGCAGCGGGCCGAGGCGGCCGCTGTGCAGGCCGGCGTGGGGGAACCGCTGATCCTCGCGTTCGACCCGCCGGCATTCGGCGGCGACGGGCGCGTGCTGGTGAGCTTCGGCGCCGACCCGTATGTCGCGGACTCGGTGTCGTGGTACGTGCCCGGCATGGGGGCTCAGATCAACAAGCTCGACTACCTCATGCACTGTGCGTTGAACATCCTGCAGTCCACGCGCGCCGAGAACCTCACCTTGTCCGCGGCCTCGATCGCCTGGCTGGGCTATGACGCACCCAACGACTCGGGGACCGTGCGGGTCGGTCGTTCGACCCTGGCGGAGGCCGGCGGCGACATCCTGCACGCCGACATCAGTGCGTTCAACGCGACGCGGAACGCATTCGCCGGGGACGGCAGCCGTTTCCGCGGCAACCACATCTTCGGGCATTCGTACGGGTCGACGACCACCAGTTTCGCGGGACGCGACGGCCGACTGGCCGAGCACGTCAGCACCATCACGCTGATCGGTTCGCCCGGTGCGGGTCCGCTGCAGCATGCGGGTGATTTCGGACTCGATGACGGCAATGTGTTCGTCGCCTCGTCGTCGCGCGATTTCGTGACCGGACTCGGGGGGCGGACCTCGGACTCGATGGGCCGCCTGGGCAGGGGTCTGGGTACCGATCCGGCGATGGACACCTTCGGCGCGCAACGGGTGCGTGCGGAGTTCCCGGCGTCGATGGACCGCAAGGACACCACCGCGACCCACAACGCGTATTTCGACTTCCAGGAGACCGACGGACCCGGTACCCGGCAGTGGCTGGTCACTCCTGCGAACGCAATCCCATCCGAATCGCTGGCGAACCTGGGCCGTATCGCTTCTGGGCACACCGGTCGGCTCGACCTCGAAAACCCGCGCACCATGCAGGAGCGGCCCGGGCGAATATTCGGAACCCGCAGGGAGACAGTTGAACCCGCGGCCGGACGGAACAACACCCAGGGGCGCCACTGGTGGAATCCGCGGTGGCGGGATGCCGACATCGAAGTCGATCCGGACCAGGCCGTCACCGAACCCAACTGGTCCGCGGACCCGAGCGGTCACCAGCCACAGCACGCGGCGACCCGGGCGGTCGCGGATACGGCTTTGGCACAGCGGATTCCGCCGGTCGCTGTCGACGGCCTGGTCAATCCTCTGGGCAGGGGCGGGAATGCCACGGCGCGGGCCGAAGCGAATGCGCTGTGGTGGTCGGGGCTGACGGAAGATCAACGCCAAGCATTGATCGAGTCGTATCCGTCACGGATCGGCAACGCCGAAGGCATCCCGCCGGTGGCCCGTGACGTCGCGAATCGTCTTGCCATCAAGCGTTTCCAGGAGCACGTGCAGTCGATGATCGACCGTGGTGTGCGACCGGGAAAGAAAGACCTCGCCAATCTGCTACGCGTGAATCGGCTGGACGCCGCCTTGCAGGCCGCCGCCCAGAATGCAGCGCAGGCCGGAATCGGCGGCCCGACGGTGCTTTCGCTCGACCCGTTCGAGTTCGGTGGCGACGGCCGCGCGGTGGTGAGTTTCGGTGCCGATCCCTATCAGGCGGACTCGGTGTCGTGGCTGGTTCCCGGCTTCGCGACCACGGTCGACAAGCTTGAAGGGAATATGCACAATGCGCTGAACCACGTTCAGTCCACGATGCACGAGAACCCGACGCTGGCGGCCACCTCGATCGCCTGGATCGGCTATGACGCACCGAACGGCATGGCCAGCGGCCGGGTGCTGAGCCCGAAGTTGGCGCGCCAGGGTGCCGAGATCCTCTACGACGACATCCGGGCGTTCAACGTCGGCCGCAACACCCTGGCCGGTGACGGCAGCACGTTCACCGGCAACCACGTCTTCGGCCACTCCTACGGTTCGACGACCGTGAGCTACGCGGGCCGTGGCGGCCGGCTCAAGGCTGACATCCGCACCGTGACGCTGCTGGGCTCTCCGGGCGCCGGACCGTTGCACCACGCCGGCCAGTTCGGGCTCGACGACGGCAATGTGTTCGTCGCGTCGTCGTCACTGGATCCGGTCACCGGGTTCGGTGGGCGGCGAGCCGAGCAGAACGGCCGCTTCGCCGGACGTGGCCTGGGCATGGATCCGGCCATGGATGAATTCGGGGCGGTCCGGGTGGCCGCCGAGTTCCCGGGCTCGATGAACACCGCCGGTACGTTCGGAACTCACAAGAACTACCACCACCTCGTGGATCGGGGCGACGGAACACAGGTACGTTCTGAATCTCTGGCCAACTCCGGGCGGATTGCTGCCGGCCGCACCGACAGGGTGGACCACGAAGACGGCCCCCGCCGGGTTGTCGACGGGCGCACGGTGGATCCAGCCGCCGGACGGGCGCTGCGACTGGACGGCGATACCCAGATCGACCGAGGCGAGCCTCGGCGCTGGAATCCACGATGGCATCCGGGTGAGCCGGTGTCGACTGCGACGCGCTCGCTGGCGGATCAGGCCCTCGGGCAACGGATTCCACCGCTGTCCGCCGACGATCTGAGGCATCCGCTCGGGTCGGAACCGCAGGCGGTGGTCAAGGCTCGCAACAATGCCGGCTGGTGGTCGGGATTGTCGGAGGAACAACAACACGCGTTGGTCCGCGCGTATCCGCAGCAGATCGGCAACGCCGAAGGCATCCCCGCCGCTGTTCGTGACACCGCAAACCGGGAGATGATGCGGCATTATGCCGCTCGGGCCGCGGCGGTGCAGGCCAGATTCGATGCCGGTGAGAAACTCACCAAGCAGGAGCTCGACTTCGTGCGGCGGGTCAACCGACTCGAAACCACCATGCAGCGAGCGGAAGTGGCGGCCCAGCAGGCCGGGGTGGGGCATCCGCTGCTGTTGGCACTGGATCCGGGGGCCTTCGGCGGTGACGGCCGTGCGCTGGTGAGCTTTGGAGTGGATCCGTACACGGCCGATTCGGTGTCGTGGTACGTGCCGGGTCTGGGTTCGCAGCTGGACAAACTCGACTACATCATGCACTGCGCGTTGAACATCCTGCAGTCGACGCGCGCCGAAAACCCTTCGCTGGCAGCAGCGTCCATTGCCTGGCTGGGATACGACGCGCCGAACGATTCGGCATCGGCGCGAGTGGCGCGTCCGGGCCTCGCCCGCGCCGGTGGCGAGATGCTGTACACCGACATCAGCACCTTCAACGCGGTGCACGACGCTGTGACCGGCGACGGTAGCCGGTTCACCGGCAACCATGTGTTCGGGCACTCGTACGGGTCGACCACCACGGCCTACGCGGGGGTGAACGGCCGGCTGGCTCCGCACATCAGCACTGTCACGCTGATCGGCTCACCGGGGGCGGGTCCGCTTCAGCAGGCCAGTGACTTCGGAATCGACACCCGCAACGTATTCGTTGCCTCGTCGTCGCGGGACTTCGTCACCGGACTCGGCGGTCGGACCTCGGATTCGCGGGGCCGGCTGGGGATCGGCCTGGGTACCGATCCGGCGATGGATACGTTCGGTGGGCAGCGGATCAGCGCCGAGTTCCCGGCATCGATGGACCGCAAGGACACCCTGACCACTCACAACGCCTATTTCGACTTCCTGGAGACCGATGGTCCGGGCACGCGGCAGTGGCTGGTCACTCCGACCCATGCGGTCCGTACCGAAGCACTGACCAACATCGGCCGTATCGCCGCCGGACACCCCGAGCGGGTCCACCTCGAACCACACCGGACCGTCGCCGACGGAAACGCTTCCCGCACTGTCGAACCCGCGGCCGCCCGGCCGGTCATGCGGCTCGACGACGATCCCGGTGTCTTTCACCCGACCGACACCCACAACCGAAACCGCGTTCCGCGCTGGACCCAGGGCAACGATTGCGCCCAGGTTCTGGCCGAAGAAGTGCGGGCCCGCACCGGCCGGAAGGTCCAGCTCGACGCGCCCTCACGGCGCGGAACACCGGCGCGGGCGATGTTCAAGGCGTTCGGGTCCAGCGCGAATTTCGCGACGTACGCCGAGATCGAGCAGGAGTTGCTGGGCAGGCCGTCGGGCACGATGGCGGTGATGGCGTCGCGCTGGAGTGGCGGACAGCCGGTCGGCCACGCGTACCTGGCGGTCAACGTCGACGGCCGTGTGCGTCTCTACGACCCGCACACGCGCCAGTATTCGGGTTGGCCACCGCACTGGGGGCAGGACGCGGTAACTCAGACCGCCGTCGGTTATCTGGACGAGAACGGTGTCCCGTTGAAACGCGGGCGGTGGTACAACCAATTCGCCGCCTCTGCCATCGGCACCGTGCAGGGGATGCCCGACGGTGTGGACCACGGAAACATCGACGGCAGAACGGCCGCCGAGCGCGACACCGCGAATCGTGCTGCACTACAGCATTATCGGGAACGAGCTGACCACATCCGAACCAAGCTCGACCAGTTCGGCCCGGCCACCCGCGAAGAACGTGCCTTCCTGGAGCGCATCGACCGGCTCGACCTCGCGGTGCGCAAGGCCGATGCCGACGCTGCCCGCGCCGGTCTCGATGCACCACTGGTGCTCGCCTTGGACACCTCGGCATTCAACGGCGGCGGTCACGCTGTGATCAGCTTCGGTGCCGACCCGTATCACGCCTCGCACGTGACGTGGCAGACCGCGCGAGGGTCGATCGACCAGCTGGGCACCGCGACGGCCCGTGCCCTCGACGGGCTGCAAGGAACCCGGCAGCAGGATTCGGCGGCCATCGCGTGGATCGGCGCGGACACCGGGGCATTGCACCAGGAACTGGCAGCCTTCCGCGCGACCCGGCAGTCTTTGGGAGAGCCCGGACTGTTCACCGGCAATCACGTTGTCACCCAGGCCGACTCGCGGACTCCCGCCGAGCGTCCCGCGACCCAGGTGGTCGCGCACCGGGGCGCCTCCCACGACTTCCCGGAGCAGACCAGGGCGGCGTACGTCGAAGCGTTGCGACAGGGCGCGGATGCCCTCGAGTGCGATGTCCGGCTCACCAAGGATGGTGAGCTGGTACTGATCCACGACAAGACCGTGGACCGGACGTCGAGCGGCACCGGCCGGGTCGGCGACATGACGCTGGCCGAGCTGCAGGCGCTCGACTACAACGGTCACGGCATCCTGACCCTCGATGAGTTCATTCAGCTCGCCCAGGACGCCGACCGTCCGGTGACATTGTTCATCGAGACCAAACATCCTGCCCAGCAGGGCTTGAAGATCGAACGCGAGGTCGTCGCCGCGCTGGAACGGCACGGACTGACGAATCCGGGGCCGGACCAGTTGGTCAAGGCGGCGGTCATCTCGTTCTACCCTGATGCACTGGTACGGGTCCGAATGGCCGCCCCGAACGTCCCCACCGTTCTGTTGGGCCCGTCGGCCCGGTATCTGGCCGGCATCGTGGGCGCCACGGCGATCGGCCCGTCGATCGACATGCTGCGCAACAACCCCGAGCTCGTCGGGGCAGCGGCCGCACGAGGGCTGGCCACCTACTGCTGGACGGTCAACAACGAAGCCGACGTGCAATTCGCGCGAGATCTGGGCGTGGACTGGATCGCCACCGATCATCCGGGCCGGACCGACACCATGCTCGGGGAGCCGGCAATCCAGCAAGAGGCCGACGCGGTCCGGCAAGAAGCCGGTACCGCAACGGAACCCGCTCGCCACGACCTGGTTCGGCAGGTGGCAGACGACGCGTTGTCGCAGCGCATACCGCCGGTGCGCCCCGACGAACTGCGTAATCCGCGGGGGCCGGCAGAGGAGGCTTCGGCACGTGCGGCCAACAACGCCCGCTGGTGGTCCGGGCTGACCGACGAGCAACGCAGCGCCGTCATCGAGACCTATCCGCAGCACATCGGCAATGCCGAGGGCATCAACGCGGCCGACCGTGACCGCGCGAACCGCCATGTCCTGCAGCAGATGCGCCAACGGGCAGACGCGCTCCAGTCCAAGGCGGATCGCGGAGAACGGCTGAGCAGCGCCGAGCGCAAGTTCCTCCGCCGGATGGACAAACTCGACCTCGCACTGCGTAAGGCTGCCGTGGACGCCGCACAGGCCGGGGTGGCCGGACCGCTGCTGTTGGCTTTCGACGCAACAGAATTCGGCGGCGACGGCCGCGCCGTGCTCAGCTACGGCGCCGACCCGTACACCGCCGACTCGGTGTCCTGGCACGTGCCGGGGGTCGGCACCACGGCGGACGCGCTGCTCGGCTTCAACACCACGACCGCACTGAATCACCTGCAGGCCGTGCAGCAGCAGAATCCGGGATTGTCGGCGGCCTCGATCGCCTGGATCGGCTACGACGCCCCGAGCGGTTGGAGCGTCCTACGCGCCGCGGGGCACGGCATGGCCCGCACCGGCGGTGACATCCTCTACAGCGACATCCGGGCATTCAACACCGCCCGGGACACCCTCGCCGGCGATGGCAGCCACTTCACCGGCAATCATGTTTTCGGCTACTCCTACGGATCGACCACCACCGGATACGCCGGTCAGAACGGGAGATTCGCCGGGCAGGTCCGCAGCGTGTCCCTGGTCGGCTCGCCTGGGACCGGCCCGGTGCGTACCGCGGGTGAGTTCGGGATCGGCGCCGACAACGTTTTCGTCGCCTCCTCGTCGCGCGACGTGATCACCGCGTTGGGTGGGCGCACCGCCGGCTCCAACGGCCGCATCCTCGGGATCGGTCTCGGCACCGACCCCGCCATGGATTCCTTTGGCGCCGTGCGGGTCACCGCCGAACCGCCGTCTTCCATGAACCGCGTGCCGACCGGCGGCACCCACCACACCTATTTCCTGAACACGGAGGCGACGACAAACCTGGGTCGTGTCGCCGCCGGGCGTACCGACGCCGTCACCACTGAACAGCACCGCACCGAGCTGGGCCGGAGTCGGCGCGCGCCGGTGTTGCGCACGGTCGAACCCGCCGGGGATCGGGTTGGGGGCCGGAGATTCTGGAATGCGCTGTGGCGCCGGCCGCCCAACTGCGCCGTCACGGTCACCGAAGAGTTGTCCTCGCTGTTCGAAGGCCGCAAGTTCGGTCTCGACGTCAGGCCGTCGCGGCGCGGCGTGCCGGCCCGGGCGCTGTTTCAGGCGATCCGATCCGATGCCCGGTTCGCGACGTACGACGAGGTCGAAGCGGCCCTGCTGGGAGATCCGTCGCTGCGGGCCGCGGTGCTGACCTCGCAGTGGGCCGGTGGGCGGCAGGGCGGTCACGCCTACCTGGCCGTCAAGGTCGACGGTCAGGTGCAGCTGTACGACCCGCACACCCGTAAGTACTCGCCGTGGCCTCCGCACTGGGGCCGGCATGCGGTGACGCAAACCGCCGTCGGCTATCTGCGCACCAACGGCGATCCGGTCGGCCCGATGACCCTCGACGTCCCACTGCAGCTCGACGCAGCCGATGCCGTCGGCAACGTGCAAGGCCCGCAGAGTGATTCAGACTTCCTTCAGGGCCAGGCGGAGTACCGTGCGCAGGATCCGGCCACCCGGCTCGTGGACGCCCGCTACGCCGAACCGCTCGGTGACGTGGTCGACAACGCCACCGACCGGGCCCGGGTTCGCCAGCTCGCCCGGGACCTGTCCGGGAGATACGGCCCGTACCGCATTGAGTTCACCGCCGAGAACCTGACCAACTCGGTCCAGCTGACCGGCGACATCTTCGACGGTGACACGAAGATCGGCACCATCATCCGGGAGTTCTCACGGGACCCTGACGGCACCCTCGTCGCAGCCCACACCGGCCTGCACATCGATGACAAGCAGTTGCGCGGCCAAGGGTTCTCCAAGGCCGTGACCTACGAGCTGGAACGTTTGTATGTGCGCTCCGGCTTCGACCGGATCGAGCTGACCACCCACGACAAGGGCAGCTTCGCCTTCGCCAGGCGAGGTTACGCCTGGGACCCCAGGCCGCGTCAGCTGCAGGAATCGCTCGACCGGGTGAAGATGTCGGCCGGCAAGCTGCGTGAGTCCGTCAGCGAGGAAGCCAAGGATGTTCTCGATCGGGTTGTGCAACAGCTGGATCCGGGCAATCCACGGCTGCCGGAGCCCATCGATCTGGCGAACCTCGCCACTCGCGAGGAACCGGATCTGGGCCAACGACTGCTGGACGGCGCCGCTGGGAAACACACCAACGCCGTGCACTACGTCAAATACCTGGACCCGGAGTCGGTTGCTCCGGCCCGCAGCGGTCTGAAGGGGTGGCTACAGAACTTGTTCGGGCGCGACTCCGCTTCGCGCCCGGCCGACGACAACTGCGCCTACGGCGTGGCCGGCGAGTTGTCGACGATCTACCGCAGGCCCTTCGACATTCGCATCGCGCCCTCGCGCACCGGGGTACCGGCCTGGGCACTGTTCCAGGCGGCGCAGTCCCGCTCCCAGTTCGCCACCTACGACGACATCGAGACCGAGCTGCTGGGCCGGCCGGCGCGGTCGTCGGCAATCGTGGTGTCCCGCTGGGCAGCTGACGGCAGCCGTCAGGGCGGGCACGCCTACCTCGCGGTGACCGATGGCACGCGGGTGCAGCTCTACGACCCGAAGACCAGGGAATACTCGCCGTGGCCACCGTACTGGGGCGAGGCCGCGGTGGACCGCGTCGCCGTCGGCTACCTCGACCACAACGGCGACCCGGTGGACCGGCTCAGCGATGATGTGCCGCTGCAGATCTCGCTTCAGGCTGCCGATGCCGTCGGCGATGTCAAGGGCCCTCCGGGTGGCTCCGATTTCGGGGCAAGACAACAGAATTACCGCGACCAGGACACGACCACCCGTCGTGTCGATGCCCGCTATGCACAACCATTGGGGCAGGTCGTCGACAACCTCGACACCGCACAGGTGCGGCAACTGGCCGCGGATCTGTCCGGCGTTTACGGCCCATACCGGGTCGAGATGTTCCGGGCGATCGCCGACGACCGCAGTGGCGAGGTCATCGTCGGCGGCCTGATCCTCAACGGCGATGACGAAGTCGGGTTCATACAGCAGACCTACGTCCGCGACAGCGCGGGAAATCTGGTTGTGCATCAGAACGTGATCGAGATTCCTGACCAGGGCTTTCGTGGCCAGGGCTTTTCGAAAGCCGTACGAGCCCAGCTGGAAAGTTATTACGTAGCATCGGGCGTCGACCGCATCGAGCTGCGCACCGAACAAGACGGCGGCTACGCCTGGGCGCGCCAGGGCTTCACCTGGAACCCTGACCCGGAGAAGTTGCGGGCATCTGTCGAGGACGTCAAGCAGTCTGCCGTGCGGCTGCGCGCCGAGGTCAGCGCCGAGGGGAGAGCGGTCCTCGATGAGATTGTGCGGCGGCTGGATCCTCGGCGGGCGGATCTTCCCGAGCCGATCGACATCGCGGCGTTGGCCACGGTCGAGGAACCGCACCTCGGGCGCGACCTGCTGACCGGGACGCACTGGAGCGGGGTCAAGTATCTCGGGGCTGCCGATGCGATGGCACAACAGGACTACCGAGCTGAGGATCCCGCCACGCGACGTGTGGACACGCGCTGTGCCGACCCGCTCGGCGAGGCAGTGGACAGCACCGACCTGGGACCGGCCCGCCGGCTCGCGAGGGACCTGTCCGGAAGGTATGGGCCATACCAGGTCGAGTTCGAAGCCGCACCGAACTTCGACGGCCGGGGTTTCGATCTTCATGGCACGATCCGCAGCGGCGACACCGAAATCGGCCTCATCACGCGGCACTTCTATCGCGACGGCGACGGCAACCTAGTGGTCGAGAACATCCTCGTGGAAATCACGAACACCGACTACCGCGGAAAAGGTTTCTCGAAAGCGCTCGTGTCGGAACTCGAGCAGTACTACGTGCGATCAGGTGTCGACCGCATCGAGTTGATGTCCGACGAGCAGGGCAGCAATGCATGGGCGCGTAGGGGGTTCACCTGGAATCCCGACCCGGATCTCTTGCAAGAGTCACTCGACGGTGTCAAAGAAGCCGTGCGCCAACTGCGTGACGAGGTCAGTCCCGAGGCTCAGGCGGTGCTCGACGAGATCGTGACACGACTCGAAGTCGATCACCCGCGGTTGCCCGAGCCGATCGAGCTCGCGCTGCTGGCCACCATCGCCGAACCGACGCTCGGCCGCCAACTGCTCGACGACACCTCGCTCTACTACGTGAAGTATCTGCCCGCCCCGGCGGGCCACGTCGAGGTCGACCACGACACGGGATATCCGGCTGACGACGTCCCGCTGCGGTTGGGCACTTCCACGGACGTCGTGGATCCGCTCGGCCGCCTCGGTCTGCCCGACCATCAGCCGGGCACACTGTCGACATCCGAGGCCATCACGTTGTTCAGCGATGGCGAACTCCGGATGCGCGAGCTCAACGAACAACTCACCCGCGAAGGTGTCAGCGCCGAAGACCGTGCCAGGCAGTTGACTGAGCTTCGAAACGCCTTGCGGGCTCGGGCATATGAGTTGATGGAAAACCGCGTTGCGGCCGAGTGGTTGTCGGCCAACACGACCAACCCGACGTTCGCCGACCTGGTCGACCGTCGCGAGGAGAGCGGGCTCGTCGGTGACGCCGCCTTCGAGGCCATCATCGACAGCGCCACCCACAGCCGGCTCGAACCGGGCAGCCTGTCCGACATCGAGACCGGCGCGGTGTACTCGCAATTCGAACTCGGCCTGCGCGCACTCAACGAGCAGATGATCCGCGACGGCCTCAGCGCCGAGGAGCGGGCCAGGACGCTGTCCGGCCTGCGAAGCTCGTTGCGGTCCTGGACGCGCGAACTGATGGAGAACCGCTCCGCCGCGGACTGGATGTCGGCCAACGAGAGCAACCCCAGCTTCGAAGACCTCGTCTCCCGGTACGAACGCAAGGGCCTTGCCGGTGACGACGTGTACAACGCCATCATCGACGCCGCCACCCACAGTCACTATTCGGCGGGAACCTTGACCAACGAGGAGACCCGCACCGTCTACACCAACTACGAGCTGCGGATGCGGGAACTGCGGGACCAACTTCTGCGCGACGGAGTGAGCGTCGAGGAACGGGCCAGGACCATGTACGGGATGCGAGCGACGATCCGCAGCTGGACTCGGTCCCTGATGGCAGACCGCGCGACCGCCGACTGGCTGAACGAGAACGAACAGAATCCGACGTTCGAGGACCTCGTGGAACGAAACCGCGCCAAGGGACGTGTCGGCGATGAGATCTATGAGGCCATCATTGCCAGCTCCACCCGCAGCCGTGGCAGTGTGAACGCAGATCTCGGTATCGATCCGGAGAACCCGCCCGATCTGCCGCCCATGCGGGGGCCCGATGACGGCAGACCGGATCAGGATCAGGAAGAGGACAGCACATGACCAGCCAGAAGCGCACACCGCTGCGCTACGACCAGTCCGGGCTGCGCGGTAAGCGCGCGCACGTCCTCGTCGACGAGCCCACCGACGAGATCGACTGGCCGGCGAACCTGCCCGCAGGCATCAAAACCGTTGTGATCGTGGATGACACCCCGAACCCGCATCACACCCTGCGGGTGCATCCGGTCGACGATCCCGATCGGGTCGCCCTCGTAGTGTTCGACCAGCTGGCGCTATGTCAGGAGGGTGGGGAGTAGGCATGGACCCACGAAGAATCGAGCTCAACCGCAGGCACAGCCGGGAGATGAGTGCGCTGTTCACGCAGTTCCACGAAGCTCATCCCGACATCGAATCCGAGGTCAACGGTGCGCAGATGACTCCGGAACAGGATGCCGAGTGGACGGCATTCAGCGCAGCCCTACTGGCCAAACACCAGGCCGAGCGCGCTGCGTTCGCCGATGTGATCGAAGCCGAGCAGAAGAACACGGGAAGGTAGACGCGATGGAGGCGGCACAGGCAATCTCGTTGGTCGCAGACTGGATCAGGTCGCGTGGACTCGACTACCCGACCGCCGGCCTGGCGGCCGATCGCTTCGACAGGGGCTGGAGCGTGTACGCACCGGTCGAGGTCGACGACAGTGATCCGATGGCGTTCCTGGACATCCCGGTCGGTCGGTCGATCTTCCTGGTGGGCGACTCCGGCCGCATCGAAGAGGTGTCGTCGTCGGTTCCGCCTCAGCAGGCGCGCGACGAGTTCAGCGCTCAGGAGCCCGCGCCCCGGCCCAGTGGTGTCGCGGCCCCCAACGGTGCAGCGCAATCGAACGGTGAGGTCTCCGACGAAGCGGCCTTCATGGCAGAGTTCGAGAAGCAGTTCCGGCTCGCGGCCGCGGAGGACCCGTCGGCGGTAGCCGACTTCACCATCGTCGATGAGCCGCCCGCACCGGTCGACGCGCCGAGCAGCGCGGATGCCGCGGCCGCCGAGGAGGCTTCCCGGCTCATCGACGCGATCGTGCAGCAGCTGGCTCAGCTCGGCCCGGAAGGGTGGGACGAGTTCTCCGCGGTGTTCGCCTTCACCGTCACCTCCCAGATAGCCCAACTGCAATTCTGGGCCCAGGACCGTACCGGCCTGGTCCCGGTGCCGCAGTCGATCGCCGACCTGGTGCGCCAACACCGAGAGGTCTCGGCCCGCATGGGTGCCGGGCCGTGGTGGCGGCTGCTGTTGAACGTCACCAACACCGGCCAGGCAACCGTCGACTACGACTACGGTGACGAGCCGTTCCCGGACGACCAGATCGTGGCGGCCGAGCATTACCGCAACGACCTCGACACCTATCCGCGCAGCCAGGTGCCGGTGTGGTTGGCCGGCTACACCGCCGGGCCCGACGCCCAGGGACGCGACGCCGCTCGGGCTGCTGACGCGGCGGCCGTGGACCAGGCCGCCGGCCGCACCGCTGTGGTCACCGACCAGATCCCGCCGCTTTCCGACCTGTTGGCCCGCTGGGCAGTGCTCTCGGCCGCCTATGCCGGCGTCGGATCGGGTTGGGGTCCACGGATCTACCCCGGCTACGCCTGGTTCGAGAGCGATGCCCGCAGCGGGTCGACACTGTTTCTGCTTCCGGGCGACCGCGCCGTGCTCTCCGGCGGGAAATGGAATTCCGAGTTGCTCGAGGCTGCCTACAACGGCGGTGGCCCACTGCCCGATCTCTACGGGGGAGCGCCCGCATGGGTCAACGACTCGGTGCTGAACACCCGAAATCGGAATGGGCTGCTGAGTTTCTGCTACTGGTGGGCCAACGGTCAGTGGTATCGCGGCGGCACCGACACTTCCGGCGAACTCGATCTGACCGTGCCAGACATCTGGAGTCCCGACGCCACGGTCACCGCAATGGCAACCCAGACCGGGCCTGGCACGGTGGATCGCTGCCGGGCCCTGTTGGAGGTCGCCACCGAGCGCACCGCCACGGTCGACGACGTCGCGGCAGTATTCGGCGATCGTGACGACGCACAGGTCTATACCGCGGCCAACCAGCTGAGCCTGGCGGGACTGTTGGCTCAATAGCAGCTGAACTCTCGGCGAACAAGGCCGTCTGGCATGGCGGTCTGCGGTAGCGCGCAATAGCGTGAATTGCGATGCTGCATAGAATGTTTCACCGATGGGGGATCGGGTGACCCTGCAGATCCCCGGCCCCCTGCAATGGGTGTCGTACCTGGTCGGATCGCAATGGCCGAAGGGCGACGAAGACGCCATGTTCCGCATCGGCGGTGAATGGGGTGACCGCGCCGAACAGTTGAGAGATCTCATCCCCGAACTGAATCGGATGCGGGCCAGCACCAGGGCCGTCCTGCAGGGCGTCACCGCAGGCACCGCCGACCAGCAGTTCGCGTTGCTGTTCGACGGTGACGCCACCGTCGACAAACTCGCCGATGCGATGGCGGCGCTCGGTGAGCTCGCCGAGAGTACCGGCAAGAACATCGAATACACGAAGTTGCAGATTCTGACATCGCTGGCCATCGCGGCGTTCGAGATCACCTGGGCACTGGCTCAAACCTCGGTGACCTTCGGCGCATCGGCGGCCCAGATCCCGCTCATCGAAGTGAGCACGTCCGCGGCGATCCAGCGCATGGTGATGGTGCTGATGAAGGACGTCATGACCGACCTCGGCAAGGCGATGACGAAGACAACCGTGCACCGGATCATCAAGAAATCCGGAGTCGAGGCGGCCGAAGCCCTCGGGCAGGAACTGTTCATCCAGAACATCCAGCAATCCAAAGGTCATCAGAACGGCTACGACTGGAACCGGCTGGGAACCGTCGCCGTGGCCAACTCCGTCGGCGGTGCCGCCCAGGGCACGGTCAGCATTTATGGCCAGCGCGCACTGGGCGTTTCGGCCGTCAAGGGTGCGGCCGTCGGATACGTCGCCGGCATGTCCAAGAAGGTGACCGGAGCACTGGCCACCGGCGGCGAGATCGACCCGGTTTCCGTCCTCGGATCGGTGCCCACCGCCGTCACCGGCGGAGTGCGGGGCCGAGCCGCGGCACACAGCACCAAGGCTGCGACAGCAGACGGGGGCGGTGCTTCGGCGGCGAGTAGCGGGGGAGACGGGGACTAGACATGGACAACGATGCGGCACGGCATGAACTCATCGATGCGCTGGCACTCGTTCAGGAACAGTTCGCCGATCTCGCCGTGGTCGAGGCGCAGCGGTCAGCTCTGTCCTCGGCGGCCACTCGTGCTGATGGCACTGTCACGGTAACCGTGGACTGCGACGGCGTCGTCATCCACACGGCGGTCAGCGAAACCTATTTGGATGACCACGATCTGGCCGATCTCGGACGACACATCACCGACGCGGCCCAGGATGCCGCCCGCGACATCGAACAGCAGGTGGCGGAATTACTAGCCCCACTGGCCCAGCGGCGTGAGCAGATGCCTTCGCTGTCCGACATCGTCGAGGGTGCTCCCGACATCAGAGATCTGCTGTCGACCCGGGTGGCGGGCCCGCAGGGCCACGACGAACCCGACGACTTCCCCACCGTGAGGAGTGCGCGATGACCGTACCGCTCGGCATCACGCCCGCTGACCTACGAGGGACTGCGCGGTACCTCGCCTACGTCAGCAACGACATGAAAGCAGTGCATTCAGCGCTGATGCAGATGCTCGCCGGAGAAGGCGAAGCCTGGGGGCACGACAAGATCGGCAAGCAGTTCGCCGACGGGGCGAAAGGCTATAAAGCGCAGTTGGATTGGGTCGATGGGTCGATCACCGCGAAGACCGACCTGCTCGACTACTACGCCGACGGCCTCCACACCACCGCTGACGCCCTGGAACAACAAGACAAGCCCTGACGCCTCACTCTGAGCGACCCGGCGTGAACTGCTGCCCAGGGGCCGGACGCACCGGTCCGGGTTGGACAGCCGAGTCGGGCTGCCAGGTGTTACCGCGCTGTGGAATACGGCGCCGGGGCTCAGCCTGGTCGGCCGGTGATCTCTCCTGCTGCTCGGCTTCCTCGTCGGCGCCGACCACCGGAACCGACGCGTCAGCGCCACCGATGACGTCCTTGCCGTTCTTCTTCCGTCGCAAGGCCTTGTTGACCTGGTGGCCCTTCCCGTTCTGATCGCCGGCGCGCTGACCCGCTGCCGGGGCACCTGCTCCGGGGCTGCCCGCGCCCGCACCGAGACCGGCACCGGCCCCGGCCGCCCCAGCGGGCATCTTCGCCGCGGCGGTTGCGGGCGCGCTGCTCGGCAGGCCACTCGGCATGCCGCGCAACGGAACTCCGCCCCCGGCACCTCCTGCGCCCTTGCCGGCCCCGGCGCCGGCGCCGCCGAGCCCTTGGGGCCCCAGGCCGAGGACACCCTCGGGCGGGCCTCCCATCCCTTGCCCCAGCGGGTTCTGGGTGGCGTTCTTGGCGGCATCCATCGCCTGGCCGATCGCGTCCTTGGCGGCGTTGGTCGCGGTATCCATTGCCGACTTGGCGGGATCGGTCAGACTGTCGAGAGCGTCCTTGGTCGGATCAGTGGTGAGATCCTTTTGATCGATCGGCTTTTGGTCGATGGGTTTGAGCTTGTCGAGGTCTGTCGGTTTGGTGGCGTTCAGTTTGTCGAGAGCCGATTTGTCGAAAGGCTTGATGCCGCTGGGGCCTCCGGGGCCGCCGGGGCTTGGTATGTTGGGGCTGCCCGGACCACCGGGGCTGCCCGGACCGCCCGGGCCACCGGGGGCCGTCGGATCTCCGTACGTTATCGGCGGCAGTGCCGGAAGTTGGGGAAAGTTCTGCGTTGCCGCTTCCACAGCCGGGTTGTACACGTTTTTAAACAGCTGGACGGCTTGTTGGTAGGCATCGATGGAGTTGTTGATTTCTTCGAGTTCTTTGAGGGCATCGGCCGCGGTCACGTAACCGTCATCGTTGTTCCGCAGGTAACCACTACCATCGATGTGGTACCTGGCATTGAAACTATCGATGGCCGAGTTGAGTTCACTCTTGTTGAACTTGCCGTCGTCCAGCAACTGGTCGTTTGGGTGATCGTCCGGGAAATCTCTCTTGATTTGTTCGAACGCCTCCTTCAACACCGTCAGCCGGTTGGCTATGGCGTCTGAAGCTGGCTTGAAATCATTGATCGAACTCGCCGTGACCTGGTGGGATGCCGCTTCGGCCGCCGCGGCACTCTCACCCGACCATTTTCCGGCTATTTCATTGCGGACTGTCTCCTTGAAATCCTCGGAATCCTTCTTCAAGCTGTCCCCACTGGTCTTCCAGTTCGCGGCCAGATTGCTGATCTGTTCGGGGTTGAGCGAATTCTTCTCCCCCTGCATCATGACGAATTCTTTGTCCTCCCAGTTCAGCTTCTGAGGACCCGTGAGTTCGTCTTGGACCTCACGATACGTGCTGTTGTCGGATAACACCTGGTCGAGGTCGCCGAGAAGCTCGCTCCTGGGCTGATATTCGGCGAACTTGTTTTCTTCCCTCAGACCCTTCGACACTTGGACGAAGCCGCCGTCATCGCCGATCAGGGCAGCGCGCTTGGGGTAATTGGAATTCTCGACGAACGCGTTGTCATAGACGGCACCACTGCGGCCCTCTTCGTTGGTGCTCGTGCCCATCGTTGCACCGAGATAATTTCCGAAGCCGCTCATGATGTCCTCAACCCGTTCGTTCGTGCGGTAACTAGTCGTTCTGGTTGGAGCGCATCGCTTCCGCCGCGTGCCGGGCGGTCTCGATGAATGCTGTCGACTGCGTCAACTGGTCGGTCACGTAATCCGTCAACTGCTTGCCGCGACCATCGAAGAGTTTCTCGACGAGACTCGCGAGTGGGTTGGCCGGTGTCCCGAAATAACCAGTGGTTTCGTCGAGGGCGTGCCCCTGGAGAGTTTGGAGGCTTTCCTCGTATGGCTCGAACGCCCGGTTGAGCGTCGAGATCACGGCCGGGTCGAGGTAGAGTTTCTTGTTCGCGGTGTCGGCGTTGAGTCCGGCCCAAGGGTTGGTCATGATGCTCCTCCGTACTGGTCGGTTATGCGGATCCCGATGTCACGCAGTGAGGTTGAATGGCACGGTCACCTCTTTCTCGACGCGAAGGAGGACCGCTGCCGAGTTGACGAAGTTACCGGCGGCGTACAGCAGCACCAGGTCGCCCACCTTGGCGATCTTGTTGTTCATCAGATAGGCGAGGTTGACGCCGAAATCTGAGACGGTCAGATGCCCGAACTGTCCTGCGAAGTCGTAGAGGCCTGGCGCGGGTTGCAGGTGAGTCTGTTTGGCAAGCATGTCCGTGACGTAGCTCGGCTCGATGAAGGACGGGGCGAACCAATCGACGTCATCGGGCTTCAGGCCTGCGCGTTGATAGCACTCCGTCACGGTTCCGACGGCGACCCGAAAGCTGGCTATTGCGTTGTCCCTCACCGTGCCCGGCCCGCGCCGGTCATAGTTCTCCCACCGGTCGATCCAATCCGCCAACGTCGGGAACGTCGGATCATCGATGGCGCCGTCAGCTCTCCCGTGCATCATTCCTTCAGATGGATTGTGTGACCGGGCCGCGACGGAAACGATTCGGGCGAAACCATGATTGCGGTTGAGAAGCGCGCAAAAGCCGCTGTCGCCCAGCAACGAACCCTCGGTCGCCGGGCTGGCGGCATACTCATGCCGGTCGAAGTAGAAGATGCTGTCGCCACCGGTCACCATCGCGTAATCGCCGGCCCAACCTGCCTGCAGCACCGCGTCGGCAAGCATCAAGCCGTACAGGCCGCCGGAACAGAACTGCCGGATCTCCGTCGCGGAACCCGCGGACGTCCTGCCCAGCACGGACTGTTGGATCGAGTTCTGTATCGGCCAGAAGTGTTCGCCCTGATACAGGGTGCCGCAATGGAATGAGGCCGCCAAGCTTTCGGCTGCCGCGGACAGCGCGGCACCGTCGATCTGACGCCCGGCGGCCTCCACCATTTCGTGAACCGACTGCATCTCCGCTGCCGCGGTCGCGAGATGCATGGGGCGACCTGCGCTGTCCGTGCCCTCGGGCACGTACACGGAAACGGTGTCAAGGTAGGGCATCGAATTCCCGGTCCGCTCTCTCGGCAGACAGCTTCTCTGCCAACGCCTCTGACTGTCGCTTCTCGATCTTCTTGAAGACCTGCATCAGATTGGGCACGGTCGCCGGAATGATCTGGAACGAGTTGGTGCCCTCGTTGACCACATAAGCACCGTCGTCGGCGATGTTGATCAGCGTCAGGTGGGTGGCGTCGCGCAGCTGGTAATCCCTGGTGAACTCGGCGGATCCGCTGAGCAGAATCGATCCGGTGATCTTCGCGTCTCGAAGCGCCGAGGTCGGTGTCTGGTCCTCGAGCAGCTCCTCCTTACGAGGACGGGTCCCAGGGTGGTATGCCGGCAGCGCTTCGAGGACCACCTGCGGAAAATCGACGTTCACGCATCCGATGATCTGGACGTCTTCACCGAAGATGAGTTGCTCGCTGGGGTCCTGCGTGATCACCGCGCAATAGCCGGTCGTGCCGATCAATCCGAGCAGACGATAGATCTGCTGCCCCGCGCCGGACTCGATCTGGCCGAATCCCTGCAGAATATAAGCCGGGTAGCGCAAAGCCTCAAGAATGCGAACACGATTCGGGTTCAGGCTCTCGCGTAGCCGTGTCAGCGCCGCTGCGCGGTCGGCTTCGACCTCCGACATGTACGTGCGTCCGCGATGGCGGTAGGACAGCGGGGACGGCAAGCGGTCGAGGCCGAGTGCCTCCCATACGCAACGGAACTCGAGACCGCTCATGAACCACGGTTCGACGCCATGGCGCAGCGGGGCCACCTCATCGGTGATCACGTTGAGCCCCTTTCACTCTCGCTGCCGCGAACGGGATGTGCAAGCGGGCTCGGTGGCGAGATGCCGCCAACCGAGCCCGCTGACGGAGTGCCGCGCTAAAAGCCGCCGGCCAGGTGCCTGTCGAGTGCCGCCGCGTCTTCCTGCGACTGATTGCCACCGGACCGGGTCTGGGTGATCTCGTTGAGGATCGCATCCATCTGCTGCAGGATCTGAGTCTGCTTCTGATGCAGGGTTGCTGCTGCGTCGCCCTCATACACGCCCTGCAGCGCGGCGAATACCTGGCTGACTTCCTCCCGCATCGCGTGCGCGTTGTTGGTCGCTCCCTGGATGTCGTCCAGGGATGCGTAGTTGGCTCCGTACTGGTACCGAATGCTGTCTGTATCCATTGATCAAACCTTTCCTGTGTCCGGGCAGCTGCTAGTCGGCGTCGTGGGTGACAAGCGCGTTGATGTCAGACTTGCCCTTGTCGACGATCTGCTGCAGGTTGTTGATGACGTAGTTGAAGTCCTCGTGGTGCTGGGTCATGATTCCGCGGAACTTGGCGGCCTTGCCGCCCGTCCACGAGCTGGCCGTCATGGCCTCGGTCTGGTCGAGGATCTGGGAAGCCAGCCGCCGGACATCCATCATCTGTTTGTCGATGTTTTCGATCTTGCTCTGAGCTTCCGCAGGCGTCAGATGGAGCGTCATGCTTTACCTCTCTTTGTCATACCCGGCACGAATTGCCGGAGGTCTGTTGAGAACTCGCTGGTGAACACGGAGCGGATCTAGCAGTCCCCCCATCTGTAGCCGGACAGCTCGACAAGCTGGCCGATGGCCTGCTTGATCGTGTGGTCCGACCCCGGCTTCAGGGTGGTCCACAACTGGCCAGTGGGCGAGGCGCTCGGTGCGGCCACGATCCGTCCACGCTTGGTGTAGAAAATCCCGACCGCCCCGGGCGTGCGCGAGATCCGGTCGAGGTCGTCGTCAAGCGCTTGGTAGACGATCTCGGCGAACGCCAAGCGTGACGCGAGCGCCGCTCCCAACGTCATCGCGGAGCGCGTGTCGGCTCCCAGCGCCCGGACCTGGTCGGACAACTCGGTGCAATCATGCGTGTCCGACAGGGCCTGGGCGGCCTCGGTGAGCGGGGCACCGACCGGAGAGAAATCGGCGGGAGTGGATGCCGGGAGCCGCCGGAGCAATGAACTACCGGCACCGGACAGGCTCGCGCCGTCGTCGATCAGGTCCAGGGTGATCTCGTCACGGACTCGACAAGCCGAGACGCATTGCGCTCCATACCGAACCACCGCGACGCGAGCCAGGCCATCGGGGGTCACCAGGCGCATCGCGAGCTCGCGGTCGGGCCGTTGCAGTGACTGCACCACTGCGGCGAGTTCCGTTCCGACTTCGCCGGCCGACAGCAGGCCGCGCTCGGTCAGGCTCCGGGTGGCCTCGCCCATGGCCTCGGCCCGTGCCGTCTGTGTGGGGTGGCGTGACCGCAGGTTCAGCACCACCGGCAGCGCCTGGACACCGAGACAGGCTGCCAGAACGTGCAGTTCGTCATCGGTGACGACAAACTGCGGAGCGAGCGAGGCCGTCATATGTTGAGCCCCCGGTCGACACCGATCACCGGGGGAGTGACCCAACCGTTGTCCACCGCTTCGAGCGTGCGCTCCGGTTCATCGGCGAAGCCCTCGCCTGCGGGTGCCTCGGGGGCGGCGAACTCGTCGAACACCGCGGTGTCAGGACCCCAACTGACATTCGACACCATGAACGGTGCGTCGTTCTGCTGCGCGGCTGGAAGCCAGGATTGTCCGGCGTCGGAAACTCCCGCCCCCGGCTCGCCCGCACCGTCCAAGGTCGCCGCGGGTTGCACCGATTCGTACTCGCGTTGCTGATCACCGCGCCCCATGGCACCCATCGGCGCATAGGGCGCCCCATGCATCCCGCCCGCTCCCGCGGCTCCACCTGACCCGGCGAATCCGGTCTTCTGCAGAGCCTTTGGATCAGCGCTGGACTTGATGCCGGGTGCGAACATCGGGGCAAGGGGTGGTGGAGGCACCGCTGCAGCACCCCCGGCGGATCCACCGCCCCCGCCGGCGCCGCCTTCGCCACCCTGTTCGGCCTTGAGCGCATTGCCTTTTGACACCTGCGGGGGTAGGGGTTGTTCCCACGGCTGGGCCAGGGGAGCAGCCGCCTCCTCGTACTGTTGCATGACGGCCGCCGCGTTGGCCTGGTCAGCGGTGGCGGCCGCGTCGAACTCGGCGAACGACCCGGTCAGCACGGCCCCGTTGTACGCGGCCAGCGAGGCCATCATGTCCTGGGCGGTCTTCGCCTCGACGGCCTCTGACACACTGGGCATCGCCAGAACCGCCACGGTGTTGGCGACTGCGGCTTCCTCGGCGCGTTGACCGTTGCCCGCGGCGCTGAGGCTGATTGCCTGTAGCCACCGACCGAACTCCTCCAGGCGCCGTGCCGCCGCGTCGGAGGCCTGGCTGTCCCAGGCAGTCCGCAGGCGTGCCACCAGTTTGTCGAAATCGACGGAGATGTTTGCCAATTCGTTGGCCACGCGGATCCAGGCGGCACCGGCTCCGCCGACCGACGCCGGGCCGGGTCCCTCGGTGAGGTCGCGAGCAAGCTGCTCGGTGCTGCGCGACTCCCACGCAACGTCGGTGAACCCCACGCCCGGAAACCTCCCCTCGTCGACAGAAATCAGATGGTCGTGTGGATGATCAGCCGGCGAAGTCCTCGGAAGCGGCGATGTTGGACGAGTGGCCGCGCAGCGTGGCTGCCACTTCGTGAATCTCGGTCATTCCCTGATCGGCGGAGGTACCGAACGAAGCGTGGACCTCGTTGAGGGTCTGGGCAATTCGTTGCGAGACCTCGTCGCGGGCCGACGGTGTCACCGTGAGGTTGGGTGCCTCGTCGATCATCACCCGCTGGACGCGGTTGGCGAGCTCGTCGAGCTGATTGCTGATCTCCTGGACCTCGGCGGGCTGAATGGACATACCGGCGTTGTCGGCCATGACGGTTCTCCTAACGGGCTGGCTAGATCCGGAGTTCGACGTCCGGGGTCTGATACGGGTCGGCCTCCCCGAGGACCGGGGGCGCCGCGGTGCCGAGATCGCCGACGATCTCGCTGCCTTGGTCGGTGGTGTGCAGGAACGATGCCGATGTGTGGTTGTTGCTCGATGAGGCATTCGCGCCCTGGCCGGCGCCCATCGCCCCCATGGGTGCGCCTCCCATCATGCCCGGCCCTGCACCACTCATCCGCGGTGCAGCTGATTGCGCTGGGGCACTGGTACTTTCCGCTTGCAGCATGGATGACATCGGTAGCGAGCGAGGCACTGCTGCGCCGCCGATCCCTCCGCCGGCACCGCCGACGCCCATTCCTGCTCCCCCGATCGCGGGGCCGCCCTCGGCGTCGGCGGCTTCGGCAGCGTCCGGTTCCATCGGGTCGATCGCCGGATTCGCGGCGGCCTGACTGGCCGCCGACGCTGCGCCGGTCCCCGCCTGAACGCCTGCCTCGGCACCTTTCATCGCCATCGGCATCAGCGAGGCCAGCCCGGCCAGTGACGAGGCACCCTCAGGTGCGGCGGTGATGCCGACCGGCGCACCGGCCGCGGTGACCTGGGCGGCCTGTGTCGCCAACGAAGCCTGCAGTTCGGTCATCACCTCGGCCGTGGTGGCAATTGCCTTGTTGGCCGCGGCGATTGCCGCTGCCCAGCCCCACGGAAAGATGATCATGGGCCCGATGGCCGCGATCGTCGCGGCGAATTCGGTGATGATCTCGATGAGCCTGACCCTGGCCTGGCCGACGTTGGCGGCGGCCGCGGTCAGGCTGCTGCCGAGGGCATCGGATTGGGCGCTGACCTCGGCCCCATCGGTGATCGCGGACGTGGTCTTGGCTGCAGCGGCCGTGCCGGACGCCCCCTGCCAGGCATCGCCCACTGAACTGACCGACTTCGACATGGAGCCACCGGTCGACTGGAGCATCTTGGAGATGGCCGGTAGCACCGTCGTCGGGTCGACCCCTTCGAACATGCCGCTGCCCAACGTGCTGAGTGCGTCGGTGACGGGGCTGATCAGTGCGCTCGGGTCCATGGGATTGGCGGGCGGCTGCTGATCGGGCTGGCCTTCGGGTGGCGGTTCTTCTGCCGGCTTTTGATCTGCAATTGGCGGCAAACCCAGGCGCTCGAGAATCTGCCGCACTGGCAAATTCAGAAAGTCTTGCAGGTTCAGTTCTTGAGCAGCGATAACCGGTGTGGCGTCGTAGCCGGGAACGTGTTGAGCTAGCTGGCCAACCGGGGTTACCGGCTGGGGAGGCAACACTGTGGGCATATGGCGTCGGGCCTAGGCGTTGTCGTTCGACAGGACGGCGGACCGGGCGCCTTCGGTGGCGGCGCCGGTAGCGGCATGTATCCCGCCCACCAGCAGCGTGCCGGCCAGATTATGAGCCTGAGCTGGTCCGAATGCCGCCAGATAGACCGCTCCGATGGGACCGAGCGCAGCCGCCGCTGACATCAGCATGGCCGCGGAGTCGGCCGAACCGGCGGTGGTGATCGCGGCTCCGGCCGCTTCGTTGGCAGCGGAAAAGGCGGCCATGCCCGAAGGTTGGGCGGCGAAAATGTCGCTCATCGTGCTAATACCTTTCCAGCTGGAAGCGGAGCTGTGTGGGCACGAGACCAATAAACTATAGCGGCGCGAACCGCTTGCAGCTATTTGTATTTCGGGCCGAATAACGGTGCGTGAATCGTTCGTTTTGGTAATTAGAAGAACTGAGAGAATTGCTGGTCGCGGTGATTTCGGCGGGAGCGTTGGGTGCCTGGCGGTGGTACCGCGCAGGCCAGGCCCGGCCCGTTGGTCACAGTGGCGGAGGCGGCCCTGTTTGCCCGCGCGGTCGGCAATGGGGCGCGAGTGGAATGTGGTGTGCCGGCAACGGATCCGCACTCGTATCCGATCGACCTTGAGAAACGCCATGTGCCGTAACCGGTTTCGAATATCGGCAGCGAACGTCAATTAGTGCCGTCCATGCTGGGCTGGCAGGGGGGAACCCGGCGTGGTCTCGAATGAGCGAACTTCGGCCGGCTATCGTGGTGGCAACGAGCCGCTAATCCTCCGGTTCGAAAGTGCTGCCATCCCAACGTGTCAGCGGCGCCTGCTGGAGCTCCTGCATCCGCTGCGCGAACTCCTGGGACAGAAACTGCTGGCGGGAAGTGGCCACCTGCGCGGCGGCACCGGCGGTTTCGACGATCAGTTTGGCCAGTGCGTCGGCACCCAACTTGTGCGCAGCGGGTCCGAGCCACAGCCCGGTCATCGCACCCAAGCCGTCGACCTCGGCACTGACGTTGCCGTCACGGCTGGTGACGCGCGCCGAAATCGATTGGCAGTGCTCATCCATGGCCTGCACGAGATCACGCTGCTTGCGGATGCGGCCGATCAGCGAGTCGGCAAGACCGCTCATACCGACCTGCCCCAGGTCGTCGGAAGGCCGTCCTCGTCGCCGAGTACCTCGTCCTCTGCGCGGGCCAACTCGTCTTCGGTCGCCAGCTTCAGCGGATCGATCACCGAAGCGCTGTAACCCTTTTCGACCAGCTCACGCCTGCGCTCGACCTGAGCGCGGGCCGCCGACAACCGGCACAGTGCCACGATCTCGTCGGCCAACTGCGCAGGCGGCTTCTGCAACTCGACGGGGTCGAGGCGGAGTGCGACGGGCAGACCGCGTTCGGTGGTGCGCACCGAAATCGTTCCGCCAGCTGACTGCACCGGCTGTGCCATTCTGCTCAACTTAGTACACTCACGGGCGAATCGCGGCTGACCGTGTAGTGAGGAGATGTGTCACCTCCGATGAGTGGATCCACCGATGCGCAGCGGGTTTTCGATGCCGGAGTGCTGTCGCTCGGCATTCCCATCGACGGGCTGGAGACTGAGCGCGACCTGCCGTACGCCGCGCTGGCGTTCCGGCGGGCAACAGAATACGACCCGGATATGTGCGACGCGTGGCTCGGCCGCGCGGCCACCGGCGACACCAGCCCCGAGGTCGTCTACCACCTGTACCGAACCAGCACACTCTCGTTGTTCCGCGAGCAGCGCCGACTCGGCCTACCGCAACGAGCGCTGAGCGGGCGCTTCCAGACCGGGCTGTACCTCGACTATCCGTTGAGTACCAAAACCGAGATGTGGCTTGCCTACGCGGCCAGCATGATTGGCGCCAAAGATTTCGACGAGGCTGAGCAGGTGCTCGACAAGCTGGAACAGGTCACGACGGCGCACGACGGCGACACCGGTGAGATCCGGGCCTACATTCGCGGCGTACTGCACTTCACCACCCAGCGCTGGCCGGACGTCCTCAGCGCGCTGAGCAAGTCGGGATCGTTCACCGACAGCTACATCGGCGCAGGCGCCGATCTGATGGTCGGATCGGCCTGCGCGCAGATGGGCCTGTTCGGGGAGGGCATCCGCCGGCTCGACCGGGCAATCGAAGGTCCGGTCCCCGGAGCGCGACGGGCAGCGGAGTTCTGCAAAGGGCTGACCCTGCGGGAGATGGGCGAAGAGCAGGACGCCCGGGTGATCTTCGAACGGATCTACAGCGAGGATCCCGGATTCGAGGCGAACGCAGCGGCCCTGGCCGATCCGAAGTACCGCCTGGTGATCACGTCGAAAGAGATCGTCGACTCGCGCTCCGACCGCTGGGACCCGGCCAGCGTGCCGTCCGCGGAAGACCTGATGGCCGAGGACCTGTCAGAGCGTGGCAACGAATACCTGCGGGCAGCGCAAGAGGAACTGGACCGGCAGATCGGCTTGTCGGAGGTCAAACTTCAAGTCGCCAAACTGAAATCGGCGGCGATGCTGGCAAAGGTCCGTGGTGACAAGGGTCTCAGTTCCGCAGCGCGCAGCCTGCACCTGGCGTTCACCGGACCGCCGGGAACCGGCAAGACCACGATCGCCCGGGTGGTGGCGCAGACGTACTGCGGGCTGGGATTGCTGCGCACGCCGAACATCGTGGAGGCCAAACGGCACGACTTCGTCGGCCAGCATCTCGGCAGCACCGCGATCAAGACGACCGCGCTGATCGACTCGGCGATGGACGGGGTGCTGTTCATCGACGAGGCCTACACATTGATCCAGACCGGGCTGTCCGGCGGCGACGCCTTCGGCCGGGAAGCGGTCGACACCCTGCTGGCCCGGATGGAGAACGACCGTGATCGCCTGGTCGTGATCATCGCCGGTTATGACGCCGAGATCGATCGCTTCCTGGCTTCCAACGACGGTCTGGCGTCACGGTTCACCAAGCGAATCCGGTTCGGCTCGTACGGTCCTCATGAACTCGGAGACATCGGAAAGCTGGTCGCCCGCACCAGGGACTCGGAACTTTCGGAGGCCGCCTACGAAGAGCTGGTCAGTTCGTGTGTCGCGCTGTGCCAGAGCGAGGCCCTCGACCAATCGGGGCAGCTGCGCCCCGGGATCGATCTGGCCGGCAACGGCCGCTTCGTGCGCAACGTGATCGAGGCGGCCGAAGAGGAACGCGAATACCGGCTCAGCGAGGTCCACGGTACGAACCTGTCGGAGCTGGACGAGTCGCAGTTGATGCGGATCGAATTGCCCGATATGCAGGCGGCGCTCAAACAGGTACTCGGCATGACGGCATCGAGCTGACGGAGGGAAGCAGCCATGAACGACCGCGATGACGAGCGGCTCACGCTCGGCCCGCCGGAGCAGACCCCGTTCACGTCCATCACGCCGGAAAGCGCCGCCGGCCAACGACCCTCGGTGGTGGTGAGCAATGGCGACCTCGGCCTGATCCGTGCGGCACCCACGCCGAAGTCGGGTTGGCGTAAAGCCGTGTACCGGGCCACCGGCATCAACCCGGGAGTATCCGAGCAGGAAGCCAGCCGGAAGTCACTCATCGACCGGGTCAACCAGCCGGTGGTCGGCGGGCCGTTCAACATCGCCCTGCTGTCCCAGAAGGGTGGGGTGGGCAAGACCACCACCACGGTCGGGCTGGGGGCCACCCTGGCGGCGACCCGCGGGGATCGGGTGATCGCCGTGGACGCCAACCCCGATTTCGGCACCCTCGCCCAGCGCGGACCCAATGAATGCGAGTCCACGGTGCGGGACGTGCTTCTCGACGACGGAATCTCGCGGTACTCCGACATTCGGCGTCACACCTCGCAAAGCACTAGCCGGTTGGAGATTTTGGCGTCCGAGCGCGACCCGGCCACCTCGGAAGCCTTCTCGGAGTACGACTATCGCGGAGTGCTGAGCGTGTTGCAGCGCTTCTACAACATCATTCTGACCGACTGCGGCACCGGGCTGGTGCACTCGGCGATGGCCGGAGTGCTCGACGCCGCGGACGCGATCGTGATCGTGGCCTCGCCTGCCATCGATTCGGCACGCAGTGCCCTCGCCACATTGGATTGGCTTGAGCGCAATGGCTATTCACACCTGGTGCCCAAGGCGGTGGTGGTGGTCAGCGCCTCCCGACCGGGTGCGCTCGGTCTCGACATGGGGCAGTTGTCGAGCCATTTTCTGCCAAGGGTGCGCGCCCTGCACGTGATCCCGTTCGACGATCACCTGGCCGAAGGCGCCGAGGTGGACCTCGGTTTCCTCAGTGGCCCGACCCGCCAGGCCTTCCTGGAGCTGGCTTCCAGCGTGGCCGACCTGTTCTCGGTGGCGCCGCAGGTCAAAAAGCGCGCCTGACCCGATTCACCGTGCGCGCCTGGCGATCACGATCTGCGGCAGGCTCAGCCCGTTGCGCAGGGTGACTTCGATCGACGGATCGGCGTGGCGGGCCAGGGCCCGCAATGCCGACGGGCTGTAGCTGCGCAGCGAGCTGATGACGCCGTCGTGGGCGAACGGAAGCACCAGGGCCGCGGGCAGCATCGTGGCCAGGCGCAGCAGGTGCAGTGGCGCCGGCGGTCGCGGTAGGTCGATGATCAGCAGGGTGTCGGCGACCCGCGTGCCCTCGGCGAACACCTGCGCGGCCTGCGCCGGGGGCAGGTGATGGAAGGACAAGGCGAACAACACCAGGTCGTAACTGCCGTCGGCGGCGTCGATCGCGGTGGCGTCCATCTGGCGGACCTCGGCCCGGGGATGGCTGCCGAGGTCGCCCGCAGCGATCCGGGCCACCGATTCCGGGTCGAGGTCGGTGACGGTGACATGCGCGGACGGATGGTCGGCCAGCAGTTGGCGCGACACTCCGCCGTGCCCGGCTCCCAACTCCAGGATCCGCGGATCGGGCACATCGGCTACCAGATCGAGCGCGATCGCCGCGAACCGCTGATGGTTCTTGAAGAACCGGCCGGTCCAGTCCAGGGCGCCGATCACCTGTCGTTTGGTCGAATCATCGACATCGTCGCGGTCGAGGTACTCCAGCCGGTCGGTCTCCAACAGCCGGTCAAGGCACGAGGCGTCCGGCCCGCCACGGGGCATGCGATCGATATCGGTGGAGTCGGTGGCCATGTAAGCCATGATGGACGTTTCGGCGGGCAGGAGCGACAGCGACCCGGGAAAGGGGAACAGTGGCCGACTTCGTAGCTGCAATCGACCAGGGCACCACCAGCACTCGGTGCATGATCTTCGACCACGACGGCGCCGAGGTGGGTCGCCACCAGCTCGAACATCAGCAGATCATGCCGAGGGCCGGCTGGGTGGAACACAATCCGGTCGAGATCTGGGAACGCACCGCCTCGGTGATCATGACCGCGCTGAACAGGACGAACCTGGTGGCCGAGGATCTGGCCGCGCTCGGCATCACCAACCAGCGCGAGACCACGCTGGTGTGGAACAAACACACCGGCCGGCCGTACCACAACGCCATCGTCTGGCAGGACACCCGCACCGACCGGATCGCGGCCGCTCTCGACCGTGACGGGCGGGGCGACGTGATCCGGCGCAAGGCCGGGCTGCCCCCGGCGACCTATTTCTCGGCCGGCAAGATCCAATGGATCTTGGAGAACGTCGACGGGGTGCGGCGCGACGCGGAGAACGGCGACGCGATCTTCGGCACCGCCGATTCCTGGGTGACGTGGAACCTCACCGGCGGCTATCGCGGCGGTAGCCACGTCACCGACGTCACCAACGCCAGTCGCACCATGTTGATGAACCTGGAGACCCTGGACTGGGACGACGAACTGCTGTCCTTCTTCTCGATTCCGCGGCAGATGCTTCCCGAGATCAAACCGTCGTCGTATCCGGAGTCCTTCGGGATCACCCGCGACGATGGGCCGCTGGCCGGACAGGTGCCGGTGACGGGGGTGCTCGGTGATCAACAGGCCGCCATGGTCGGGCAGGTGTGTCTGGAGCCAGGTGAGGCCAAGAACACGTACGGCACAGGAAATTTTCTGCTTCTCAATACCGGCGAGAAGATCGTGCGCTCGGACAACGGGCTGCTGACCACGGTCTGCTACCAGTTCGGCGACGCGAAACCCGTTTATGCGCTTGAGGGTTCGATTGCGGTGACCGGGTCGGCGGTGCAGTGGCTGCGCGATCAGCTGGGCATCATCAGCGGTGCGGCGCAGAGCGAGGCGCTGGCCCGGCAGGTGACCGACAACGGTGGCGTCTACTTCGTCCCGGCGTTCTCCGGCCTGTTCGCGCCGTACTGGCGTTCGGATGCCCGAGGCGCGATCGTCGGGCTGTCGCGCTACAACACCAACGCGCACCTGGCGCGGGCGACACTGGAGGCGATCTGTTACCAGAGCCGCGATGTGGTCGACGCCATGGACGCCGATTCCGGTGTGCACCTTGAGGTTCTGAAGGTCGACGGCGGCATCACCGCCAATGCGCTGTGCATGCAGATCCAGGCCGACGTGCTCGGGGTCGATGTGGTCAAACCCGTCGTCGCCGAGACCACTGCCCTGGGTGCGGCCTATGCCGCCGGTTTGGCGGTCGGGTTCTGGGAGAACGCCGACGACCTACGGGCCAACTGGCAGGAAGGGCAACGCTGGAGCCCGCAGTGGGATGACGAGGCGCGACAGTCCGGTTACGCGGGTTGGCGCAAAGCCGTTGAGCGCACGTTGAACTGGGTCGACGTCTAGCGACCCACTGAGATCTCGCACTTCTTGAGGATGGGCCGAAGTTCGTCTTCGTACTGCTTGCCGAGCAACACGTGCTGGGCCTTGTCGTTGTTGCGGACGGATTCGGCGATCTGCCCGGCCAGCTCACCCATGCGGTGCGCGTGCTGAGCGACCTCGCCGTCGGTCACCTGATCGGCCTGCTCGCGGATGATCTTGGCCCAGTCGGCGAAATCGCCCACTGTCGGTCCCTGGTTGCCCTGCATGGTCGGCATGAGTGCGCCCCAGCTGTCGAGGCTGGCCTGGACCAGCGGGTCGACCTGACGGCAGCCCTTGTTGCCGGTGTAGGTCAGCGCGGTCATCCCGACGATCACCAAGACCGCGCAGGCGGCCGCGGCAGTCGCGATGGCCTGGATCCGGGGCTCGGCGTCGGGGACGCGTCGGCGCCACATCACATGGGCGAGCACCACGGCGGCCACGCCGACCACCGTCATCACGGTGGCTTCCACCCAGCTGCCGACACCGGACGCCGAGCCGATGGCGCCCAGCGTCGCGGCGGCGGCGAGCAGGACCAGAAGCCACTGCCAGATGCCGCGCCGACGCTCGTAGGCGTCGGCGTCACGGAATTCGAGTCCGATCACCGCGCCGGCCGCGGTCAACACTGCAACGACGGCCGGCGCGAGGGTTGTGACGAGGCTGCTCACGAGGGCAGCCTACGGGCTGCTAATCCTCGCCGAGGATCTGGTAGATCTCGCGGCGGGCGTTGTTGACCACATCGAGGATGCGTTGCTGCTGGTCCTCGCCGGCGGCGAAGGCGGACTGGCCGACCGCAGCCATCAACTGGCTGACGGCGGTGTGCAGGTTGACCGCGGCGGGATCGGCGTCATCGGTGATCTGCGCCCACGGCGGGGTCTGGATCTGTTCTGCGGCCTGCCGACCCTCTTCGGTCAGCTCGAACGTCTTCTTGCTGCCCTCGGATTCGGTCGGGACGATCAGGCCCTCGTCGACCAGCAATTGCAGCGTCGGATACACCGAGCCGGGGCTGGGCTTCCACAGGTTGTTGCTGCGGCTCGCGATTTCCTGCGTCATCTCGTAGCCGTGCATGGGCCGTTCGGCCAGCAGGGTCAGGATGGCGGCACGGACGTCGCCGCGTCGCCCGCGTCGTCCGCCGCGGCCACGATGGCCGCCGAACGGTCCGCCCATGGGGCCGCCGAGCGGTCCCGGTCCGAAACCGAAGCCGAATCCTCGCGCGCCGCGCGGATCGAAGTTGAAGCCGGTCTGGCAATTGGGGTCGATGCTCTGCTCGCGGACCGCTTCTGCCTGTGCGCGCATCTGCTCGCGCAGGTCGCGGCGCGCGGCGCGGGCCTGGCGGAACATCGTGCGGGCTTCTTCGCGTCCGAGAGGTACGAAACCGAAGCCGCTTGGTGAATTGAATGGGTTGGTCATCGGGGTGATTCCTTCGTTGTCGTAGAGGTGCGCTGTCCGCGCTTCCGATGCGTCAACGATATATCGGAATCTATCGCTTGTCGATAGCCTGCCCACCGCTAGAGCGGCGCTGCGGTCGTTGTGCGTTGCCAATCGCGACCGCAGCGTCACTTTCGCGATCAAACCGCCCGATGCTCATTCGGGCTGATCCCATATGAGCGTTTGAACGCGCTGCTCAACGCAAACGGTGTGGAGTAGCCGACCTGCCGGGCCACGGCGGCGATCGTTGCCCCGCTGTCGCGCAACAGGTCGGCCGCCAGCGCCAGGCGCCACCCGGTGAGAAACGCGATGGGCGGCTCGCCGACCTGCTCGGTGAACCGCCGCGCGAACACCGCGCGCGAACAGCCCACTGCTGCCGCCAGATTCGAAACCGTCCACGGGTGGGACGGATTGTTGTAGATCAACTTGAGTGCGGGGCCGACCACCGGATCCCGCTCGGCCTGCCACCACGCGGGCGCATTGCCGTCCCGGTCGAACCAGGTCCGCAGCACGCCCATCAGCAGCAGGTCGAGTAGGCGATCGAGGTAGGCCTCCTGCCCGGCGCCGTCGCGACCGGCCTCGATCGACAGCACATCGATCAGGGGCGTGTCCCACTCGGCGGCGCGCAGCACCAGCACGGCGGGCAAGGCATCGAGTAGGCGCGCGCTGACCTCGCTGCGGCCCTCGTAGGCGCAGACGATCGACTCCGATGATCCGATCGCGCTGTTGCCCCAGCTGCGCAGGCCCAGCGACATCTCGAAATGCAGGTCTTCACCGGACCGGGTGGTGCAGCGCTGACCGGGATTGATGACGATGCTCGGGGGAGTGGCCGGATCGTCTGCGAACACATAGTTTTCGGTACCGCGCGTGAGTGCTACGTCGCCCTCGCCCAACCGGAAGGTGCCGCTGCGCTCGGCGACGATGACGGCTTCACCGCGGGTTTGGCAGATCAGCGCCAGCGGTGCCTCGTCGCGGATGGCGAGCGACCACGGTGGATCCATGCGCAGCCGCAACACGAACGCGCCGCGCGCGCGTACGCCGTCGAGCAGTCCGACGAGGGCGTCCACGACCGTAGGGTAACGCTCAGCCCGGTTTGCGGGCCTCGATCAGGTGCCGCGACGAGTGCGTGACGAACACGCCGTCGGCCTGGATCTGGCGATGCAACGCGGCGAGTTCGTCTCGATAGGCCGCGACGGTGAAGCCGGGCACGATCCAGATGACCTTGCGCAGGAAATACACCACGGCGCCGATGTCGAAGAACTCCATCCGCAGCCGCTCGGCACGCAGGTCGACGATGTCGAGGCCGGCATCACGGGCGGCGGCGCACTCGACATCGGGGTCGCGAGCCCGCCGCGCCTGCGGCTGCGGGCCGAGAAAGAACTCGGTGAGCTCGAAAACGCTTGCCGGACCCACATGTTGGGCCAGGTAGGTGCCGCCGGGGGATAGCACTCGGGCGATCTCGCCCCACCACACGGTGGCCGGGTGCCGACTGAGGACCAGTTCGAACGCCGCATCGGCAAAGGGCAGCGGAGGCTCGTCGGGGTCGGCGACCACGACGACACCGCGCGACCCCAGCAGCCGTGTCGCACGCGCGAGGTTGGGCGGCCAGGACTCGGTGGCCGCCATGGTCGGTGGAAACATTGCGGCTCCGGCGAGCACCTCACCGCCACCGGTCTGGATGTCCAGCGCCGAGGACACCGTCGCCAACCGATCGCTCATCAACCGCTGATAACCCCAGGACGGCCGGGCTTCGGTGGCTCGGCCGTCCAGCCACGAGAAGTCCCAGCCGTCCACGGAGGCCGCGTCGGCCTCGGTCACCAACTCGTCGAACGTCATCAGCCCATCCTGGCAGGGGCCGACTGGGCGAGACGATCACGTATGAGATCGGGAGTCTCGACCATGGAACGTCTCGCCCCAGCGTCGTTGACTCAAGCCATGACCATCAACCCAGTCGTCGTCCTCGCCGCCGCAGCAGCCATCGGCAGCGCCGCCGCCGGTGGAATCTTCTACGCGTTCTCCACCTTCGTGATGCGCGGCCTCGACCGCACCGGTCCGGTTGACGCCGTCACCGCCATGCGCGGCATGAACGCCGAAGCGAATGCCAACGCGCCCTTCCTGCTGTTCCTGCTCGGTTCGGCGCTGCTGTCGCTGATCGTCGGGGTGACCGCGGTCGCCCAGATCGGCCGGCCGGGCAGTTGGCTCTTGTTGGCCGGCGCGATCTTCGGCGTCCTCGGCGTACTCGTCACGATGTTGTTCAACGTGCCGCTCAACAACCACCTCGACCAGATCGATCTGGCCGACGCGGCCGCCGAATGGCAGACCTACTTCACCAACTGGACCGCCTGGAACCACGTGCGCACCGCTTCGGGGTTCATCAGCGCTGTGCTGTTGCTCGGCGGGCTGGTTCACCGTTGAACGCTGGTCAACCCGCGCCAGCCGAATGGCCAGTTTTCACACGCGATTTTGCCGATCACGCGCCATAACTGGCCACCGGGCGTCAACTCCGGTGAGCCTGCCTGCGGAACGCCGCCGCCACGATCGCGGCCGCCGTCAGCGCCAGTGTCGCCGCGATGACCGCGGTCGGGGCGATGCCGGAGTCGAACGCCGTGCGGGCCGAATCCAGCAGGTGCTGCCCGATTTCCGCGGGAAGATCCGCGGCCACCGAGGTGGCACCGCCGATGCTCTCTCCGGCGTCGGCGGCCTGCGTGGGAGTCAACCCGACGGGCACCCGGATGTTGTTGCGGTAGAACGCCGTGAAGATCGTACCCAGCGTGGCGGTGCCCACCACCGCGCCCAACTCATACGCGGTCTCCGAAACCGCCGACGCCGCACCGGCTTTCGCCGCTGGCACCGAAGCGACGATGGTGTCGTTGGACACCGTCTGCGAGACGCCGACACCGAGCTCGAGCACCACGAACGACGCGATCACCGCGGCCACCGACAAATCGTGACGGAAAGCCAGGATCAAGACGAATCCGGCCGCGACGAACACCAGGCCGAAGATCATCAGCTTGTCCGGGGCAAACCGCTTGGCGGCCTTGACCACCGCCAGACCGGCGATCATCGACACCGCCGCACCGGGCAGCGTCACCAGGCCCGCCGCCAGCGGCGACAGGCCGAGCACCAACTGCAGATGCTGCGAGATGAAGAAGATGAACCCGATCAGGCCGACGATCGACAGGAAGTTCGCCAGGATCGAGGCGCTGAACGGAGCATACGAGAACAGCCCCATGTCGAGCATCGGCGTGGCACTGCGGTTCTGCCGGCGCACGAAGAGCACGCCGGAGGCGATGCCGATCACGAACGCCGCCACGACGCCGCCCGAGAACCCGTCGTGGGCCGCGGTCTTGATCGCCCATACGAACGGCAGCATCGCGGCGAACGAGAGCGTGACGCTCAGCAGGTCCAGCGGGCCCGGGTTCGGGTCACGAGATTCCGGCACCAGCCGGGGCCCCAACACGAGCAGCGGCAACAGAATCGGCACCGCCACGAGGAATACCGAGCCCCAATGGAAATGCTGCAGCAGCGCGCCGCCGACGATCGGCCCCAGCGTCGAGCCTGCCGTGAAGCACGAGGCCCAGATCGCGATCGCGAGCCGGCGTGACGACGCCTCGGTGAAGATGTTGCGGATCAGCGACAGTGTCGACGGCATCAGCATCGCGCCGAAGACGCCGAGCGCCGCGCGGGCCGCGACGAGGTAGGCCGCGCTGGGCGCGAAAGCCGCGGCGGCCGATACGACGGCGAAACCGCTGGCGCCGATGAGCAGCAGGCGGCGCCGTCCGAACCGGTCACCGAGGCCGCCCATGGCGACCAGCAGCGCGGCCAGCACCAGCGAGTAGACGTCGACGATCCACAGCTGGGTGGATGCCGCGGGACGGAAATCTTCGGCGATCGCCGGCAGCGCGAACGCCAGCACGGTGTTGTCGATCGCGATCAGCAGCACCGGCAGCATCAAGACCGCGAGCGCCATCCAGGCGCGTTTCGGGGTCGGCGTCACCGCCGGGCCGCCGTCGAGGCAGGTAGACATTTGGGGTTCTCCAGGCGAGAGAGGGATCAGCCGCGCGGGAGTTGGATGGTGCCCGCGGTCAGGCTGGTCATGATGGCGTCGACGATTTGGTGGCGGGGGGTGCCGTCCTGCTTGGCAGCTTCATAGCCGGCCAGCAGCAGCGCCCAGAACACCCGCCGGGCCCATCCTGGGGGGTATTCGGGCCTGTCGACCGAGGCTCGGTTGAGCACCTCGACTATCGCCTCATCGCCGGTGTCCAGGTAGGCCGCCAGCTCGGGGTCGGCCAGGATCGTCGGCTCGCTGTAGACGAACAGCACGATCGGGCCGAGGTCGAGCTGGCTTTCCACCACCCGGCGCAGTGCCGCATCGACGGGACCGTGCATCGGGTCCGCGCGGTCGATTTCGGCATTGCTGAGCTCGTGGACGTGCCGGGCCAGGGCGCGCAACAGGTCGGTGCGCTCCGGGTAGTACCGGTGCACGGTGCTGCGGCCGACATCGGCGGCGGTCGCGATATCGCTGAGCGAGGCCGTTGCATTGTCGGCCAGGACCGTCATCGCGGCATCGAGGATCGCCTTGCGGGTGCGCTCCCGCGGCCCGCTGTGCGTCGATGCCGAACTGGTCATGGATCAAAATGTAGCACGAGCGGGCCAAAATGAGACAGTGATGTCCCACACGCTAGCTGGGTGGAGTGAACCCGCTGCTCGGAGGTGGTGGCGCGTAATTCGGGTAGGGCGCCGGATACGCCACAGCGGCGGCGTGTGGCATCAGCCGGGCCAATGCGCGACGGTGCCGTTCGGCCAACACCGCGGCCAACACGTATTCGGCCGGCGCGCCGGGCGGAGGCGGGGGTGAGATGCACGAGGCGACCTCACCGAAGATCCGCTGTCCCATCTCCTGGCGTATCCGCGGATCGAGCTGCGCCGACCGCGACAGGAATTGCCTGGCCAGCTCGGTCCGGTCCGGGCCAAGGCCAGACAGCTCCAGCGACGCGGCCCACCACGCCAGCGCCGGCGGCATGACCGGCGGCGGTTTCAGCTTGGGACCGCGCTCACTGATCACCACGGTGCCCGCGAAGATGTCGCCGAGCCGCTTGCCCTTGGCCGACAACAGGCTGCAGATCACCGCGGGGCCACCGGTGAGCATCCAGATCTCGACGAATCCGGCCAGCCCGCGAAACAGGGCCTGGCGAAATCGTTCCGGCCCGCCGTCGTCGGCCACCACCCGCAGGCCCAACGCCATCTTGCCCAGCGACCGGCCCCGGGTGGCGGTCTCCATCACCACCGGATAGCCCACCAGGGTCAGCACCGTGAAGATGATCAGGATCGCCGCCGACAGCGCGTCGTCGAACTGGGTCAGGGTGATCGACCACAACAGCACCCCGACCACGTACCCGACGGCGATCACCACGATGTCGATCAGGGCGGCCAGCGTGCGTACCGGCAACTGGGCGATCGCCACATCGAGGACGACGGCGTCCCCGGTGACCACCGGCGCGGGCTGCCAAACCATACCGACACACGCTACCCACTACGCTTTGCCAGGTGGATGTCGATGCGTTCGTCGTGGCCCATCGCCCCACCTGGGACCGGTTGGAGCAGTTGGTGAAACGGCGCCGACGGTTGACCGGCGCCGAGGTCGACGAGCTCGTCGACCTCTATCAAAGGGTCTCCACCCATCTGTCCATGGTGCGATCGGCCTCCCAGGATTCGGTCCTGGTCGGGCGCCTGTCGGGCCTGGTCGCCCGGGCTCGCGCCGCGGTGACCGGTGCGCACGCCCCGCTGTGGCGGGAATTCGTCCGCTTCTGGACGGTGTCCTTCCCCGTGGTGGCCTACCGTTCCTGGCGCTGGTGGCTCGGCTCGGCGGTGGCCTTCTTCATCGTCGCCGTGGCGGTGGCGCTGTGGATATCGGGCAACCCCGCCGTGCATTCCGCCATCGGAACCCCCAGCGAGATCGACGAATTGGTCAACCACGACTTCGAGTCGTATTACAGCGAGCACCCGGCCGCGTCATTTGCCTTGCAGGTCTGGGTGAACAACTCCTGGGTGGCTGCGCAGTGCATCGCCTTCGCGATCCTGCTCGGACTACCCATTCCCTACGTGTTGTTCCAGAACGCGGCCAACCTCGGGGTGAACGCAGGGCTGATGTTCAGCGCGGGCAAGGGCGATCTGTTCCTCGGCCTGATCACCCCGCACGGTCTGCTCGAGCTGACCGCGGTGTTCCTGGCCGGCGCGGTGGGGATGCGGCTCGGCTGGACGGTGATCGCCCCCGGCGACCGGCCACGCGGGCAGGTGCTGGCCGAACAGGGCCGGGCAGTGGTCGCGGCCGCGATCGGACTGGCCGTGGTGCTGCTGGTGTCCGGTCTGATCGAGGCATTGGTGACGCCGTCGCCGCTGCCGACCTGGATGCGGATCGGCATCGGCATCCTCGCCGAACTGGCCTTCCTGGGCTACGTGATCCATTTCGGGCGCAAGGCCGTGCGGGCCGGCGAGACCGGCGACCTCGACGACGGCCCCGACGTGCTCCCCGTGGCGTAGCCCGTTAGTTCGCGAACGACTCCACGTGGTCGATGGCCGCGGTCAAGGCGTTCTTCAGTGGGGTGACGTCTCGCCGGGCTTGAGTGAGCAGCATTCCGCCCTGGAACGCGGCCAGTAGGAGATCCGCCAGCTGCATGGGGTCCGCGTCCGCGTTGATGCGACCGAGGTCCCGCATGCGTTGCAGTCCATCACGGAAGATGTCGCGCCACCGATCGAACGCGCGGGACAACTCATCGTGAACGTCCAAGTCCGACTTGATGATTTGGCTTGCGAGGGATCCCAGCGTGCAGCCGTCCCGATAGGCGCCTTCATGGCCGACGTAATAGTCCACCCAGGCGCGAAGTGCGTCGATGTTGTCGAAGCCGGCGAACTGTTCACTGCCGTAGAAATTCATCACCCGCTCGGCCTGCCATTCGATCACAGCCAGGACGAGGCTCTCCTTGGTCGGGAAATAGTGATTGAGCTGTGAGCCGCTGATGCCCGAGATGCGGCGAAGTTGTTCGTTGTTGGTCGCAGCGACTCCGTTGGCGTGGATGAGTTCCGCAGCGTTCTCGAGGATGCGCGCCCGGGTCGCCAGCCCCTTGCTGGTGAGTTTTTTCGGCTCCTGCGCTGCGGTTTCCGCTCTCATGGGCACGATCATACCAAAAATGGGCTTGACAGCCCACTATTGCTTGCTGTTCACTCCAGAAGTGGGCTGAGCAGCCCAAAAAAATCATCCATTGGAGGTTGATCTGCCATGACACGTCTGACCACTCCCGCCCCCGAAGACATCACCGCTGCCGCGCAGAGCACCCTGGACAGGGTCGGCAAGCAGTTCGGCTTCGTCCCGAACATGTTCGAGATGCTGGCGTCGAATCCCGCGGTCCTGGAGGTCGTCACCACGCTGCAGGGTGCTCTGGGGCGGGTTCTGGACGCCAAGACCCGGCACACCATCGCGCTGGCCGTGTCCGAGGCCAACGGCTGCGAGTACTGCCTGGCCGTGCACTCGTACATGTCCGCCGAACTCGGCGGACTGTCGAGCGACGACATCGCTCTGGCTCGCTCCGGCGGCTCGGTCGATCCCAACCGTGCCGCCGTCGCCCGGTTCGCGCAGCGGCTGATCGAGACCCGCGGTCGGGTTGCCGACATCGACCTGACCGCCGTGCGAGGTGCCGGGTACAGCGACTCCCAGATTCTGGCAATCGTGGCCGTGACCGTGCAGACCCTGCTGACCAACTACATCAACAACGTCAACCAGACCGTCATCGACATCCCGACAGCCGCCGCCTGACTCCCAAACCCTGTGCGCAGAAAGCGAATAAACATGAACCTCGACAACCTGATGGGCAAGCACCTCACGCGGTACTTCGACAACAGCAGGACCATCCCCGACGAATCACTGCAACAGCTGCTGAAGTTCCTGCGCTCTACGCCGTCATCGGTGAACATCCAGGCCAGCCGGTACCTGGTACTGGCCACGTCCGAGGCCAAGGAGTTGCTCGCGAACAATCTCGGTGAGCGATTCAAGGACAACGGCGAGAAGATCACCAGCGCTTCGCACGTCATTGTCTTCACCACCAAGGCCGACACCTCCGACGGCCACCTGGAGGAAGTGTTCGCCAAAGAGAAGGCCGACGGCCGATTCGCCGACCCGGCAAAGCAGGCGCAGTGGGAATCGATGACCCGCGACTTCCTCAACCTACGCACCTACGGCTACAAGGATCTGAGCCACTGGATGGAGAAACAGGCCTACCTGGCGCTGGGTATGACGATGATGGCGGCCGCCGAACTCGGCTTCGACGCGACGCCGATGGAAGGGTTCGATCCGGCCAGCGTGGACACCGCATTCAAGATCCGCGAATCCGGATACACCACCACGGTACTGCTGGCGCTGGGCTACCCGGACCCGGCGAAGGCGTACTCCAATGCGATATCGCGCCTTGGTGCCGACCGCATCTTCACCTTCCTCTGAGCCATACCCCTTCCCCCGAAAGGAATCTGAAATGACCGCCAAAACCGACGCCTTGACCACCTTGTGCCAGAACAATGTCCCGATCGTCAGGGCGACCGCACACATCGTCGCCCGCTACGGACTGGCCATCGTCATCGGCTGGATCGGAATCTTCAAATTCTGTTCGTACGAAGCACTCAACATCCAACCGCTGGTCGCCAACAGTCCCTTCATGGGTTGGCTCTACAACGTGTTCAGTGTTCAGACGTTCTCATCCATCCTCGGTGTCGTGGAGATTGCCACCGCCATCCTGCTGATCGTCAAACCGTGGTATCCGAGGATTTCCCTGCTGGGGAGCGCGCTGGCGATTGTGCTCTTCGTGACTACGTTGTCGTTCGTACTCACCACGCCGGGCGTGGGCGAAGGGTCGGCCGGAGGCTTCCCGCTGTTGTCCATGACCGGGCAGTTTCTGATCAAGGACACTGTGCTGCTGGGAGTTTCGATCTTCACCCTGGCAGATACCATGGAGGCGATATCCCGGCGTGCGGTACGCGCCGGACGGTGAGGAATCGAGCGATGAGGGCGTCCCGGCAAGCCTAGAGCTTGCCGGCCGCTTTCATCGCCAGATAGTGGTCGGCCAGGGCCGGCGCCAGATCCTCGGGACGGGCATCGACCACGTCGACGCCGTGTCCGCGAAGCCGCGACGCGATCGCCCTGCGGTCATTGCGGGCCCGCTCGGCAGCGGCGGCGTCATACACCTGCGCGGCGTCGGAACGGCCGGCCGCCAACTGATCCACCCGCGGATCGGCGACCGCGGCCAGCAGCACCTGATGACGCGCCGACAGTTGTGGCAGCACCGTCATCAACCCCTCATCGAGAGCCGAGGCATTGAGATCGGTCAGCAGCACCACCAGCGCCCGGCCCCGCACCCGTCGCAACAACGTCGAAACCATCGCGGTGGCATCGGATTCCACCAGCGCCGGCTGCAACGGTGCCATCGCCGCGACGAGCGAGGCCAGCAGCTCGGTGCGTGACGCGCCCCAGACCCCGGCGCGGGCCGCCCGGTCGATGGCCAGGAAATCGACATGGTCCCCCGCCCGCGAGGCCAGCGCCGCCAACAGCAGCGCCGCGTCCATCGACCAGTCCAGTCGCGGCCACCCGCCCGGATCCAGTGCCGTCGGGTCCACCCCGACCCGGCCGGCCGAGGTACGGCCGGTGTCGAGCACGATCACCACGCGCCGGTCTCGTTCCGGGCGCCAGGTGCGTACCACCACGTCGGCACGCCGCGCGGTAGCCCTCCAGTCAATCGATCGGACGTCGTCGCCGACGACATACTCACGCAGCGAATCGAATTCAGTGCCCTGGCCACGGATCAGCACCGGGATCGCCCCGTCCAGCTGCCGCAGCCTGGCCAGCCGCGACGGCAGATGCTTACGCGACAGGAACGGCGGCAGGATACGTATCTGCGCGGGCAGCGGCTGCGAACGTTGACGGCCGGCCAGGCCCAGCGGGCCGACCGAACGCACCGTGACCAGCTCGCTGCGTTGGTCGCCGCGGCGGGCCGGGCGCAGCCGGGTGGACAGGGAAAGCTGCTGCCCGGCACCGATGTCCACCTGATGCGCGCGGGGCTGCGCCGTCGCGCTGGGCGGCCAGCCGTCGCGAATCGCGCCGCGCAGTGTCCGCCGTCCGGTGTTGTGCACGGTGAGCACGGCATCGACGGTCTGCCCCAGGCGTGCGGTCGAATCACCGCCACGGGCCAGCTGCAGTCCCCCGATCCGGCCGGCCAGCGCCACATCGGCAGCCACGGCTGCGGCCAACAGTGCCGCCAGTGCCGCGAAAGCGGTTGCCGGCCATGGGGCCAACGCGATCGGCAGCACACAGATCAGTGCCACCAGACCAGCGCGGCCGGTGAGAACCATCAGCGCGGCACCGGAACGGCGGCCAGGATGCCGTCCAGCACCCCGTCGGCGGTAGCGCCCTCCAACTCGGCCTCCGGGCGCAGCGCCACCCGGTGGCGCAGCGTGGACCGCGCCATGGCCTTGACGTCATCGGGGGTGACGTAGTTGCGTCCGGACAGCCACGCCCACGACCGTGATGTGCCCAGCAGCGCGGTCGCGCCGCGCGGTGACACACCGAGCTGCAGCGACGGGGAATGCCGGGTGGCCCCGACGATGTCGACGATGTAGCCCAGCACCTCGTCGCCGGCCAGCACCTGGCGTACCGCATCGCGACCGGCCGCCAGTTCGGCGGCGCCGGCCACCGGCTGAACGGCCGACAGGTCACGCGGATCGAACCCGTGCGCGTGCCGGCCCAGGATCGCGATCTCCTGATCCCGCGGCGGCAGCGGCACCGTGAGTTTGAGCAGGAAGCGGTCGAGCTGCGCCTCGGGCAACTGGTAGGTGCCCTCGTACTCGATCGGGTTCTGGGTGGCCGCCACGATGAACGGGTCGGGCAGTGGCCGCGGGGCGCCGTCGACGCTGACCTGACGTTCCTCCATGGCCTCCAGAAGCGCCGCTTGGGTTTTCGGTGGCGTCCGGTTGATCTCGTCGGCCAGCAGCAGGTTGGTGAACACCGGCCCGGAGCGGAATTCGAACTCCGCGGTCCGCGCGTCGTACACCAGCGACCCCGTGACGTCGCCGGGCATCAGGTCCGGGGTGAACTGCACCCGCTTGAACTCCAGCTGCAGGGCCGCGGCCAACGTGCGCACCAGCAGGGTCTTGGCCACACCGGGCACCCCCTCCAACAACACGTGCCCGCGGCACAGCAACGCCACCACCAGGCCGCTGATCACCGCGTCCTGGCCGACCACCACCTTGGCGATCTCGTTGCGCAGGGCCAGCAGGGCTTCACGGGCATTCTCGGAGGTGGGCTGAGTCACGAGTGGGCGACCTGCCTTTCGATGTCGTCGAGTTGGTTTGCGAGATGGACGAGTTCGGCATCGGTCGCCGGTGGCGGGCCGAACAGGATGTGGCCGGCCGAGCCGGCAGACGTACCGGAGCCGGCTGAGCCGGCGGGCGTGCCGCAGCGCGCGGCGACGGCAGCTGCGACGGCGTGCGGCGGCGCCGCCGTGTTCAAGCCGAGCCTCGGCAGCAGTCGGCCCAGCGTCGCGGTGCGCAGCGCGTCGGCGGCCCGGCCACGTGCCCGCCGTGAGCGGTACAGCCGCCCACGGCCCTCGACAGTCTCCGAGGCGCGGACCACGACCGGCAGGGATTCGGCGACCAGCGGACCGAGGCGCCGGGACTGCGCCACCGCCAGCAACGCCACCACCAGACACAGCTGCAGGACGATCCACCTGACCTGCGGCGGAACCAGATCCGACAGCGTGCCGTCACTGCTTGAGCTGGACTCGAAATGCTGGGGTGCGTACCAGACCACCCGCGGCGCGGCGCCGGCCAGATTCATCGCCAGAGCGGCATTGCCCTCTTTGAGCAGGCGCGAGTTCGTCATGAAATCACCCGTGCCGACCACCGTGACGGTCCGGGACCCATCGTGGTAGCGGGCCAGCGCGCCGCCGTAGCAGAGGGTCACCGGGGTATCGCCGGCCGCTTCGTAGGTATCGGTGGTGCCCAGCTGCGTCCTGCCGGCCCGGTTTGCCTCGGGCAGTTCACAATCCGGCTCGCCGCCGCCGAATTGCGATGGCGTGCCTGCCCGCAGTCGCGGGGCCAGTTTCTCCCGAGTGAGTCCGATGGGCGCCACGAGCAGCAGGTCACCGGGCAGATGAGTCAACCTGCTGACGGTCTTGTCGCTGGCCAAAAACATCGTCTGCACCACCACCAGCAGGGTGTCGGGCCGGGCGGCACGCTGCACCTCGTCGACGTCGTCGGCGACGATCACGTCGACACCCTGGTCGCGCAACAGGCTGACCAACGCGTGCGTCCCCTCCGGTGAGGTGGACTCGGGATCCATCGCCCCGCCCGGGCGCGGTGCGGTCAGGTACACCGTCGCAACGGCCACCGCGACGACCACGGCCAAGGCCAGCAGCACCCAGCGCACGGTGCGGAAGTGCCCCCTCATGCGGGTACGACCTCGTCAAGGGTCGCGATCGCCCGATAGGCCGATTCGGTTCCCGGCTGCTCACCGTACGTGACGTCGTTGAAAGTGGTTGCCGCGCTGTGCAGTTCGGACGACAGAGCAGGTAGCGCGGTCGCGGCGTCGCGGGCGAGTTCGGTGGCGGTGCGACCCGGAACCGCGTTGAGTACTCCGGTCTCCTCAAGGTGGCGGGCCAGCGCACGGACCCGGTGCCGAATCGCGGCGGACCAATCACCTTGTGCGGCATGTCGTTCAGCGATCGCACGATGCTGTCCAGCGCTGAGTTCCTGGTCGCCGAACAAGGCGGGATCCGCGGTGCGGGAGGTGTGCATCGTGCGCCGAGCGATCCGCACCGCGACCACCACGGCCACCACGGCCAGGATCACCAACACCGAGATGGTGAACCAGCCACCGGGAATCGTGGAGCCGGCGGCCGTGATCCGGTACAGCAAGTCGTTGAGCCACTCACCGATCTGATCGGTCGGCGAAGCCCGAGGGTAGATCGGCTTGGCCAATTCGTTCTGCGCGGCGTCGTGTGCGGCGTCACGGTCGATGTCGATGCTCATCACCTCAGATGTACCGCGGTAGCCACAGTTGATCGGCGGTCTCGGCCGGTGCATCCGCGCCCGTCTGCAGCATCAGATCGAACGCCTCGGCCCGGAACCGGCGGTCGGCGTACAGCAGCACCACCACGCCCGCGCTGAACGGTGCGGTGACGATCTGACCGATCGCGGCGCCGACGGCACTCAGGATCAGGGCCGGCAGCGTTGGGCCGTCGGCAACCATCGTGATGATCTGCCCCGCCACGTTGAACGGCGCGCCGACCCCCCACCCGATCACCGCGGCCACGATCGTGGCCAGCACCCAGATGCCGAACACTCGCCAGAAATCCTTGTTCACCAACGTGAACGAGCGCTTGATCGCCGCGACGATACCGAGATGCTCCAACACGATCACCGCTGGGGCGAACAGCAGAACCGTCGACACATAGAGCACGCCGAGCAACGCCAGCGGCAGCGACACCGCGCCCACCGCGAACGCGGCGAGGCCACCGACGAGGGTGCCCGCCCCAGCGATCGCGATGACGACGCCGGTGATGACGACGCCCAACGCCAGGGCCTGCAACGCGGTCAGCCCGATCAGTGTGGGCAACCGGCCGCGCAGCCGGCGCCAGGCCTCACCCACGGTGATGCTCGCACCGAACACCGAACGGCCGATCACCACCGTGAGCATGCCGCTGAGCAGCAATGAGGCCAGCGTCGTCACCACGATGCCGCTGAACGCAGCGGCGGCGAACACCGCGATGCTTCCGGCCGACGGGGACTCACCCTGCAACGTGGAGTCGAATTCGCCGAGCGCCGACAGTGGCCCGACTTGCAATGCGAGCGTGACGATCTGCGATGCGAGCACGACCACGGTCGCCAGCCCCAGCGTGGCCTTTGGGTTGGTGCGGATATAGGCGACCGCGCCGTTGAAGATGTCGGTCAGGCTCAACGGACGTAGCGGGATGACGCTCCCTGCCGAAAAGTGCGCAAGGTGTGGCCGACCGCTCGTCATGCGCTCCATCCTGTCCTCCCACGTCGCCGGTCAGCAACTACGGTGAGGACATGCCGACCGAGATCATCGTTCGTGGATCGTTCTCCGCCTACCGGCCCCCCGAGCGTGCCACGGTCCACGCCACCCTCGGCTACGAAGGGCCGGCCATCGAGCCGGTGTACGAGCGGGTGGTCCGCGACCTGGACACGGTGAAATCCTCGATCACCCCGCTGCACGACCCCGACGCCGGGCCGGTCACCAGATGGTCGACCGGCCAGGTCCGCACCTGGGCCAACCGACCCTGGAACAACGAGGGCAAGCAGCTGCCGCTGGTGCACCACGCCAGCGTCGACATCGAGGTCAGATTCAGCGATTTCACCGCGCTGTCGCAGTGGGTGGGAGGCCATGTCACCGAGACCGGCGGGTTTGCGTTGTCACGGATCGAGTGGGCACTCACGGCCAAACACCGAGACGAACTCGTCGCCGAGGTCCACACGGCGGCCGTGGCCGACGCCGTGACCCGCGCCCAGCGCTACTCCGATGCCTTGGGCCTCGGACAGGTCCGGCCGGTGGCGATCGGCGATGCCGGCATGCTGGCCCGCCCACCCGAGGATGCGTCGTCCCCGCGGGCCCTGCGTGCGATGGCAACTCGGGGCGGCGGCGCCCCCGAACTCGACTTCGCACCCGCCGATATCGAGGTCGCGATGTCTGTCGACGCGAAATTCGTGGCGGGCGAGGGCTGATCACGGCGATCACGGCGTAGGTTGACGCTATGGCCGAGCTCAAGGACAAGCTGCGCGCGGATCTGACCGGCGCGATGAAGTCGCAGGACAAGCTGCGTACCGCGACGCTGCGGATGCTGTTGGCCGCGATCCAGGCCGAGGAGGTCTCGGGTAAGCAGGCCCGAGAGCTGTCCGACACCGAGGTGATCGCGGTACTGGCTCGCGAATCGAAGAAGCGCGGCGACGCGGCCGAGATCTACACCCAGAACGGTCGAGGCGAGCTTGCGGCCAACGAGCACGCGGAAGCCCGTGTCATCGACGAGTACCTGCCCACCCCGCTGACCGACGCCGAACTCGCCGATGTCGCCGACACTGCCATCGCACAGGTCGCCGATCAGCTCGGGGAGCGCCCGGGCATGCGTCAGATGGGCCAGGTGATGAAGGCCGCCACGGCCATTGCGGCGGGCAAGGCCGACGGCGCGCGGTTGTCGGCCGCGGTAAAAGCGCGCCTCTGACGGACTCCGGGGAGTTTGAGGCGGTCGGCGGCGGGTATCTCAGGCGTATGCCTACCGGTAAGGGGATCTACGACGAAGAGCACCGCAAGAACAGCGGTGACGGCACCGACAAGCACGATCGGGTCAAGAACGTGCCGGAAGACACGCCGGACGTCGACGCCACCGACAGCACCACCCAGGAACCGCCCGATTGAGCGCTACACAAAGGACGGTCACTCGGCATCGCGCCCGATGCGGCTGCTGTGATAGGCGGCGCGACGGACGTCGGCCAGCCAATGAGGTACCAGCTGCACCCCGTCAGCCTCGTGCCAGCACGCCACTCGGGTGGAACAGGCGCCGGTGCCGAACCGCAGCACCGAGCTCGACCGGCAAGGACGCAATATCGGAGAATCTCATGCCACCGGCTGCCCGCGATGGCGGAGTTGCAAACGCGGCGGACTAGATTCGCCAGAGCGCTTCCTGGGTGACGCTGGCGATCAACGTGCCCGCGGCGTCGTAGAGCGAGCCACGCGCCAGGCCGCGGGAATCGTTGTGGTTCGCCGGCTGCAATTCGTAGCGGTGCCAGCCATGGGGTGAGAACGGCCGGTGGAACCAGATCGAGTGGTCCAGGCTGGCGGCGAAACCGAGATCGGACCGCAGTGCCACCGTGGGCGGAAGCGCCGAGGGAACCGGTCCGAGATCGGACAGGAACGTCAGGGTGCAGGCCCGGATCAGCGGGTCGTCCTCGATCTCGGCCTGCGTGCGGATCCAGAACGGTGAGATCGCGAACTCGGAGTCATCGGAGGGCATGGTGCGCAGGTCGAACTTGTCACCGAAATCCATGATGTCGTGCTTGGGGGCGGCGGCGTCGAACTCCAGGACCGGCGGGGCGTCGGGGGACCAGTCCAGGCCCGGCTCGGGCTGATGGAATGACGCCATCATGTCCAGGATGACCTTGCCGTCCTGGCTGGCGGTGACGTGGCGGGTGGCGAACGCGCGGCCGTCGCGGGTGCGGTCGACGTGGAACTCGACGTCGGCGTCGTAGCTGCCGCCCCGGACGAAGTACGCGTGCAGCGACTGCGGCAGCTTGCCGTCGTCCACGGTGGCGCCGGCCACCGCCAGCGACTGCGCCGCGATCAGGCCGCCGAACAGCCGCCCAGTCGCGCCCCTGCGCGGTTCCCGAATGCAGAAGTCATCGCCGTCACGTTTGTACTGCAACAGTTCGGCGATCCAGCTCAGCGCGGCCATCGGCCGACGCTATCAACTGCTTGGTTGGGAGCTCGATCACACTCGGGCAAAATAGCGTTGGCCGTCCGATGCGAGCCGCCCGAACGCTGCCTTGACCACCGGTGCCAGGCCCTTGAACGGGATCGCGAGCAGCGGCTTCGGCTCGATCGCCACGATCCAGGTGAACTGCGTCTGCCCGTCACCGGCGGGCTCCACCAGGTAGTCCTCGGCGAACCGGCGCAGCGACGGAATGTTCGCGTGATCAACGGCGAACGAATAGCGACGGCCCTCCTCCCAGCGGAAGAAGGTCTCATGCACTCGGACCAGGCCGGGCGCCAGCGTCACCTCACGGGAGCTGCCGACGCCGAACGGCCTCGGGGTCACCCAGTTCACCTTGGTGACCGACGGACCCCACGCGGCCAGGGACTCGTCGGATACCAGCGACTCCCACACCTTCTCGGGCGGTGCGGCGAAGCGCTTGTGATAGGCGAAGATGTGCGGGGCAGTCGTGAAGAAATCGGCGTCGGCGGTTTCCAACGTGAACCGGGGCATGGTGTCAGCATGCCTCAGCACGGCACTGCGGGATACTAGGTTGCAAGCCCATTCCGGAGAGGGGACCTATGACGGCGGCGCTCGGCGGCCGCTACGAGCTACGCGGCGTGCTCGGCCGCGGCGGCATGGCCGAGGTGCACGATGGCTGGGACACCCGGCTGTCGCGTCCGGTCGCGGTCAAGTTGCTCAACCCGGCCCTGGCCGCCGACGAGGTGACGCGTCGGCGCTTCGAGAACGAGGCGCGGGCCGCCGCGTCACTGAACCACCCGAACATCGTCGCGATCCACGACAGCGGCGAAGACCGCGGGACGCCCTACATCGTCATGGAGCGACTGCCCGGCCCCACCCTCGCCGAGGAGATCGCTGCCGGACCGCTCTCGGCCGAGCGCGTGCGCTGGGTGCTGAACGACCTGCTCAGTGCATTGTCGGCCGCGCACGGCGCAGGCATCCTTCACCGCGACATCAAGCCCGGCAATGTCCTGATCACCACGTCCGGCGCCGCCAAACTCGCCGACTTCGGCATCGCCAAGACCGACGGCGCCGCCCACACCCGCGTCGGGATGGTCTTCGGCACCGCGAATTATCTGAGCCCACAACGGATCACCGGCCGGCCGGCGTCGCCGTCAGACGATCTGTACGCCCTCGGTGTCCTGGGGTACGAGGCACTGACCAGGCGGCTTCCATTCGAGCGTGACAACCCGGTGGCCACCATGCGGGCAGTACTCGACGAGCCGCTGACACCGATCAGCGTGCTGCGACCCGATGTCGATCCGGCGCTGGTCCACGTGATCGAACGCGCGATGGTGCGGGACCCGGCGTACCGCTTCGCCACCGCCGCCCAGATGCGGGCCGCGTTGCAGGCGGCGCAGCCAGTGCCGGCCGTACCGCCACCTCCGCCGACGCGACCGGCGACCCTGATGCTGCCCCCGCCACCAGAGCCCCGCCGGTCCCGCGCCCGGATGGCACTGCTGACCGGAGGCCTGCTGGCCGGTGTCGTCTTGGCCGCACTGCTGTTGATCTCCGATCCGCCGCCACAGCGCACACCCGTCACCCCGGTGATCACCTCGGTTGAGCCCACGGCGCCGGCCACCAGTGTCCCGACCTTCTCACCGCCGACCGGGCCCGAGGATGAGTGGGATCAGGGCCCTGGCATCGGCAACGGCCATGGAAAAGGCAAGGGCCATGGGAAGAAAGGCCATCCGCACGACTGAGGCGGTTCTGCCGGTTCGGCGTTGCGGTTCAGGTCGGGGATAAGCCGCGGGTTGGAATAGATGCCGAAGCCGCAACGTTTTCCATTGCATAGAGATCCTATGTTTTCAATGGATGGGTTTTGATATGAGCAATTTTGGCATCAAGTTGTCGGCCGCGGTCGGTGGATGCGCCGCTGTTGCATTGGGTGTGCTCGGGGCCGTCGGAGGTCAGCAGAATGGTCCCGTCTCGCTTCTCGGGTTCCAGCCGTCGTCCCCGATGCAGACCGGGATAACCATCACGCCGTCCAACCCGGCGCACGCACCCGAGGTCCCCATGGCTACTCCGGGTATCAAGGGGCCTGCCCCGCTGCCTCTGGAAGAACAAGGGCTACCGGGATAGGCAAGCGGTACCAGCTGTCGAGCGGAACGGGTAAGGCCCAGACCGGATTTCTCAGGTCTGGGCCTTACTCACATATTGTCGGGGTGGCGGGATTCGAACCCACGACCTCTTCGTCCCGAACGAAGCGCGCTACCAAGCTGCGCCACACCCCGCGTGAAGCTTCGACAGCCTATCGCACCGGGTACCTCGAAAGCCAAACGGCCACCTCTGCGTCTGCAACACCATGGATCTGCGTCGATTTCCACCGCTGGGTTGTGCCGCGGCGAGGATCACAGCCCATGTGTGGAAAACGGCGCGCTGGTTTTGGCGGCCGAAAACGCTACCGCGGGAAGCAATCGGTGCGTCGGTGGCGTTATACGACGCATGACCGTACTGGGCGCCTCCGTCTACTTGGGCTTCTTCGCCCTCGCGGCGTTGTGGCTGTTCCTGACGGCCGAGACAGATGTCGAAGCGGATCAGGACCAGCTGCCCGAGCGCTCGAACTCCGAGAGCACCTCCGCGGATGCCGAGGTGTCCAGCCCCTGGGCGTTGAGCCAGTCCGTATCGAAGTAGGTGTCTGCGTAGCGGTCACCGCTGTCGGCCAGCAGGGTCACCACCGACCCGCTGCGGCCGTGCGCGATCATCTCGGCCAGTAACTGGAACGCGCCCCACAGATTGGTTCCGGTCGACGGCCCGACCCGACGGCCCAGCACCCGGCTCGCGTGATGCGCGGCGGCCACCGACCCGCAGTCGGGCACGGCGATCATGCGATCGACCACACCGGGCAGGAACGACGGCTCCACCCGCGGCCTGCCGATGCCCTCGATACGTGAGGACGCGGCGGTCACGACGTCATCGCGACCCTGCTCGTAGCCCGGGAAGAACGCCGAATTCTCCGGGTCGACGACGCACAGCTGCGTGGCATGCCTGCGGTAGCGGATGTAGCGGCCGATCGTCGCGCTGGTACCCCCGGTGCCCGCCCCCACCACGATCCACTCCGGCACCGGATGCGGTTCCAGTCGCATCTGTTCATAGATCGACTCGGCGATGTTGTTGTTGCCGCGCCAGTCGGTGGCCCGCTCGGCGTTAGTGAACTGGTCCAGATAGTGCCCGCCGGTCTCCTCGGCCAACCGGTGCGCCTCGGCATACACCTGCGACGACTCGGTGACGAAATGGCAACGGCCACCCTGGGCTTCGATCAGTGCGATCTTCGAGCCGCTGGTCGAGGCCGGCATCACCGCGATGAACGGCAGACCCAGCAGCGCCGCGAAGTAGGCCTCGGACACCGCTGTGGAGCCCGACGACGCCTCGATGATCGTGGTGCCCTCGCCGATCCAGCCGTTGCACAAGCCGTACAGGAACAGCGAACGGGCCAGCCGGTGTTTGAGGCTGCCGGTGATGTGGGTGGACTCGTCTTTGAGATACAGCTGCACGTCGATGTCGCTGCACCAGGCCGTCGGCAGCGGATAACGCAACAAATGCGTGTCGGCGCTGCGTTTGGAATCGGCCTCGATCAGCCGCACCGCATTGTCGACCCACCGGCGCGGCCGGGGATGCGCGGCAGTACCGGCAGTACTGGCCGGCCGGCTCACCGGGCCGAGACGGCCGGGCTGGATTGTCCGGCCCTCGTCCCGACGTGCCCGCCACCGGTCGGTGCCGCGACGAGCGTGAGCAGGGTGGCTTCCGGGCGGCAGCAGAACCGCACGGGCGCGAACGGCGACGTGCCGATACCGGCCGACACATGCAGCTGCATGTGCGAACCCCACTTCGAGGCGCCCTTGGCGCGGGACCGGTCCAGCTCGCAGTTGGTCACGATGGCCCCGTAGAACGGCAGGCACAACTGCCCGCCGTGGGTGTGCCCGGCCAGCACCAGCTGATAGCCGTCGGCGGCGAAACGGTCCAACACCCGGGGTTCGGGGGAGTGGGTGAGCCCCAGCGTCAGATTCGCCGCGCCGTTGGCCCGCCCGGCGACAGTGTCGTAGCGATCGCGCTTGAGATGCGGATCGTCGACGCCGGCCACAGCGATGTGAAGCCCGGCCACCTCGACGTCGCGACGGATGTGGGTCATGTCCAGCCAGCCACGCTCGGTGAATGCCGCGCGCAGGTCCTGCCAGGGCAGCGGCTCACCGTGTGTCCGGTGCTGCGGGTTGGTGATGTAGTTCAGCGGGTTCTTCAGCCGCGGCGCGAAATAGTCGTTGCTGCCGAACACGAACAGGCCGGGTGCCGAGAGCAGGTCACTCAGGGACTGCACGACGGCGGGCACGGCCTTCGGATGAGCCAGATTGTCGCCGGTGTTGACCACCAGATCTGGCTCGAGGCGTGCCAGGTCCCGTAGCCAGGCCTGCTTGCGGCGCTGGTTGGGGCGCATGTGCAGATCGGACAGGTGCAGCACCCGCAGGGGTGAGGAGCCCGGGGCGAGCACCGGCATCGTCGCCTCCCGCAGCACGAACGCATTGCGCTCGATCAGGGACGCGTAGCCGATCCCGGCAACCAACGAACCGGCGGTGACGGCAGCTGCCTTGTTCACTGACATGCAGGCAAGCCTACTGCGAACCGGTCCTCACGGGGGTGGTGGAGGCCCGAGCACCGGGACGGTGATCGGCGGCAGGCCCGGGATCTCGACCACAGTCTGGCCGATCTCGGGCGGTGGCCCACCCGGCATCGGGAACGCGACGGGGGGCGGCGGCGGGGCCGGCGGGATCCCGTTGCTCACCTGGATCGTGATGATCGAGCCCGGAATCGTCTGGCCGCTGGGCGTGGTGCCGACTACGGTGCCGGATTTGGAACTGCTGTTGACCCAGGCGGCGCCGTCGGCCACCTGGAATCCGGACTCCTTGAGCCGCAGGCGCGCGGCTTGCTCATCGAGTCCGTTGACAGTCGGCACCACCGAGCCGGGGCCGCCGTCGACGTAACGCGGATCGGTCGGGGGCAACGCGACGGGGCCGAAGTTGTTGGCGATCGGCTTCAGTGCGGTGAACCAGGTGCGCGCCGGTTCGTTGCCGCCGAACAGGTTGCCGTCTCCGCACTGGCGCAGCGGGAACGAGCACAGCTCACCGGGGCTGCTCGAATCGTCGTAGATGTAATTGGCCGCGGCGTACTGGTTGGTGAAGCCCAGGAAGCCCGACGAACGGTGCGCCTCGGTGGTGCCGGTCTTGCCCGACATCGGCAGATCCCAGCCCACCGAACCGGCCGATCCGGAGGCGGTACCGCCGGCCTGGTCGTCCTTGCTCATCGCATTGGCCAGGGTGTTGGCCAGGCCTTCGGGCACTGCCTGATCGCAGGTCTCGGTGGTCACCGACACCTCGTTGCCGTGCCGGTCGAGTACCTGCGCGATCGGGTTGGGTGGGCACCAGGTGCCGCCGGAGGCCAGCGTGGCCGCCACATTCGACAACTCCAGCGCGTTGACCTCGATGGGGCCCAGGGTGAAGGAGCCGATGTTCTGCCGCTTGATGAAGTCGGCCAGGCTCTCGTTGCTGTCCGGGTCGTAGTCGCGGGCGGTGCCGGGCAACGCATAGGACCGCAGCCCCAGCCTGACCGCCATGTCCACCGACCGCTGCACACCGATCTGCGAAATCAACTTGGCGAACGCGGTATTGGGCGAGGTGGCCAACGCGTCGGTCACACTCATCGACCCCCGGTAGCCACCGGCGTTCTTCACACACCAGGTCTCCTTCGGGCACCCCGGGGTGTCGCTGCTGCCCAGCCCCTTGGCTTGAAAGAACCCCGGCACCGGCAGCTGGGTGTTGATGCCCATCCCCATGTCCATGGCCGCGGCCGTGGTGAAGATCTTGAAGATCGACCCGGCGCCGTCACCGACGAGTGAGAACGGCTGCGGCTGCATGGTTTCGCCGGCGTCGGTGTTCAGGCCGTAGGTGCGGTTGCTGCCCATGGCCAGGACGGGATGAGACTCCTTACCCGGCTTGATCACACTCATTACACTGGCGATCCCGGGTGCGTCCGGTCGGGCGATGCTGTCGATCGCCGACTTCACCGAGCCCTGCACGTCCGGATCCAGTGTGGTCTTGATCAGATAGCCGCCCTTGGCCACCTGATCCTTGGACAGTCCCGCGCGGGCCAGATACTCCAGCGCGTAATCGCAGAAGAACGCCCGGTCGCCGGCGGCGATGCAGCCCCGGGGCAGCTCGTTGGGCTGCGGCAGGACGCCCAGCGGCTGTTGTTTGGCGGCCCGCAGTGCCTCGGCCTCCTGCGGGATGTTGTCGATCATGGTGTCCAGCACCAGGTTCCGCCGGGCCAGGGCGCCGTCGGGATTGGTGTACGGATTGAGCGCGCTGGTCGATTGCACCATGCCGGCCAGCAGGGCGGCCTGCTGCCAGTTCAGCTCCGAGGCGTTGATGCCGAAATAGGTCTGGGCGGCGTCCTGAACGCCGAAGGCGCCGTTGCCGAACGACACCAGGTTCAGATAGCGGGTCAGGATCTCGGGCTTGGTGAACGTCTTGTCCAGCGTGAGCGCCATCCGGATCTCACGTAGCTTGCGGGCAGGCGTGGTCTCGATCGCTGCGCGGCGCTCGGCATCGGTCTGGGCGACGACCAGCAACTGGTAGTTCTTCACATACTGCTGCTCGATCGTCGAACCGCCGCGGGTGTCCGTGTCGCCGCGCATGTAGCCGGTCAACCCGGTGAGTGTGCCCTGCCAGTCCACGCCGTTGTGTTCGGCGAACCGCTTGTCCTCGATCGAGACGATGGCGAGCTTCATGGTGTTGGCGATCTGATCGCTGGGCACCTCGAAGCGGCGTTGCGAATACAACCATGCGATGGTGTTGCCCTTGGCGTCGACCATGGTCGAGACCTGCGGAACCTCGCCCTCCACCAGGGCGGCCGAACCGTTGGCCACCACGTCGGAGGCCCGGTTGGACATCAACCCGAAACCACCCACGACCGGGAACATGAACGCGGCCGCCAACACGCTGGCCAGCAGGCAGCACCAGGCGAGTTTGATGATGGTGACCGCTTGGGGTGGCTGCGCGGGCGGTCGAGTCGGCTGCTCCGGCATGGGTACAGAGTAGCTATCTCGTTCTTGCCCGCTTCCTGCGAGCGGGGCTCACCGTCACAACCCGCTTGCCTGCAGAAATACCGCATTGCGTCAATAAGACGGTCAGACGGCACGGCCGTCCCAAAAAAGTGGCTCGCAAACTGTTGCGTTAATACCCTCTGACCACCTAGCTTGGACACACAGTGCGATCCAGGTAACACCCGCTGGCGCAATGTGGCGTAGATCGCAACGGCGTTCTACACCGGAAGGTTTCAACGCCCGCCATCTGGGGAGATGGCTGGAACGAAGGGATCGCTGGTGTCAGGTACACGAACTGTCGCAGACAAGATGAACGCTTCCGCCCCAGCCACCAACTTGGTCCACCGAGGCGAGGGCGAAGCCCGGATCGCCTGGGTATCCCAGGCGCGATGCCGTCAGACGGATCCGGATGAGCTGTTCGTCCGCGGCGCTGCACAACGCAAGGCCGCCGTGATCTGCAGGCACTGCCCGGTGATCCTCGAATGCGGCGCCGACGCTCTCGACAATCGCGTGGAGTTCGGGGTGTGGGGCGGAATGACCGAACGTCAGCGTCGTGCGCTGCTCAAGCAGCATCCGGAAGTCATCTCCTGGGCTGAGTTCTTCGCCGCCCAGCGCAAGCACCACCGCAGCGCCGTCTGAGCCTGCGCTCATCATCCGCAGGCCTGGCTAGACAGGTTCCCCGACGCCGGTGATCTGATCGGCGATGGCGCGTAACGCTTCCAGGTCGGATACATCGAACGGTAGCGACGGCACGCCGACGATCGCCACATGCGGGTTGGCGCCCGTGAATCGGGACAGCAGCCGTACCTCGCGCTTGGCGGTTTGTGCCCGGTCGGCATGGACGCGCAGCACCGCCGCGGTCAGCGAATCCGGATCCTCGGCCGCCAGTTCGTCGGCGGCCTCCTCGGCCTTCTCGGCGTGCAGATCGCACAGCGTGGGATGGGTGCGGTTCAGGATCAGCCCGGCCAGCGGCATGCGCTCGTTCGACAGCCGGTCGACGAAGAACGACGCCTCACGCAAGGCATCGGGCTCGGCCGCCGAGACCACCACGAACTGGGTGCCGCGCCGCTTGAGCAATTCGTACGTCCGGTCCGCCTTCTCGCGGAACCCCCCGAAGGTGGCATCCAGCGATTGCACGAAACCTGCTGCGTCGGAAAGCATTTGCGATCCCAACACGGTGGACAATGCCTTCATCGCCAACCCGACGGCGCCCGTGACCAACCGTCCGATGCCGCGGCCCGGCGCCAGCAGCATCCGCCACAGCCGGCTGTCCATGAAGCTGCCCAACCGTTTTGGCGCGTCGAGGAAATCCAGGGCGTTGCGCGACGGCGGGGTGTCCACCACCACCAGATCCCACTTGTCCTCGGCCAGCAGCTGGCCGAGTTTCTCCATGGCCATGTACTCCTGCGTGCCCGCCAACGAGGTGGCCACTGTTTGGTAGAACTGGTTCTCCAGGATGGCATCGGCGCGGCCTTCCCCGGAGTACTGCACCACCATCTCGTCGAACGTGCGGCGCATGTCCAGCATCATCGCGTGCAGTTCACCGGTGACCTCGGGGGCCAAGGGAACCCGCTGCGGGGTGTTGCCCAGATCTTTGATGCCCAGCGCCTGGGCCAGTCGCTTGGCCGGGTCGATGGTGAGCACCACGACGGTGCGGCCGTATTCGGCGGCCCGCAGTGCCATCGCAGCCGCGGTGGTGGTCTTGCCGACTCCGCCTGCGCCGCAACAGACTACGACGCGGTTGGCGGTGTCGGACAGGATCGCTTCCATGTCGAGGGCGGGCGGTTTGGCGCTCATGATTGTCTCCTCTTCGCGCAAGCGCTCATCGCTAACGCACCCCTTGCGCTTCGAGTGCTTCGGCAAGTTCATACAGGCTGCCCAGATCGACACCGTCGGTCAACGCCGGCAACTCGAGGCGGGGGATGTCGATGGCGTCGAGCAGTTCGGCGCTTTCGGCGCGGGCCGCGATTCGGGTGGCGTGCTGGATCGACTCGGTGAGCAAACCGGCGAAATCGTTGTCCGTCAACGTGATTCCTACCTTGGCCAGGCCCGCGCGGACGGTGTCGGCGTCGATGTCGCCCTCGGCGGCCTTGGACAGATCCTCGGCGGGCAGGTATGCCGGGATGTTGCGGTTGACGATGACGCTTCCGATCGGCAGCCCCATCTCGGTGAGCTCGTCGATCGCCTCCAGCGTCTCCTGGATCGGCAGGGCTTCCAGCAGGGTCACCAGGTGGATGGCGGTCTGCTCGGAATGCAGCAGCTTGACCACGCCATCGGCCTGCGAGTGCACCGGCCCGCCCTTGGCCAGGTCGGAGACCGCCTTGGTGACATCCAGGAAACGCGGAATACGGCCCGTGGGAGGAGAATCCACCACCACGGCGTCGTAGACACCACGCTTGCCCTTGGCGTCCTTTTTCTCGCGGGTCACGATCTCTTTGATCTTGCCGGTGAGCAACACGTCACGCAGACCGGGTGCGATGGTGGTGGCGAACTCGATGGCGCCGATGCGGCGCATGGCCCGTCCGGCGATGCCGAGGTTGTAGAACATGTCGAGGTATTCGAGGAACGCGGCCTCGATGTCGATCGCGAGCGCGTTGACCTGACCGCCACCGTCGGCGGTGGCGACCTTGACTTCTTCGTACGGCAGTGGCGGCACGTCGAACAGCTGGGCGATGCCCTGGCGTTCCTCCACTTCGACCAGCAGCACCTTGCGGCCCCCGGCGGCCAAGGCCAGGGCCAGTGCTGCGGCGACGGTGGACTTGCCGGTGCCGCCCTTTCCGGAAACGAAGTGCAGCCGGGCTTTGGTCAGCCGCGACGGCCAGCCGACGTGTTTGGCGCCGCTCTCAGTGGTTGCCACCAGTGCATGCTAACCAAGCCTGAGTGTTCGACCGATAGGCTCGGGCCATGAGTGAACCAACCCGGTGGGAATACGCCACGGTGCCGTTGTTGACCCACGCCACCAAACAGATTCTCGACCAGTGGGGACAGGACGGCTGGGAGCTGGTCTCCGTGCTTCCCGGGCCGACCGGCGAGCAGCACGTCGCGTACCTGAAGCGGCCGAAATGACCGTAAGCGCACGGCTGACCGAACTCGGCATCGAATTGCCCGACGTGGTCGCGCCGCTGGCGGCCTATGTGCCCGCGGTCCGGACCGGCAACTTGGTTTACACCGCTGGTCAACTGCCGATCCAGGGCGGCGAGTTGCAGGCCGCGGGCAAGGTCGGCGCCGAGATCAGCCCGGAGCAGGGCAAGGAACTCGCCCGGATCTGCGGTCTCAACGCGCTGGCCGCAGTGCACGCGTTGGTGGGCATCGACTCGGTCGTCAGGGTGGTCAAGGTGGTCGGGTTCGTGGCGTCGGCCTCTGGATTCAGCGGGCAACCCGGCGTCATCAACGGCGCCTCGGAATTGTTCGGTGAGATCTTCGGTGACGCGGGTGCTCACGCCCGTTCGGCCGTCGGCGTGTCGGAGCTGCCGCGCAACGCGCCGGTCGAAGTCGAGATCATCGTCGAGGTTTCGTGACCTCTGGGGCGAGCCTGCAGCACCCGGCGTACGGGCTGCTGCGGTCCGTCGTCGAAACAGACACGGTTTCGGCCTCGGTGCTCCTGTGCGACAACCCGGGGCTGATGACGCTCGAGGGCACCAACACCTGGATCCTGCGCGCCCCGAACAGCAACGAGATCGTCGTCGTGGACCCCGGACCCGATGACGAGGCGCACATCGCCCGCATCGCCGACCTGGGCACCGTGGCGTTGGTCTTGATCAGCCACAAGCACGAGGACCACACCGGCGGAATCGACAAGCTGGTCGATGCCACCGGCGCGGTGGTGCGGTCGGTAGGCAGCGGATTCCTGCGCGGCCTCGGCGGCCCGTTGACCGACGGCGAGTTGATCGATGCCGCCGGCTTACGGATCAAGGTGATGGCCACTCCAGGGCACACCGTCGATTCGTTGTCGTTCGTGGTCGACGAGGCGGTACTGACCGCAGACACCGTGCTGGGCCGCGGCACCACCGTCATCGACACCGAGGACGGCAGCCTGCGTGACTATCTGGAATCGCTGCGCCGGCTGCAAGGCCTCGGCCCCCGTGTGGTGCTACCCGGGCACGGACCGGACCTTCCCGATCTGCGCGCAGTGACCGCGATGTATCTGGCCCACCGCGAGGAGCGGTTGGATCAGGTGCGGGCGGCGCTGGCCGAACTAGGGGACGACGCCGGGGCGCGGCAGGTGGTCGAGCATGTCTATACCGACGTCGACCAGAAACTCTGGGATGCCGCCGAAAAGAGCGTTCAAGCTCAACTGGACTACCTGCGGGCCTGACCCGGAAACGCCGAAACGGCATTCCGGCAGCTGGTTACTCGAACAACCGCTGCCGGAATGCCGTTTTCGGCGTAGTTGGCGGGCGCTATCGTGCGCGGCGCGCCAGACGCTCCGAGTCGCTGATCAACACGCTCTTGCCCTCCAGCCGGATCCAGCCGCGGTGGGCGAAATCGGCCAGCGCCTTGTTGACGGTCTCGCGGGACGCGCCGACGAGCTGGGCGATCTCTTCCTGCGTCAGATCGTGCGTGACCCGCAGCGCCCCGCCCTCCTGGGTTCCGAACCGCTGGGCCAGCTGCAGCAGCTGCTTGGCAACCCGGCCGGGAACGTCGGTGAAGATCAGGTCGGCCAGGTTGTTGTTGGTGCGACGCAGACGGCGAGCGAGCACGCGCAGCAGCTGTTCGGCGATCTCCGGACGGTCGGCGATCCACGCGCGCAACGCGTCACGGTCCATCGACACCGCGCGCACCTCGGTGATGGTGGTGGCGCTCGAGGTGCGGGGCCCCGGGTCGAAGATCGACAGCTCGCCGAACATGTCCGAAGGACCCATGATGGTCAGCAGGTTCTCGCGGCCGTCAGGCGAACGGCGGCCGATCTTCACCTTGCCGGAAATGATGATGTACAGGCGGTCGCCGGGCTCGCCTTCGGCGAAGACCGTATGCCCGCGCGGGAAGTCGACGGGCTGCAACTGCTTCGTCAGCGCCGAAACGGCGGTCGGTTCGACGCCCTGGAAGATTCCGGCCCTGGCCAGGATCTCGTCCACGTTGCCCCTTAAGCTATTGGGTGGTGTTGTCCTCTTACTGGTACTTCCTGCTCAGTCTAGAGGTACGCGGTTTCGCGACTAGCTCACGCTACACACGATTGACAGGTCGAGACGCAGGAAACCCGGTATTTATGGCCTGCGGTTCGTAGTAGCGCGTCGGCAAACGCTCACTATCGAGGTCGATCGTCACCGGCTTGACCCTCGGTGGGAGGGCGGCCGGGGCGGGCTCTCGGGCCAAACCCGATTCGAGTCGCTCGAGCCCAACCGCCGCCAGCATGAGCAACCCCGGGATGAGTGCTACCAGCAACCACGACACAACGCAGTAGTTAACACGGCGTAGGTCTCAGTGGGGTCACGAATCATCACCGGTCCGCGCAGGAGATTGTCTGTCGAGGTCAGTACGCTGATTGTCGTGACTGAGGCTGCCGCCCCGACAGGGAAGACGCGCCGGTCCAAGAAGTGGGACTCCGAAACCCACCTGGGCCTGGTCCGTCGGGCTCGACGGATGAATCGTGAACTGGCCCGGGCTTTTCCGCACGTGTACTGCGAACTCGACTTCACCAACCCGCTCGAGCTCACGGTGGCGACCATCCTGTCGGCGCAGAGCACCGACAAGCGGGTGAACCTGACCACGCCCGCGCTGTTTCTCAAATACCGCTCCGCGCTGGACTACGCGCAGGCCGATCGCACCGAGATGGAGGAGCTGATCCGGCCGACCGGGTTCTACCGGAACAAGACCAACTCGCTGATCCGGCTGGGCCAGGAACTGGTCGCCCGGTTCGACGGCGAGGTGCCCGCGACCCTCGACGACCTGGTCACGCTTCCCGGGGTGGGGCGCAAGACCGCCAACGTCATCCTCGGCAATGCCTTCGACATCCCGGGCATCACCGTCGACACGCACTTCGGGCGGCTGGTGCGGCGCTGGCGGTGGACGGCCGAGGAGGATCCGGTCAAGGTCGAGTTCGCCGTCGGCGAGCTGATCGAACGCAAAGAGTGGACCCTGCTCAGCCACCGGGTGATCTTCCACGGCCGCCGCGTCTGCCATGCCCGCAAGCCCGCCTGCGGGGTGTGTGTGCTGGCCAAGGACTGCCCGTCGTTCGGGCTCGGGCCCACCGACCCGGAGACCGCTGCCGCCCTGGTCAAAGGCCCCGAGACCGAGCATCTGCTGGCGCTGGCCGGCCTGTGAAGGTGAGCGTTTCCGCGCGCTGGACCGTGGTGGTCCTGGTGATCCTGGTGGCGCTGGGCACCGCGTTCTGGATGGAGCTGCGCGACGAGCCGGAACTGCAGGCCGAGGCGGGGCAGTCCACATCGCGCGACCACCGCGACGCCGACACCCCAGAGGCATTGGCCGGCCCCCGGGCCCGGGCCGATCTGCCGCCGTGCCCCGCGCCCGGGAAAGGAGAAGGTCCCGCGGCGTTGCGTGGCATCACCCTGGACTGCGCGGGCGACGGAAAACCCGTCGACGTGGCATCCGCGCTCGCCGGCCGGACTGTCGTGCTCAATCTCTGGGCATACTGGTGTGGGCCGTGCGCCGACGAGCTGCCGGCGATGGCCGAGTACCAACGCCGGGTCGGTGACGACGTGCTGGTGGTGACCGTGCATCAGGACGAGAACGAGACGGCGGCGCTGGTGCGGCTGGCCGAACTCGGAGTGCGGCTGCCGACGCTGCAGGACGGTCGGCGGCTGGTCGCGGCCGCGCTCAAGGTGCCCAACGTCATGCCTGCGACGGTGGTCCTGCGCGCGGACGGTAGCGTGGCCGGGACCCTGCCCCGCTCGTTCGTCAGCGCCGACGAGATCGCGGCGGCGGTCGACGAGAAGATCCGCTCTAGCCGATAGGAGCATCCGGGGTGAGATCGACGCGCGACGGGCTGTTCCCGGATGCCGCCCCGGCCTGGCTCAAGCCACTGGTCGACAACCTAGACCGGGTACCGGACGCTTACCGTCGGCGGGTACCCCCCGAGGTGCTGGCCGCCATCGTCGAAGCCAACAATCAGGCCGCCGTCGCGGGCGCCCGGCGCGACGCCGCAGTCCTCGTGTTGTTCTCGGGTCCGACCGACGGTGCACCCCCGACCCCGCCCGAGGAGACCGACCTGCTGGTGACGGTCCGCGCCTCGTCCCTGCGCCACCATGCCGGCCAGGCCGCGTTCCCCGGCGGCGCCGCCGATCCCGGTGACGAAGGGCCGGTCGGCACGGCCTTCCGCGAGGCGTGGGAGGAGACCGGTATCGACACCAGCCGGCTGTACCCGCTGGCCACCATGGAGAAGATGTTCATCCCGCCCTCGGGGTTCCACGTCGTCCCCGTGCTGGCGTATTCGCCGGACCCGGGCCCGGTGGCCGTCGTCAACGAATCCGAGACCGCCGTCGTGGCGCGAGTTCCGGTGCGGGCCTTCATCAACCCGGAGAACCGCCTCATGGTCTACCGGGAGGCCAACACCAGCCGATTCGCCGGCCCGGCCTTCCTGCTCAACGAGATGCTGGTGTGGGGTTTCACCGGCCAGGTCATCTCGGCGATCCTCGACGTCGCGGGCTGGGCCAAGCCGTGGAACACCGAGGACGTCCGCGGACTCGATGACGCAATGGCCCTCGTCGGGCATGACAACGGTTACGGTGAAGCCCCATGTTGAAGTGGATATAGATGACACCCTCGGTCTGGCTCGATTTCGCAATCCTCGGCATCGGCTTCGTCGCAGCCATCTCAGGCTGGCGCTCGGGCGCGCTCGGCTCCCTGCTGTCGTTCATCGGTGTGGTGCTCGGCGCTGTCGCGGGCGTGCTGTTGGCGCCGCACGTCATCCCGCACATCAGTGGTGACCGCACCAAGCTGTTCGCGACGCTGTTCCTGATCCTCGCGCTCGTGGTGATCGGTGAGATCGCCGGTGTGGTGCTGGGCCGTGCCGTCCGCGGCACCATCCGCAACCCGCTGTTCCGCGCGCTGGACTCGGTGGTCGGAGTCAGCCTGATGCTGGTCGCCGTGCTGGTCGCGTCCTGGCTGTTGGGCAGCCTGCTGACCTCCGCTGATCAGCCGAACCTTGCTGCCGCAGTAAAGAATTCGCGTGTATTGACCGAAGTCGACAAGGTGGCGCCGGACTGGATGCGCTCGGTGCCCAATCGGTTGTCGACCCTGCTGGACACCTCGGGGCTGCCCGATGTGCTCGAACCCTTCGGTCGCACCCCGATCGTCAACGTCGACGCCCCGGATGCCTCGCTGGCCATCGATCCCGTGGTGACGACGAGCCGCGCGAGCGTGGTCAAGATCCGTGGCGTCGCGCCGAGCTGCCAGAAGGTGTTGGAGGGCAGCGGGTTCGTGATCGCGCCCAACCGCGTGATGTCCAATGCCCACGTGGTGGCCGGTGCAGACAGCGTGACCATCGAAGCCGACGGCCAGACCTACGACGCGGGCGTGGTGTCGTACGACCCCAACGCCGACATCTCGATCCTCGACGTGCCGGACCTGCCGATCACCCCGCTGCAGTTTGCCGAACAACCGGCGCCGAAGGGCACCGACGCGGTGGTGATGGGCTACCCGGGCGGCGGTGACTTCCTTGCCACCCCGGCGCGCGTGCGCGAGATCATCGAGCTCAACGGGCCTGACATCTACCGGACCGCCACCGTCACCCGCGAGGTTTACACGGTGAGGGGCACGGTGCGGCAAGGCAATTCCGGTGGGCCGATGATCAACCGGGCCGGCAAGGTGCTCGGCGTGGTGTTCGGCGCGGCAGTCGACGACGCCGATACCGGGTTCGTGCTGACCGCCAAGGAAGTCGAGCACCAGTTGGCCAAGGTCGGCAACACCCAGCGGGTGGCGACCGGAACCTGCATCAACTCCTGATCAGCTAGGCATTCAGCTGGGCCAAGAACCGGTTCAGCTGCTCATTGACCGCCCCGGGCTGTTCTTCGTGGCCGAAATGCCCTGCACCCGTGATCGATACGTAGCGGCCGTGCGGCACATAGCGTTGCGTCCGGTGTACCGGATCGGTGAGCACGTAAGGGTCGGCGTCGCCACGCATGTGTAACACCGGCACGCTGATCGGACGCTTCATCGAACGCATGAACCGCAGGCCCTCACTGCGTAGCTGGCTGCGCACCGCCCACCGCTGGTATTCGAGGGCGCAGTGCGCGGCTCCGGGAATCTGGATGGCCTGACGCAGATGGCCCATGGTTTCGGAGAAGTCTTGAGTGCCCTGCCATTCGGCCCCCGCCCGGCTCCGGACCAGGCGTTCCAACTCAGCGCCGTCGTGGCGGGTCAGCGCGTGCTCGGGCCAGACGGGCAACTGGTAGCGCAACATCGACGGCAACAAGGCTCGACCCTGGTCACGGCGGCTCAAGGTGGCGGACCGCAGCGCCACCGGATGCGGTGAGCTGACAAGGGCGATCGCGTTGACCACACGAGGGTGCAGGACCGCCGTCGCCCAACACACCAGGCCGCCGTCGGCATGACCGACCAGCGTCGCGGTCTTGTGGCCCAACGCGCGCACCAGTCCGGCGGTGTCCCCGGCCAGGGTCCAGCCGTCATAACCTCGCGGTGGTTTGTCGCTGTCGCCATAGCCGCGCAGGTCGACTGCCACGACCCGGGCGCCGGTCAGCGCGGTGAGTTGGTGACGCCACGACCACCAGAACGAGCCGAACCCGTGCAGCAGGATGACCAGCGGCCGATCCGCCGGCTCGGGCTGCGAGCTCTCACCCTCGGTCACATGGAAGCGGATGCCGTTGGCATGCACCTGCAGATGCCGCCATGGCCCCTCGATCCTGGTGATCGACGGGGCGGGTGGGGGCATTACCAGCCTGACGGATCGGTGGCCGGCCGGACCGGGACCGCAGGCAAGGCGCCCTTGTCGTGGCCGGGTGTCAGCGCCTCGCGGGTCTCCTTGACCGATTCGATGGTCTGCTGCGGACCCTTGATGCGTCGCACCTTCAGGAAGCCGAACAACGCCAGCGCCCCCGTGGTCAGCACCATGAGGCCGAACACGATCAGGAAGGCCACCCAGCGCCAGAGCCAGGTGTCGAGCAGCTCGGCCAGGAAGAAGAAGAAAAAGAAGGTCGAGTAGAACAGGACCACCAGCGCGGCGATGAAGAACACGCTGCCGGTCAGGCCCTTCTTCACATCCCGGGTGATCTCGGCCTTGGCCAGCTCCACCTCGGCCCGCAGCAGCGTGGAGACCTGCGCGGTGGCGTCCTTGACCAGGTCGCCGATCGAGGGGTCCGGCTTGGGGGCATGCGGGTCGACGAGCGGAATCGAGGTCACCGTCGTCGGAACGCCGTCCCTGCGGTCGCCTGTGCTCATGGCGTTCATGTTGCCATGCGGCGAACCCGTTAACGATCCCGGCCGACATCCGCGCCTTAGTAGACTGACCGCATTCTTGAGTTGCGCGGGTCGGGCGCGTCGATTGGAGGACACTTGACGAGCAGACGCCGCTGGCAGTGGCTCATCGGCGCACCGGTCATCGCCCTGGTGGCGATGCTGACTCCGGCTCCGGCGCATGCCGATCCACCGGTGGTCCTCGGCGGCGGATCAGGCATCGTGGTCAACGGCGATGCGTTCTGCACGCTCACCACGATCGGGCACGACAATGCCGGCCGTCTGATCGGATTCACCTCGGCGCACTGCGGCGGGCCAGGTGCCACGGTGTCGGCTGAAGGCGCCAACGGTGCCGGGGTGCTGGGCACGATGGTGGCCGGCAACGACAACCTGGACTACGCCGTGATCCAGTTCGACCCGGCCAAGGTGACTCCGACCAACAACGTCAACGGGTTTCAGATCGACGGGCTCGGCCCGGACCCGGCATTCGGCGAGATCGCCTGCAAGCTGGGGCGCACCACAGGTTATTCGTGCGGCGTCACCTGGGGGCCCGGACAAGACCCCGGCACCATCGTCAACCAGGTGTGCGGTCAGCCCGGTGACTCCGGGGCGCCGGTCACCGTGAACAACCGGCTGGTCGGCATGATCCACGGCGCGTACACCGAGGAACTGCCGACCTGTGTGGTCAAGTTCGTGCCGCTGCACACCCCGGCCGTGACGATGTCGTTCAACACGCAGTTGGCCGACATCACCGCCAAGAACCGGCCGGGAACGGGTTTCGTGCCCGTCCGTTGATCCGCTCGGCGGAACTACTTGCTGGCGCGGATCGCCTCGAACACGCTGGGGTCGACCAGGGTTGAGGTGTCACCCAGCTCGCGGCCCTCGGCCACGTCGCGCAGCAACCGGCGCATGATCTTGCCGCTGCGGGTCTTGGGCAGCTCGGGCACCACGTGGATCTCGCGCGGCTTGGCGATCGGGGAGATCTCGGTGGCCACTTGGGCGCGCAGTTCGTCGATCATGGTGGCGGCACCGCCGTGCGCGCTGGCCTTGAGGATGACGAACGCGCAGATGGCCTGACCCGTGGTGTCGTCACTGGCACCGACCACGGCAGCCTCGGCCACCCCGGAGTGCCCGACCAGGGCGGACTCCACCTCGGCGGTGGAAATACGGTGTCCGGAGATGTTCATGACGTCGTCGATGCGACCCAGCACCCAGATGTTGCCGTCCGAGTCGTAGCGGGCGCCGTCACCGGCGAAGTACCAGCCCTGCTCGGCGAAGCGCGACCAGTAGGTGTCTTTGAACCGCTGCGGGTCGCCCCAGATGCCGCGCAGCATCGACGGCCACGGCTGGTCCAGCACCAGGTAACCGGTGACGTGCTCGGCCTCATCGGCACCGGGCACCAGTTCGTTGCCGTCGTCGTCGACGATTTTGGCCGAGATGCCGGGCAGCGGGGTCATCGCCGAGCCCGGCTTGGCCGCGGTGACACCGGGCAGCGGGGAAATCATGATGGCCCCGGTTTCGGTCTGCCACCAGGTGTCCACGATCGGAGTCTTGCCCGCGCCGATGGCTTCCCGGTACCAGCGCCAGGCCTCGGGGTTGATCGGCTCGCCCACCGAGCCCAGCAGCCGCAGGCTGGACAGGTTGTGCTCGGCGGGGATCTGCCGGCCCAGCTTCATGAAGGTGCGGATCAGCGTGGGCGCCGTGTAATAGATTGTGACACCGTACTTTTCGATGATCTCGAAGTGGCGGTGTTCGGTGGGCGAGGTGGGAGTGCCTTCGTAGACCACCTGGGTGGCGCCGTTGGCCAGCGGGCCGTAGACGATGTAGGTGTGCCCGGTCACCCAGCCGATGTCGGCGGTGCACCAGTACACATCGGTCTCGGGCTTGAGGTCGAAGACGTTGTAGTGCGTGTAGGCCGACTGGGTGAGGTAGCCGCCCGAGGTGTGCACGATGCCCTTGGGCTTTCCGGTGGTGCCCGAGGTATAAAGCAGGAACAGGGGCTGCTCGGAGTCGAACGCCTCGGGAATGTGCTCGGTCGACGCCTTGTCGACGGTCTCGTGCCACCACAGGTCGCGGCCGTCGGTCCAGTTCACGTCGATTCCGGTGCGCCGGACCACCAGCACGTGCTCGACCGACGGCTGATCGGCGACCGCTTCGTCGACGGCGTCTTTCAATGAGGCGGCCTTGCCGCGGCGGTACTGGCCGTCGGTGGTGATGACGAGCTTGGCCGCTGCATCCTCGACGCGGGCCTTGAGTGCGCTGGCCGAGAACCCGGCGAACACAACACTGTGCATGGCGCCCAAACGGGCGCAGGCCAGCATGGCCACAATGGCCTCGGGCACCATCGGCATGTAGATGGCGACCCGGTCGCCGGCGGTCAGGCCGAGTGCGCTCAGCGCGTTGGCGGCTTGGGAGACCTCGTCTTTGAGCTGGGCGTAGGTGATATCCCGGGCGTCGCCGACGGGCTCACCCTCCCAGTGAATCGCGACCCGGTCGCCGTTGCCGGCCTCGACGTGGCGGTCGACGCAGTTGTAGGCAACGTTGAGCTTGCCGCCCACGAACCACTTCGCGAACGGTGCCTCCGACCAGTCGAGTACCTCGGTGAACGGGGCCTGCCAGCTCAGGCGGTCGGCCTGGGCGGACCAGAACGCCAGCCGGTCTTTCTCGGCCTCGGCGTACAACTCGCCCGTCGCGTTGGCGTTGGCCGCGAAATCGGCAGGCGGCGGATAGGCTGACGGAACTTCGGTAGGCGTCGATGGCGCGTTTGACATGGGTGTGAGCCTAGTCACCAAAGGTTGCAGCGGCGTTGGGAGCTCACAAGAGGTTGCCGGGCGGCGGTCCAGATGCGCCCAACGGTCGGCGAGAAGACGTTCAGCGGTCGGCTAGCGTTCTGGGGTATGACGACCGATCCACTCGCACCGCTGGTCGATCTGCCCGGTGTTTCCGCGGCCAGCGACGAGGCGCGTGAGGCCCTGGGCCGGGCGCATCGACACAAGTTCAATCTGCGGGGCTGGCCGCAGACCGCGGCCGAAGCCGCCCTGCGTGCGGCACGGGCCTCGGCGGTGCTCGACGGCGGCGCCGTGCAGTGGTCTGCCGACGGTGAACCGGATCCGGTGACCGCCGGTGCCATCCGGGTGGCCGAGGCGCTCGACGGCGGCGCCACCTCGCTGGTCGCGGTATGGCAGCGAGCCCCGATGCAGGCATTGGCCCGGCTGCACGCTCTGGCCGCTGCCGATCTCACCGACGACGAGCACCTGGGCCGGCCACGCACCGATCCCGACGTCGGTCGCCGCCTCGAGCTGCTGACCGAGATATTGGCCGGGGGCTCCAAGGTTCCGGCCCCGGTACTGGCCGCCGTCGGGCACGGCGAACTACTCAGCCTGGCTCCGTTCGGCACTGCTGACGGCGTCGTCGCCCGCGCGGTCTCGCGTCTCGTGACGATCGCCAGCGGCCTGGACCCGCACGGCCTCGGGGTCCCCGAGGTGCATTGGATGCGCAAGTCGGGGGAGTACCGGGCTGCGGCACGGGGATTCGCCTCGGGCACGCCCGACGGGCTCACCGCCTGGCTGCTGTTCAGCAGTGAAGGCCTCAAGGGCGGCGCGCGGGAAGCCCTGCAGATCGCCCAGTCCGCGGCAGGATGAGGCTCCCGGTCGAAACGCATTCAGCAAACGAAAGCGGGCGACGGTCCGAAACGTGTTCGGCTCGTCGCCCGCTAGCACGGATACCGGTTACCAAGCGTGCCAATGTGGGTTGCGTGGGTGGCCTCGGCGTCCTTGCGATGCGCTTCGGCTGCAACCCCACCCAAAGGGCCGTCGTGGCCGTCCGCTCTTCGCAATCACGCAGGCCCGCAACACTTTTGCCTATTCCGCGGCATGTGCTCCGCGTGGGTGCCGGGACCCGTGCTGGGGAGCCTGGTTCGGGAGATTTAGCCTTCTCTTCCGGCTAAGCCTTGGCCTCATCCAAGCTTCCGTGGTTCCTTTGTACTACGTGACCACGGTCACAGCAAGGGTGAAATGTGCCCCGACTTCTGATCGTTACGCCGCAGCGTCAGCTACTACGTGCGGTAGGTCAGGACGTAAAGCGGCGCAGGAGTGAATACGTCAGTGCACCCGCCGCCAACGCGCTGATTCCGACGGCTGCGGTGGTGGCCACCGCAGCCCCGGAGGGCGCGGGAATCCGGTTCCGCAGCGACACCGGCCTGGTGAAGGTCAACACGGGCCAGCTGCGGGAGGCGGCTTCCTTGCGGAGACCGCGATCAGGGTTGACCGCGGTGGGGTGCCCCACGGATTCGAGCATCGGAATGTCGGTGATCGAGTCCGAATAGGCGTAGCAGTGGTCCAGGGCGTAGCCCTCACGTGCGGCCAGGGCGCGGATCGCGGCGACCTTGCCCTCGCCGTAGCAGTAGAAGGCGATCTCGCCGGTGTAGCGGCCCTCTTCGACCACCATCCGGGTGGCCATGGCGTGGGTGGCTCCCAGCGCTCTGGCGATCGGCGCCACGATCTCCTCGCCCGAGGCCGACACCACCACGACGTCGCGGCCGCACAGTTTGTGGTCGGCGATCAGCTCGGCCGCCTCGGCGAACACGAGCGGGTCGACGATGTCGTGCAAGGTCTCGCCGACGATCGACTTGACCTGTTCGACATCCCAGCCGGTGCACATGTTCGTGATATAGCTGCGCATCCGGTCCATCTGGTCGTGGTCGGCACCCGACATCAAGAACAAGAACTGGGCATAGGTCGACTTGAGGACGGTGCGCCGGTTCAGCAATCCCTGGTCGAAGAAGGGTTTGCTGAAAGCGAGGGTGCTGGACTTGGCGATGACGGTTTTGTCGAGGTCGAAGAAGGCCGCGGTGCGCACTGGCCGACCGTCCTGCGGCCCGGATTGCTGTGCGCTCAACTCCCCGGCAGCCCGATCGGATGCGGTCACAAGCGCCAGCATAGAGGCAGGTGCATCGCCATATCCGACTGCCAACCCAAAATGGCAGTTCAAGACACAATCTCCCGAGGGCGTCGCCGGGGGCCCGCGCGGTAGCCCGCACAGGCGTCTCTTGCATGTTTTGGCAGTTCCGTGTGTATAGTGAGCATTACTCGGCTTATGCCGAGGGTGTATCAGCCCGACCCCCCGGGGCTGATACACGACGACCTCCGCCTCCTCCCCCCCTGGCGGGGGTCGTCCCTTTTCTGGGGGGAAGAATCCTCGGCGGCCGGACTTCGTTGGTTGCGGAACCGTATTTTCACTCGAGCTGTGCGGTACGTTCGCGGACCGCCGTTCATCCACAGCGCGCGGTTCATCCACAATCTGCGAATTGGTGATGGCGGGGGCCCAGCGGTTGCCCGCAGGGTGAAGACATGGCTGCCCCGAACTCCACCGCCACCGGCACGGTGCTGGCGCTGATCGGTGATCCACTGCTGCGTGAAGACGTGTCGCGGGTGGCGGCAGCGGCCGGGGTCGGCCTCGTCATCGTCGACGACTCCGCTGGGCGGAAAGCGTGGATCGCGGCGTCGGCGGTGCTGCTCGATGCCGCGGCCGCACAGCGTTGCGCCGCCCGGACGCTACCCCGGCGCCCCCGTGTCATCCTGGTCGGTCACCAGGACCCGCGGCCCCGCGATTGGCAGGCCGCGATCTCCGTCGGCGCGCAACATGTCGTGACTCTTCCCGCCCAGGACGCCGATCTGGTGGCGGCCCTGTCCGAAGCCGCCTGGCACGACGACGCCGGCCGTGGCCCGGTAGTGGCGGTGGTCGGTGCCCGTGGGGGAGCGGGCGCATCGGTGTTCGCGGTGGCGCTGGCGCAATCGGCGCCGACCGCGCTGTTGGTCGAGGCGGATCCGTGGAGCGGCGGGATCGACCTGGTCGCGGGCAGTGAGGACCTGCCCGGCTTGCGCTGGCCGGACTTGGCGCTGCAGGACGGCCGGTTGGGTTATCCGGCGCTGCGCGACGCGCTGCCCCGTCGGGACGGGGTCAGCGTGCTCTCCAGCGGGCGTTCGGGCACCGATATCGAAGCGGGGCCGCTGGGCGCCGTCATCGACGCCGGGTGCCGCGGGGGTGTCACGGTCGTGTGCGATGTGCCGCGTCACAGTACCCCGGCAGCCGAAACCGCTTTGGATGCAGCTGATCTGGTGGTCGTGGTGACACCCGCCGATGTGCGGTCATGTACCGCGGCGGTGGCCGCACGGCCATGGGTGCTGGCCTGCAACCCGAATGCCGGTGTCGTCGTGCGGGGCCCGTCGCCCGGTGGACTGCGGGCAACCGAGGTGGCCCGCATCGTGGACCTGCCGCTGCTGGCCGCGATGCGACCGCAGGGCGGCATCGCCGAGGTGTTGGAGCGCGGCGGGTTGCGGGTGCGGTCCCGGTCGCCACTGGGTTCGGCGGCGCAGCGGGTGCTTTCGGTGCTGGCGGCCCATCCTGCGCAGGACGCGGGGGCCGCATGAGCGCATCGCTGATCGACCGGGTACGGGAACGTCTCGTGGCCGAGATATCGGCGTCCACCCACGGTGCCCTGAGTCCCGGTGTGGTGGCCGCGGCGATCCGCGCCGAGTCCGGCGGCCTGCTCGGCGACACCGAGGTGCTGAGCAATCTGCGGCTGCTGGAGACCGAACTGACCGGAGCGGGCATCCTCGAGCCGCTGCTGTGCGCGCCGACCACCACCGACGTTCTGGTGACCGCCCCTGACGCAGTGTGGGTGGACGACGCCAGCGGGTTACACCGCAGCACAGTCTGTTTCCCCGATGAAGGCGCGGTCCGCCGGCTGGCCCAGCGGTTGGCACTGCTGGCCGGACGTCGGCTGGACGAGGCGCAGCCGTGGGCGGATGGTCAGCTCACCGGCGTCGGACCGTGCGCCGTCCGATTGCACGCCGTGCTGCCGCCGGTCGCTGCCGCGGGTACCTGCCTGTCCCTGCGGGTGTTGCGTCCGGCCACCCAGAATCTCGATACCCTCACGCGGTCCGGGGCCATTCCACCGCCAGCTGCCGACCTCGTGCACGCGATCATCCGGGCCCGGCTGGCGTTCCTGATCTCAGGCGGCACGGGGTGCGGGAAAACCACCCTGCTGGCTGCGGCGCTGGGCGCGGTCCCGGGACATGAACGCATCGTGTGCGTCGAGGACGCCGCCGAACTGGCGCCGCCGCACCCACATCTGGTCAAGCTCGTGGCTCGGGGTGCCAACGTCGAAGGCGTCGGCGAGGTGACTGTGCGCGATCTGGTGCGTCAGGCATTGCGGATGCGTCCGGACCGGATCGTCGTCGGTGAGGTTCGTGGGGCCGAGGTGGTGGACCTGCTGGCGGCGCTGAACACCGGGCACGACGGCGGGGCCGGTACCGTGCACGCCAACAGCCCGGCGGAGGTGCCAGCCCGGCTGGAGGCCCTTGGCGCGCTCGGCGGCTTGGACCGCTCCGCGCTGGTCAGCCAACTGGCCGCGGCCGTGTTATCTGGGGTCAGATTCTGATGTTTACTGTTGTTCCCGCTGAGGCGATCTGATCTAGTCGGGCCTGATCGGAAACAGGTTAGGCTGTTGGTGTTTCCGGTTAGGGGTTGGTTGGTGCGTTCTGGTTGACGCGACGATTCAGGAGCCCATCATTCCGCGGCCGCCCATCATCGGGCCCATCATGGCGGGCATGCCGTCGGTGACGAAGCCGGTGACTTCGTGTGCGTGGGCGCGGATGGTGTTGGTGAGCTCGGGGTCGGAGGAGGTCTCGGTGGCGATAACTCCGTTAGGTGTCAGTGTGATTCGCCGCTGGTAGTCGGTTGCATGGCGGAACAGGGTGGGCAGGCTTTGACTCATGCAGCTCACTTCGGCGCCTTGGTCGAGATGCTGATACATCGAGGAGACGTGGGCGTGCAGTTGCGCGACGAGATCGGGGGCGTCGGATTCGGTGGTGGTACGGATGCCTCCGGGGATGTTTTCCACGGTGCGGCGCAGTTCGGTGTGGCGGGCGAACATGGTCATGTAGCGATCCATGTCGGTGCCGGAGACTCCGCCCATCATGCCGGGACCGTTGGCGTTCCCGGTGGGCATGCGAATACTGTTGGTGCGCAACAGGTATCCCAGTGCGGCGATCGCCCCTGCCCCACTGAGTAGGGCAAGTGCGGCGCGTCTGGTGAATTCGGTCATGTGCGGCTGCTTTCGTGATGGTGTCCCGCTCGGACCCCTTGGCTGCAGGGCAGGTCAGGTGGCAGGGGTTTTGTGGGCGACGACGCGTTCGACGAGGCCGAGTGTGAACCGCTCACGATGGTCGATCGCGAGGTCGGTCGCGGCCCGCAGGTGCTCTAGGGGGCGACGTAGGAAGTGTTCGCCGCCGAGGGGAATGGTGAATAGTTCGAGGCCCCGCTGCACGGCTCGGACTGGGGCGGTGCTGCTGCGGATGTGGTCGACGAGGATGAGTTTTCCGCCGGGGCGCAGGACTCGGGTCATTTCGGTGAGGGCTTGGGTGTGGTCGGGGATGGCGCAGAGCCCGAAGGTGCAGACGACGGTGTCGAAGCTGGCATCGTCGAACGGCAGGTGATGCGCGTCGGCTTGTTGCAGGGTGGCGGGGTGACCGAGGTCGGCGGCGCGTTGGCGGGCGATGTCGAGCATCTGCTGGCTCCAGTCGATCCCGGTCAGGGTGACGTTCTCGGGGTAGAAGGCAAGGTTGAGTCCGGTGCCGATCGCGACCTCCAGGACGTCGCCGGTGGCTTGGCTGCAGACCCATTGGCGGGAGTCGCCGAACAGGTGGCGGTCGAAGAACCCGATCTCACGGTCATAGGTGCGAGATTTCTTGTCCCAGTACCGGTTCCAGCGGGCGGTGCGATCATCGGTGGGCATGGTTCACCTCGCGTCGGCGGTCAGACGGTCAGGCGGCGTCCGATGTAGGGAACGAACCGGCCGACAGCCCCACAGTAGTCCCGGTAGGCCTGGCCGTGGATGGTGTTGAGGTAGGGCTCTTCGACCACTCGTACCTGCAGTTCGATCGTGGCCCACAAGACGGCGAAGGCGGCCAGGGCAAGCGGGTTTGGGGTGATCAGGGTGATGCCGGCGGCGAAGATCAGCATGGCGGTGAAGATGGGGTTGCGTACCAGCGCGAACACGCCGTGGCGCACCAATGTGGTTGTTTCGCTGGGGTCCACTCCGATGCGCCACGATGGGCCCATGTCGCGTTGGGCGTGGACGGTGGCGGCGATCCCGGCGACGGCCAGCACTATGCCGGTGGTCTGGATCCACGGCGCATCAAGCACGGCCATCGGGGTGAGGATGTCGAGCAGTTGCAGCAGGGGCGCGGCCGCCCCGGCGAGGATGGCGGCGATGAATCCGACACCGGCCAACCATTGCAGCGACCCGGGCCGACCGTGGATGCCGCGGAATCCGGTGGATCCGGTGTGGCGGTATTGGGTCCAACTGCGCCAGCCGAACCCTAAGACGGCAAAGATCACGTAGAAGATGAGCGCGGTGGCGGGCATGGGTGAAACCTCCTGGCCGGGACTGGGATAGGTGCCGATGTGGAGATGGGCGTTAAAGCCGATGGACGTGGGACGGCGCGGTTAGTTCTCGGCGAGCGCTTGATCAAGGGCCTTGGCGAGGTCTTCATAGCTGTGCGGTTGGATGCGGGTGCCGTTGAGGAAAAACGTCGGCGTGCCCTGCACCCCCAAGGCCCGGCCGTCGGCCATGTCGAGCCGGATGCGCTCCAGCGTGGCGGGATCGGCGTAGGCCGCGTCGAAAGCGGCCATATCCAGGCCGAGTTCTGCTGCGAATCCACGGAATACGTCATCGGCCGGGGTTTGCTTTTCACCCCACTGAGCCTGGGTGTCATACATTTTGCGATACACCGCCTCCAGCTGGCCCTGCTGGGCGGCGGCTTCCACGGCCCGGGCGGCCCGCTCGGCGTTGACGTGCGCTGGCAGCGGGAAGTGGCGGATCACGAAATTCACCCGGTCCCCGTATTCAGCCCGCAACTTTTCGATCTCCGGGTAAACCGCGCGGCAACCCTCACATTCGAAGTCGAGAAACTCCACGAACGTCACCTTGCTCTCAGGCACCGAGTTGAGCCGGTGACTGTTCTCCCGCACCACCTGCCCGATCTCGCTGGTATCGGACTGCGCTGGGGCGGTCGAGTCACGGTCGCGCACCGACAGGTAGACCAGCGCACCGATCGCCATCGCGGCGATGACGAACGCGGTGAGCAACATGCGGCTGGCGCGCGCCATTCAGATACCTCTTTCGTGGGATCGGCGGCTATATCGCATGGCATCGATGTTGGCGAGGTTGACCGATCAATAGCATTGGACGCTATCATCGTTATGTGGCGATGAAAAGTGGTTCGGTCGATCCCGCGGTGTGCGGGAATGTGGATGCGGCGACGGCGTTGTTTCACAGCCTCTCGGATGCGACCCGGTTGGCGATCCTGCGCCGCCTGGCGGGTGGTGAGGCCCGGGTGGTGGATCTGACGGGCGAGTTGGGGTTGGCGCAGTCGACGGTGTCGGCGCATCTGGCCTGCCTGCGTGACTGCGGGTTGGTGGATTTCCGGCCGCAGGGCCGCGCCTCGGTGTATCGGCTGGCCCGCCCGGAGCTGCTGGAGATGTTGCGCGCGGCCGAGGCGGTGCTGGAGGCCACCGGCAACGCGGTGGCGTTGTGCCCCAACTACGGCCTCCCCGATCAGCGGAAGAAGGTTGCTCGATGAGTGAGGCGTGTGGCTGCGGCAGCGACGAACGTAGCGACGACGAGCACGAACCCGAACGGCTCTGGGAGATCACCGAACTGCGCGCCGCCGCGGTGGCGGGTGTGGTGCTGCTGGCCGGGTATGTGGTCGGCGGGGCCGGCGGGCCCCGCCCGGTCGAAATCGGGTTGTATGCGCTGGCGTTGGCGATCGGGGCCTACACGTTCGTGCCCTCGACGCTGCGCCGGCTGACCCAAGGCAAGATCGGGGTCGGCACGCTGATGACGATCGCCGCGGTCGGCGCAGTGATCCTCGGCGAGGTCGGCGAGGCCGCCATGCTGGCGTTCCTGTTCTCCATCAGCGAAGGTCTCGAAGAATACTCGCTGGCCCGCACCCGCCGCGGCCTGCGCGCCCTGTTGTCGCTGGTGCCCGATGAGGCCACCGTCCTGCGCGACGGCGCCGAAACCATCATCCCGCCAAGCGAATTGCGGGTGGGTGACCGGATGCTGGTCAAACCCGGTGAACGCGTCGCCACCGACGGGGTCATCGTCTCAGGCCGTACCGCGCTGGATGTTTCGGCGATCACCGGCGAATCCGTGCCGGTGGAGGCCGGGCCCGGTGATGAGGTGTTCGCCGGGTCGATCAACGGCACCGGGGTGCTCGAGGTCGAGGTCACCAGCAGCGCCGCCGACAACTCGCTGGCCCGCATTGTGGCCATCGTGGAGGCCGAGCAGTCCCGCAAGGGCGAAGCCCAGCGCCTGGCCGACCGCATCGCCAAACCCCTGGTCCCGACGATCATGATCGCCGGCGTCCTCATCGCGGCCATCGGCAGCGTGTTGGGTGATCCGCTGGTGTGGATCGAACGCGCCCTGGTGGTGCTGGTGGCGGCCTCCCCATGCGCGCTGGCGATCTCGGTGCCGGTCACCGTGGTCGCCGCGATCGGCGCGGCCAGCAAGCTCGGCGTCCTGGTCAAGGGCGGCGCGGCGCTGGAAGCCCTGGGCGCGGTCCGCACCGTGGCGCTGGATAAGACCGGCACATTGACTGCCAACAAGCCCACCGTCATCGACGTCGCCACCACCAACGGCGCCACCCGCGAGCATGTGCTGGAGGTCGCGGCGGCGTTGGAGGCCCGCAGCGAACACCCCCTGGCTGCAGCGATCCTCGCCGCCGCCGAGGGCCCGGTCCGACCCGCCGAGGAGGTGGAGGCGGTCACCGGCGCCGGCCTCACCGGGTATCGCGACGGCCGCCGGTTGCGGCTCGGTCGGCCCGGCTGGCTCGATCCCGGCCCGCTGGCCGAACAGGTCGCCAAGATGCAGGCCGCCGGGGCGACCGCGGTGCTGGTCGAAGACAACGGTCAGGTCATTGGGGCGGTCGCGGTGCGTGACGAACTACGGCCCGAAGCCGCCCGGGTCGTCGAGGCGTTACGCCGTGGGGGTTATCAGGTGGCGATGCTGACCGGTGACAACCAAGCGACCGCGACCGCCCTGGCCAAGCAGGTGGGGATCGATACGGTGCATGCTGATCTGCGGCCCGAAGACAAGGCCGCGCTGATTAGTCAACTGCGCCAACATTCCTCGACGGCCATGGTCGGTGACGGCGTCAACGACGCCCCCGCCCTGGCCACCGCAGACCTCGGCATCGCCATGGGCGCAATGGGCACCGACGTGGCGATCGAAACCGCCGACGTCGCCCTCATGGGTGAAGACCTGCGCCACCTCACCCAAGCCTTCGCCCACGCCCGCCGTGCCCGGCGCATCATGCTGCAAAACGTCGGCCTCTCACTGGGCCTGATCACGGTACTCATTCCGCTCGCCCTCACCGGGATGCTGGGGTTGGCCGCGGTCGTCGCCGTGCACGAACTCGCCGAAATCGTCGTCATCGCCAACGGGGTCCGCGCCGGACGCACCAAACCCCTCCGGGGCGCCATCATCGAAACCGGAACCGACTCCCACCGGCTGGCACACACCCGCACCCAGGAAACCACGACAGCCAGTTGAACTCGGGGCGCAACAGGATCACGTCACAGCCAAGAGGGGTCGGCCGAGCAACGGGGTGAAACCCCGGATCGATCAGGTCAACGGTGTCGCACTCCGCAGCGCCGCCAGCACGCGATCCCTGGTCGGAAGGTCCAATCGGCATGCATCAGCTGCCAACTCAGTGCCCGGCTTCATGATATCCACACCATCAACGAGCACCGTCGGCGATGGATATGCACCGACCCTTTCCACCACCACATCGTCAGCGATACCCACCTCAGACAGACACTCGGCGAGCAAGCGCCGAGCCGCCGCCGCATTCGGACACCCCGGGCTCGTGAGAAGCTCCACACGCATACATCCAGCTTCGCTCAACCCGCGCGAGTTCTGCACGCCTCCAGGCGGGGCCAACTGACACCGCCCAGGCGGAGCCAATTTAGGTTGACATAGGCACGGTGCACGAAATCGTCGTCATCGCCAACGGTGTGCGCGCCGGACGCACCACACCACTGGCCGCTGGTGCCACGACCGAAGCGCCGACGGCGGCTGCAACGCACACATAGGCCCACCACCAGTGGTGGCGCTGCTGGCTGACGCTGGCCTGACCGCTCAGCGGGCGCTATGCGCGAAGCCAGTCCCATGCGGGTTCGAGTTGATCGCGTGGAAACGTCTTCAGTTGACCGCGGATGAGCAGTGCCGCGGGTATTTTGACGCACCATTCTTCCCATTTCGGGGCGCCCAGCATGGCGATCTTGTCGAAGTGACGTCGATGTTTGAGGTCGAAGATCGTGTTGGCCCAGGCCGCGGGAAGGGTCCAGCCTTCAAAGGATTCGTCGATCAGGATCAGCACCCGCAACGTGGTGTACTGCTCCAGAAGGGAGTCGATTCGTGGGCCGAGCACGTCGCGGTAGGTTTGCCGGTTCAGCTTGCCGCTGAACCGGATTCCGACGACATTGCCGGTGCTGCAGGACAGGAACTCGATCACAGCATGCCCCTCCTGGGGAAGTGTCAGTGCGCGCGTGGGCCGTACATGATCACGGCGACGCCGGCCAGGCAGACCAGGGCGCCGATGATGTCCCAGCGGTCGGGTCGAAACCCGTCCAGCGCCATGCCCCAGGCCAGTGAGCCGGCGACGAACACGCCGCCGTAGGCGGCCAGGATCCGGCCGAAATGCGCATCCGGCTGCAGGGTGGCGACAAACCCGTAGATTCCGAGTGCGATGACGCCGAGCCCGGCCCATAGCCAGCCGCGTTGCTCGCGCACACCTTGCCAGATCAGCCACGCGCCTCCGATTTCGGCGACCGCGGCCAACACGAACAACAGGATTGAACGGATCACCATGGTGATGACCCTAGGAGACCTGGCCGGGCACTGGGGCCGCTGCCGGCTGTGATCGTCGGCACCGGCAACTGGTGTTCGTGTTCGGACGAGTGCACTGGCAGGTGTCGGCTCCGCGTCGGCGGTAGGCGCGGATCTGTGACACGACCACCCCGACGACTCCGACGGCGATGAGCGCGAATCCGAGTGGCTCTAGCCACCGGGAACCGACGAGCAGCATGCCACCGCCGGCGATGCCGGCCGCGGCCAGCAGTGGCACGACCACACAGCAGCCCACACATGCCAGCGCCCCGACGCCGATCGATGCCCACCACGCCTTGCGGGCGCGGTCGTCAGCAGCAGCCACCGGTGCCGCCTTTCGTCTCGTTGTCGGGTTCTGCGGTGAATGGTAGTGGGCAGCAGGGGCTTTCGGCGCAGGCGAGGAGGTCGTCACAGCCCGCGGCGAGCGCAGCACGCAGCGTGTCGCGCACGGCGGTAAGTTCGGCGAGCTTCTGGTCGACCTCGGCCAGTTTGGTGGCCGCCCGGGTGTGTAGTCCGGCCTCGGAGCGGCTACCGAGTCGGGTGGCGGCCAACAGGTCGGCGACTTCGTCGAGGGTGAAGCCCAACCGTTGCGCGGCCTTGATCACCCGCATCATGGTCACGGTTTCCGGTGGGTATAGGCGGTGTCCACCCAGTGATCGCTGCGGCTGGCGCAGCAGGCCGCGTCGCTCGTAGTAGCGCAGCGTCTCGGTGTTGACCCCGGCTGCGGCCGCGACCTGCCCGCTGCGCAATCCGCTGTCGCTCACCGCGTCTGCCCCGTCGTCATGTCACCGATCCGCTGTGCGAGGGCGTCGAGCACGTCGGTGTGCGACGGGGGAACGCCGATGCTTATCACCACATCCGAACCGGCCGTGTCGAAGTCGAAGCGGAAAAACGAGCAGCAGCCGACTTCGCGTGCCGCCAGGTCGCGGGCAGCGGCCTCGGCGTCGGCGGCCAGCACAAGATCCAACCGTGTGGCACTCACCCGTACCGACCGCAGCACCGATTGACCGAATAGCCCGTCGAACTCGGCCACCCGCAACGGCCGATCAACCGTGGGTAACGAGCACGAATCGGGCACCCAACCCGTAGTTTCCTCGCTGGCCATACGTCGACGATAAACCCGTACCTAGGTACGGAATGCAACCCTCAATCGGTGGCGAACGGCAGCGGGGTGGCCCTCAACCGTCTCGGCGGTCGGATTGTGTTGACTGGCCGGCGGGTGGTGCGGCCGCGGTGGACAAGTTGGCGGCCAGGGCCTGGACGCGCGTGGTGATGTCGTCGCGGATGATTCGCATGCGGTCGATGCCGTCGATGCCGCGCAGGGAGGGTTCGTCGGTGTCCCACCGTTGGATGGTGGTGCCGGGATGGTCCTCGAGTTGGGCTTGGGTGCCGACGATGACGACCAGATCGGCCTCGTCGAGCATCTGCTCGGTGAGTTGGGTGGGCTGATGGTCGCTGATGTCGACGCCGACTTCGGCCAATGCCTGCACCGATTGTTGGTTGACTGCACCCTTGGCGTGGGTGCCCGCCGAGGTCACGCGGATGTGCGGGCCGGCGATCTGCCGCATGAGCCCGGCGGCCATCACCGACTTGCCGGCGTTACTGACGCAGACGAACAACACGGATCTGTCGGCCATATCGGTGTTTTCCTTGGGTTTTCGCGATTAGCGGGTGATGGGCACGTTCAGATCGGTCAGGAGTCGGTGGATGCGTTCTTCGATGTCGTCGCGGATCGGGCGGACCGCGTAGAGGCCTTGGCCGGCGGGGTCGGGGAGTTCCCAGTTTTCGTAGCGTTTTCCGGGGAAGATGGGGCAGGCGTCGCCGCAGCCCATGGTGATGACGACGTCGGCGGCTTGCACGATTTCGTCGGTCCAGGGTTTGGGGTATTCGCCGGTGATGTCGATCCCGACTTCGTGCATGGCCTCGATGGCGGCGGGGTTGATCTCGTTGCCGGGTTCTGACCCTCCGGACCAGGCGATCGCGTTGTCGCCGGCCAGGTGGGTGAAGAAGCCGAGGGCCATCTGGGAGCGGCCGGCGTTGTGGGTGCATAGGAACAGGACGGTCGGTTTGCCGTCGCTGATCTTGCCTTCCACCCGGGCCAGGGCGTGGAGGCGCTGGCGGGCGAACCGTTCGGCCAGCAGCGGCAGGAAGTTGGGAATGGTGGCGCGGCCGGCGAACTGGTCGTAGGACGAGCAGAGGAACCGTTCGATGGTTTCGGTGCCGAAGGTGCCGTCGAACTCGCCGTGCAGACGGCTCGCCGCGGTTTTCAGGGCGAGTTGTTGGTCGATGGAGAGGTCGTGGCGCAGTTGGTGGGTGACGGGGCTGTCAGTCATCGGCTGGTTCCGTTCTCGTCGTCGAGCCGGTGGGCAGGTGTTGGGAGGTGTGGTGGCTGAACCGATTACGTAGCGCCAGCGAGACGTAGACCAATCCGACCAGGACCGGGACTTCGATGAGCGGGCCGACGACCCCGGCCAGCGCTTGGCCGGAGGTGGCGCCGTAGGTGGCGATCGCCACGGCGATGGCCAGTTCGAAGTTGTTGCCGGCGGCGGTGAACGCCAGGGTGGTGGTGCGCTCATAACCCAGATCCAACAGCGTGCCGAGCAGGTAGCCCCCGCCCCACATGACGGCGAAGTACGCCAACAGAGGTAGGGCGATGCGGGCGACGTCCCAGGGTTGGTGGGTGATCTGATCGCCTTGCAGGGCAAAGAGAATCACGATGGTGAACAGCAGACCGTAGAGGGCCCATGGGCCGATCGTCGGTAGGAACTTGGCCTCATACCAGTCGCGGCCCTTGGTTTTCTCGCCGATGCGGCGGGACAGGTAGCCGGCCAATAGCGGGATGCCGAGGAAGATGAGTACGGATTTGGCGATCTGCCACGGTGAGGTGTCGATGGTGGTTTGTTCCAGGCCGAGCCAGCCGGGCAACACCGACAAGTAGAACCAGCCCAGCACGGCGAACATGATGACTTGGAAGATCGAGTTGAGCGCGACGAGGACGGCGGCGGCTTCGCGGTCTCCGCAGGCCAGGTCGTTCCAGATGATGACCATGGCGATGCAGCGGGCCAGTCCGACGATGATCAGGCCGGTGCGGTATTCGGGCAGGTCGGGCAGTAGCAGCCAGGCGAGTGCGAACATCAGCGCGGGTCCGAGCACCCAGTTCAGGACCAGTGAGGAGAGCAGGAGTTTGCGGTCGCCGGTGACGGTGTCGAGGCGGTCGTAGCGGACTTTCGCCAGCACCGGATACATCATGATCAACAGGCCCAGGGCGATCGGCAGCGAAATCCCGTCGATCTGAACCTTTTCCAGAGCGGTGTTCAGGCCGGGGATCCAGCGGCCCAGCAGCAGCCCTGCGACCATGGCCGCGCCGATCCATAAGGGCAGGAACCGGTCGAGGGTGGAGAGCTTGCCGACGACCGCTGGAGGGGATGTGGTGGTGTCGGTCATGCCGATACTCCCGCCACGGTGTGGGCGGTGGTCGCGCCGAGGAGCACGGCCAGGCTGGCCAGCGCTTCGGGCACCACGGCGTAATACACCCACGACGCCCGGCGCTGCGAGGTCAGCAATCCAGCGTCCCGCAGCACTTTGAGGTGATGGCTGATGGTCGGCTGGGAGACTTCCAGCCCGGGTGAGATGTCACAGACGCAGGCCTCGCTGCCGGCGTGGCTGGCGATCGCCGAGAACAGCTGCAGCCGCACCGGATCGGCCAGCGCCTTGAGCTTGACCGCCATATCCGCCGCCACCGCCGCCGATATGGGTTCGTGCAGCAGGGCGCCCGGAGGGCAACACACTTGATCGGCCAACATCTCCCGGGACTTCGACATACATCGATATTGACAGCTATCGAATCAGATGGCAAATGAACGTCAGGTGAAGATGAGCTGGGCCGCGTGGAAGTCGAAATGGCGCCCTGGGTAGCGGTAGACGTCTTCGAGCGTCATGTAATCGGAGAAGAACGGATCCCATCCCGGCGGGAAGTGCATGCCGCGGCGCAGGGAGTCGTCGGTTTCTCGGGCGAGTCGTTGTTGCAGCGCGGCGATGACCCGGTCGAGTTTGGCGCCCATCCTGACCCGGTTGTAAACCAGGGCGGCGGCACACGATCCGTAGTAGTTGACGTGATGAAACGGCGTGGTCGCGGCGTTGAGCACCCGGGCGTAGGTGACGCTGACGCGGTCAGGCAGTCGGCCCATCACCCGCACCAGGGGCAGCAGTCGCTGCACGACCATGTAGCCGAACACCATGTGGAACAGCAATTGCTCGTTGGTCCAACGGGTTCCGCGCGTCGGGGCGCCCCAGTCGTCGGGACCGGCGGCCGCCAGTAGCTGGTGAAACGTGACACGCGCGCGCTCCAGATCGGCAGCGATGGCGTCGCGGTCCATGCCCCGATCATGCGCCTACCGCGGCCCGTGTGGCCACGGCCGCGGCAGGTCGCGAACGGTCGGCTAGCAGCAGGATGCTGCGGCTTGATCTGACTCCTTGGATGCGCCGCCGCAGCACACATCACCGTCACCCTCACTGGATTCGTCGAGGTGCTGTGGGCTGGCGCCGAATGTGTCGGAGTCGGCCAGCACGGTGTAGACCTCCCATTTCTCCCCGGCCGGGCCGGTCACCCAGACCTTGTCCTGGGTGGCGAAGCAACAGGTGGTGCCGATCTCCTCGTCGGTGAACAGCCCCTCGCCGGTCAGCCGGGCGATCTCGGCATGGACGGCTTCCCTGGACTCCACCTCGACGCCGAGGTGGTTGATGGTGCCGCCCTTACCGGGGTTTTCCAGCAGCACCAGCTTCAGCGGCGGCTCGGTGACGGCGAAGTTGGCATAGCCCGGCTTCACCTTCGCCGGAGTGGTGTTGAACAGCTTGGAGTAGAACGTGATCGCCTCATCGAGATCATCAACATTGAGGGCGAGTTGAACACGGGACATAATCCGCCTCCTCTAGGGCTGAGACATATATCGAATTGACGCGTCGACCTCAGGATGCCACCTTTTTGATATATGTCAAGATTGGTGGCAGGATGGGGTCATGCCCAAAGCGCTGCCCGTGATCGACATGTCCGCGCCGGTATGCTGCGCCCCGGTAGCCGCGGGCCCGATCAGCGACGACGACGCCCTGGCGGTGGCGATGCGCCTGAAGGCGCTCGCCGACCCGATGCGGGTCAAAATCATGTCTCTACTGTTCAGTTCGCGCCCCGGCGAGGAGACCAGCGGGGAACTGGCCGGGGCGCTCGACTTGAGCGAATCCACCGTCAGCCACCACCTGGGCCAACTCCGCAAAGCCGGGCTGGTGATCTCCGACCGTCGCGGCATGAACGTCTTTCACCGCGTCAAACCCGAAGCGCTCCAAGCACTCTGCGTGGTGCTCGACCCCGACTGCTGCACTTAGCCGACAGGTGAGCTGGACACCGTCGCCGCGCGCGCGGGTCAGCTGGGATGCTCCGGAATGACCGCCCCACGGTGAGATGATCAGGTGATCTGTTCGTGAAGGGTGTCGAGTTGGCCGTAGAGCAGCTCGATCGTTGATTGTTGTTCTGCCACGGTGGCTTTGAGTGCGGCGATCTCTTTGTCTTTGGCGGCGAGCCGGTGGCGCAGCGCAGCGTCGATGCTGGTTTCGCGGCCGGCCGGTGCTGGCTGGCGGGCGGCGGGGCGGTCGCGGTACTGCTTGATGAGGGCCACCAGGTCGTCGTGTTTGTAGATGGTCTTGCGGGACACCTTGGCGCGGCGGGACACGGTGGAGAAGTTGATGTCGGCGTTGGTCTTGCGCAGGTAGGCGATCGCTTTTTCGACGGCACGCCGCTTCTCATCGCTGCGGCCGTCGCGGTATTCGGCCAGCGCATTCAGTGCTTTCTGGGTGGGTGGCGGCGGCTTGGGGCGACTCATCGCGGCGTGTCCGGGTCAGCCTTGCGCAACACTGATTCGTGGCTTCCGCGGGCAGCAGTCTGCATCGTGGGTGCCCGGTTGGCGGTACCCGCACCGGCGACGCTGTTTGCGCCGTCATCGGTCACGTCGTCGCGGTGGAGCCGGTCGAGGATGGCGTCCAGGGAGGCGATTTCGCGTCGACGCTCATGGATCCACACGTTGTCGTCGGTGAGCTCGCGCCCGGTGCGGGCACGGTACTGTTCGCGGCGGACGTCGATCAGTTTCAGGGTCCTGGCGCGTTGGTCGACCAGTTCGTCGAGGTGGGTGGCGTCGGTGGCGAAATGCCCGCATGACAAGCAGGCGTTGCCTTTGTCGCAGGTGGCTACCGGTGGCAGCAGGCATACCCCGTTGGGCAGCACCCGGTCGGTGCGGGCCGAGAGCTGGGTCATGTCGTAGATGTCGGACGGGCTGATGGTGATATCGGTGCCATGGGCGCCGATCTTTTTGTGCCGCAGGAACTCCGCTTCGGCGGTCGCTTGCAGGGTGGCGGCATAGCGCAGGGTCATCGCCGGGGAGGCGTGTCCGAGATAGCGCTGCACCACATGGATCGGGACGCCGTCGTTGAGCAGCTCGGTGGCCCGGGTGTGGCGCAGCCGGTGGGTCTGGGAGAACCGCAGCGGGTGGCCGGCGGTGTCGGTGAGACCGTGGATGTTGTCGAGCCGATTGAGGATCCGGCTGTAGGAGTCATAGCTGCGTGGTCGTTGGCCCTGGTGCTGGTAGCGCACCCCGAGGAACAGGTACTTCGTCTCCAAATCCGGGTAACGCCGCCGGATCCAGTCTTGCTGTTCGCTGATCACGTTGACCACGGCCTGCTCGACCAGAATGGTGGGCACCACCCCGTCGACTTTGGTCTGCTGGTAACGCAGTTTGGCCACGAACCCATCGGGAACGTCGGTGGCTCCCGCGGGGCGGTCATGCCCCGGGATCGGCTGCAGCGGGTCGAAATCGAGCATCAGAATCTCCGAGGCCCGGCGCCCGGTCAACGCTTGCAGCAGCCAGATCCGGGCCGCTTGCGGATCGCCGAGACCAGCCACGACCGAGATGGTGGAATCGGGATGGGTGATGACCACCGGTTTGCCCGCATCGGCGGCCAGCACGTCGAGATAGCACAGCATCCGCTGCAGCTCGGCGGTCGAAAACCAGGTCAGCTCCCGGCCGCCGGTAGGGCGTCGGCTGCGAAACGCCGCACCCCACAACCGGGTATGGGTGTCGGTCAACCGGCTCCAGCGAGGATCTCCGGTCGCTGCCGCGGCTTCCTCGGCATGGTCCACCATGAACGTGTAGAACATCTGAATCTTGGACTGGACGACCGCGATCGTCGCCGCCGACAGCGGACGCTCCGGTTTGGCCCGCGCGGCAGGTGATTTGAGGTATTCGGTGAACTCGGTGAACACCAGCCGCAGCGCCGCCCGGTCGGTGCTGATCACCGGATCATCGATCCCGCGTTCGACCAAGAATGGACCCAGATGGCGGGTGATGCCGCGGGTGCGGCCGATCACCGACGACCAGCGCAGCAGTTCAGCCGTCAAACAGGTGCGCAGCCAGAACCGCACCCCTTCACGCAGCCAGACCGGTTCGATCCCTCCGAGGCGGGCAACCTGGTCATGGCAGGGTTCGTGCTCACGCTGCGGGATGCGGGGATCAGCGTCCAGATCCCAGATGTCATGAGCCCACCATGGCCGGTCGGTGCAGCGGACCGACACGTACAGGTGCAGGTGCTCGATGAAACTGGCCACGTTGCGCCGAAACCCGGCCGAGGGCAGCCGACCGGTGCGGCGCTCGAACTCGCGTACCCCGTGACGCACGATGGCCTCGGCGCTCAGATCAGCGACACTGACCGGGTAACGCCGGTGCCGTTGGTGGTAGTCGGCGGCGGCGATGCTCAGTGCACCGCTGGTCCATTTCAGCAGCGACGGTTCGATCTTGCGACGTTCTTCGTGTCCACACAGCCACACCCACCACGCGAGCTCCTCGCACAACCGTTGCGGCACACCCTGCGGGGTGAAGTCGTGGCCGTCCGGGGTGGGCCGGTAGCGCGGGTTGCGCTGAAAGACCGTGTTGGCCGGGCCGGTATCCAGGTGATAGACCAGCCTGCGCCACTGCGGCGGCACTTGTTGCCACTGCTGTGTCCACCGATCCCCGGCGGCACCGCGCGTCGGTGGGGTATGCGCTGGTGCAGGACTGTCATTGCCCGTCACGGTTCACCTTCCACCCAGCGACATAGTTCTTCCATTCGGCCAGCGTGCGCATCTCGGCGTCGGCGGTCACCCACCCGTAGGTCGACAACGTGGTCTGCACGTCGGCGTGACCGAGACGACGCATCACCACATGCACATCCACCCCAGCCAGCAACAACGCGGTGGCGTGGGTGTGGCGCAGCCAGTGCGGCGTCCACTGCTCAGGCAGCACGCCGGTTCGGCGCGCGGTGATCAGATCCACCTTGTCGTAGATGGTTTCCGGTCGCAGCGGGGCATAGCGCACGCCTCGCACCAGGTTGACAAACACGAAACACGACGCCAGATCGCCGACCGTGACATCCGCGCCGGCGGCCACCAACTGCCACACGTACTCGGTGTAGAGGGCGACCAGATCGTCGCCGATGTAAATCCGGCGCGGGCCCGATTTCGCGCGCACCCCGTGCGGATGATCATCACGGCCCGCCACCATCACCGATGGGGTACCGCCACCGGCAATATCAAAATCACTGTGGCGCAACGACAACGCCTCACCGAGCCGCATCCCGGTTTCGGCCAACACCGCGAAGAACAACCGGTCACGCAGCCCCGCCCCGCCGCCCGACCATTCACCCGAGACCGTCTGGACACTGCACGCATCCAAGATGGCGTTGACCTGCACCGGCAGCAGCACCGGTGTTTCGGCGCGCTGCAGGCCGCGGAGCCGGTGAATCGGCCCGTCCTGCTCGCGTTTCGGGCCGACCCCGGCCAGAAACGGTGCATAGCGGCCCCGCCGGGACGTACGAGCATGACTGGCGTACAACCGCCGGTAGGGGCGCACCAGGTCATGGGCATTGGCGAAATACCGGTACATCGACAACACCGCCGCACTGCGCGGCAGCAGCGAGGATTCGGCCAATCTCTGCTCCGGTTCACCGATACGGGCCACCCCAGGCAGATCCCCGGTGCGCAGATAAGCCAGGAACTGGCCAAACAGACTGGTGGGGAAGTCATCCCACGCGGTACCGGTACCCTCCAGCACCGTCCACCACGCCGCCAGCCCATAGGCATAGGCGCGCAGCGTGTTCGGTGAGCCCCCTTGGTTGCGCAGAAACGTCAGGTACTCGCGCGCCGGGGCCACGGGCAGCTTGTCGACGCCGACCACCGTGTAGGTGGGTGGCCGGTCCTCAAAGCGCACCCGCTGCACCTGTGCCACCGTCAGCCGCACCCCACCACATTCACGATGGCCTGCCCTTACGGAAATCGTCCAACCGGATCACCTGGGAGCCGCCATCGGCCGGTGGGGCCGCGGTGCGGCCATGGCCGACACTGGCCGCGACCGGATTATGCTCGGCCGCCGGCGCCGGCCGCTGCGTGGCCAAAAACCAATCCAGCACATCAGCGGGATAGATCATCGAATCCCGGGCGCTCAGCATCCGCACCGACGCGCCGCCGTAGCAGCGCTCCACCCACTTACGCAGCAGCCGGGGCCGCTCCGGGACGCGGTCAGCCCACCCCGGTTCCGTCATACCCCACGTGTGCCCGGTATCCGGGTTGATCCGTGAATGCAGCTGGGTGGTCAACATTTTCGCCCGATCCGGCGCGATCAGCCCCGAATCCCGCAGATGCATGATCAACGACCCCAACGACAGACCCCACTTGGCTTTGAGCGGACGCAGATTCAACAGCGACATCACCCGCGGCAACTCACCGGCGATGACCCCTGCCGGGGCCAACAACTCGGTCGCGAACCGGTTTGCCTCCAACTCGTCGGCGGCACTGACCGAGCAATAGGCGTGACTGTGCAACACCAAATGACCGAGCTCATGGGCGACCGTGAACCGGGTCCGCTCCCACGAGTCGCTATCCCTCAACACCAGCAGCGGCCGGTCCCGTAACCGGCCCACCCAACTCGAATACCCCAAATGCCGCTCATCACGAGAACGCCCACCGGTAGCGGCGAATTCGCTTTCCCATTCACCGGCGACCCGGCGCCGGACAATCACCGGAGCACCCAGCCGCTCGGCCTCATACATCAAATCGTCAAGCGGCTCATCGGGTTCCAGTCCCATCGCCTCACGCAGACGTGCTGCGGCCACCGTGATCGAACTGTGTGCCAGCTCATCGGGACTGACCGTCGGAACCTTCACCGGAGGCAGCTTCGACCGGCCATCGAGCTCACCGAGAAAATCGCCTGCCAACGACGCGAACGTCGCCAGAAACTCCTGCTCACCCAACGTCATTGACTTCGGCGCCCGAAACAGCAACTCGTTCGCGGTGATCCGTGTCCGCGGCTCCGAGCTGAAAAACGCTGCAGGAAACCGGAACAACCCCGCCAGCAACGCAACATCGCCGTCGTCGAGCCGCACCGTCAGCGACTTCTCAATCTGGGACTGCCGTGACGTACTCCAGCCTGTGGCTTCCACCACCGACCGTGCCGTCATCCGCCTCAACAACCGGGCCTGCCGGACCCGTGCACCAAAAACCTCAATCATCGTGCGCTCAATTCAACGTCACCGGGTTGGGAAACCCACATGCACCCAACACTGTGCACGATGGCTACGACGATTTCGGCGGACCGTCCTCCTCGTCCTGATCGCTCGCAGCGTCCTCGTCGACCTCGGCGAAGTCGTCGTCGCGGCGCCGTGTCCCGAAAGTCCCCGGTCCCGCGCCCTCCCGACGGCTCCCGCCGAGACCAACATTGAATGAGCGGTCCTCCATGATCGGCGGCGGCAACGGTGTCCGACCGTAAAGAACCTCCACATTGTCGAGGAGTAGTCCCGCCGCGAGGACCGCGCCGCCGAAAAACCCGCGACCGTCCGGCCACCACAACAGGTATTCCCGATACTTCTGCGGCTCGGGAATACCCTCTTCGCCACCGATCGGGTGACCCAGCACCTCCTCGATGCTGTACTGCTCCCCACCCGGCACAAACGGCACAGTCTCGATCAGCTGACCAGTCCGCCGATTGCGCGGATGCTTGCGCACATAAATCCGCGAGCCCTTCCCGTCGAGCAGAAGAACTCCCATCCCGTTGCCCGCCTTGACTTTTAGAGTCGAATCGGGAGTCTCCCGCCGTAACCGCGATAGCAGAAACGTTTCCAACACCGAGCACGACACCGTGATCGGTCGCACATTGCTGCCCTGATCGACAAAACGATCTGGGACTTCCGGATGCCGCGCAGCCAGATCCCCATGCGCCTCGCCCAAAACCTGAGCATGCTGCCGGACGAGTTCCTCCACCAACTGCTGAGGATCGTCGTGTAGTTCCATGGGGTAAACATTTACCCCGGTATCCCACACTCAACCTCGCGCCACGCCGCTGCCGGTCGGCAAAATTTTGGCTGCTCATACCTAATAGGTTACATGTATGCGTGGATAAAACTGCACTTCAACACACCTTTAAGGCGTGTTTTGAGAATTTAACGCCTGATAAGAGCAGCAGGTCCTGTTGCACGTGGGCCGTGACGGCGCCGGGCAGCGCAGGCTCGCTGAGATCGCCGTGCTGCGCCGGGGCAACCGCGGGGATCTGGAGGTCGTGACGGCCTGGCATGCCGATACCGGATTGGGTTGTGGCGCAGACGCTCTCAACGCGCTCGTCGACCGGCGCGGGGCATCGTGACGGTGAGCACCCTGGCATTGGCAGCCGCACTTGTGCTCTGGCCGGCCACACCCAGGCGGACCGCAGCACTGCGGCGGATGGATTCACCGGTCCGGCGACGGGCGCGGGCGGCACCGGCGGTGGTGCTCGTTGGTGTCGTTCTGGCCTGGTTGATGCCGCTGCCGGTCGCGCTGGCGGGGGTGGTCGTGGCGGGCACCGTGGCGATACGCCGCCGGCGCCGTGTCGCCCGGCGGCTACGACAGCGGGAATCCGCGGCACTACAGGCCGCCCTCGACGTGTTGGTCGGTGAGTTGCGTACCGGAGTGCACCCGGTCACCGCTTTCGCGACCGCCGCCGGCGAAGTTTCCGGCCCGGTGCGCCACGGCATGGGCGCGGTGGCGGCCCGGGCCCGTCTGGGAGCCGACGTCGCTGCCGGTTTGGACGACGTCGCGCAATCCTCACAACTTCCGATGCACTGGGAACGGCTCGCTGCCTGCTGGCGCTTGGCGCACGCGCATGGACTCTCGATCGCCACCCTGATGCGCACGGCCCAGCGCGACATCGTCGAGCGCGAACGCTTTTCCGCACACGTCGACGCGGCGATGGCGGGGCCACGGGCAACGGCGGCAGTGCTCGCCGGACTGCCGGTCGCCGGGATAGCGCTGGGCCAGCTGATCGGTGCGCGGCCCCTGGCGTTCCTCTTCAGCACGGATGTCGGCGGCGCGCTTCTGGTGGTTGGAGTCCTGCTGGCCTGCGCCGGTTTGATGTGGTCGGACCGGATCACCGAACGGGCGCTGAGATGAGTTGGGCAGCATTGTTTCTCGCCGCTGCTCTCTTGGTCGGATCCGATCCCGTCCGGGTGCGCAACCGTGCTGCGCCAACGCCACGCCGGCGCTCTGACCTCCGGCGGGTACCGGCAGACGGGCCGCTCGCGGCCGCCTCGACGTTCGATCTGTTCGCCGCGTGTCTGTCCGCGGGCCTGGCTGTGTCCACGGCAGCTGCGGCGGTCACCGCGTCGGCTCCGCAGTCCCTGGCGCCGTTGCTGCGCCGGGCGGCTGAACTGCTGGCGCTCGGGGCCGATCCCGCACGAGCTTGGGCCGGCGGTCAACACGGGAATGCTCTTGTGCCCCAGGACAAGAACGCCGAGGCGCTGTTGCGTCTGGCCCGCCGGTCCGCCGCTTCCGGCAGCGCCTTGGCCGACGGCGTGGCGGAGCTGGCCGCCCAGACGCGACACGAGGCCGCCACGTCCGCCGATGCGGCGGCAGAACGTGCCTCGGTTCTGGTCGCCGGTCCGCTCGGGCTGTGCTACCTGCCGGCATTTCTGTGTCTGGGTGTCATACCTGTGGTCGTCGGTCTGGCCGGCGACGTACTGGGCTCAGGACTGATGTGAATACACACCGCAAAGGAAGGAAAGATCATGGCAGGAAACATGATTCAGCGTGCGAACGCCAGGGCGGCACTGCTGATGCTCGACGAATCAGGGATGAGTACCGTCGAGTACGCGATCGGCACCGTCGCCGCCGCGGCGTTCGGGGCGATCCTGTACACCGTGGTCACCGGGGACTCGATCGTCACGGCGCTGACCAACATCATCAGCCGGGCGTTGAACACCAACGTCTAGATGACCGGGGTGCGGTCACCGTCGAGGCTGCGTTTGCGCTCGTATCGCTGGTGGCGGTCCTGGGGTTGTGCGTCGGCGGCCTCAGCGCGGTGGGCACGCAGATTCGCTGTATCGACGCGGCACGTGAAGCGGCCCGGCTGGCCGCACGTGGGGAGGGCGAAGTGGCCACCGCCACGGCTCGCCGGGTCGCACCATCGGGTGCGGTGGTGCATGTCGGCCGGGACGGCGATTTGGTGGTGGCCCGGGTCAGCGCAGGCACGATGTTGCCGAGACTCACGCTGTCCGCCGAGGCGGCAGCGGTTCCCGAGCCCGGCGTCGGGTGAGCGAGGATCGGCCACCGTGCCGGCCGCGGCCATGGTCGCGATGCTGATCGCGTTCGCCACGGGCGCTGCATACCTGGGCGCTGCGGTGACGGCCCGGCACCGGGCTCAGGCCGCGGCGGACCTGGCCGCCCTGGGTGCTGCAGGCGCTGTGGTTTCCGGCCCGGATGCGGCGTGCCGGCAGGCCACCGAAATCGCGGCTCGAATGCGGTCGGTCGTCGCGAGCTGCCGGATCGAGGGGCTGGATGTGGTGCTCGAGGTGACGGTCCCGGTGCATCTCGGGCGCTGGGGAGCCGGGCCGGCCCGAGCATCGGCCCGGGCTGGGCCGGTGGATCCGTGATCTAGTCGATGGGGTCGAGGGCTGCCGCGGCAACCTCGTCGTCGGTGGGCAGCCGCATCGATATCAGCCCCGCGAAGACGTTCTCGTCGAGCTCGACCCGGTTGATCGTCATGTGTACGGGTCGCCAGTCGCCACCCTCGGCACGCATCCGCAACACGGCGGTGGTGGTTCCGCCCGAGAACTCCGTGGTCATCCGGGCCATGTGGCGGGCGTCGGCCGGGTGGACGCGGGCCTGCCCGCCGTCGCGGTTGCGCCAGTCGAAGAACGGTGCGGGCTCGTCGAGCCACTTCAACAATTTCCAGTTGGCCAGATCGACCAGGGCCCGGTGTACGCCGGGTTGCGCCAGCCCGTTGAGGATGCGCTGGGCCAGGCTGTCGGGCTGTTCGACGGGCGCTTCCCGTTCACTGCGCCAGTTCATCGCCCGGGAGAGCAGTTTCTCGGAGCCGTCTTCCTGTGGTTCCAGCAGGACGCGGGCCACGAATCCGACGGTGATGGGTTCCCCGTGGTGGTCGGTGACGTCCCAGGTGGTGCACAAGGTGTGGCCGACGACGGGCTTGATCGTCATCGCCAGGACCCTGGCCTCGGTGCCGTTGAGGTACTTCGCCGGTAGGTCGTCGGCGAACGTCCGGTCGTGGGTGGCTTCGGTTTCCGGATTCATGCCGCTGTTGAGCAGCGATTCAGGGGTATCGGTGGCCACGCCTGCGGTCAGATCCCAGACCAGCGGGCCCGGAACGGGGCGTTGCGGCGGTTCGGCGTCGCGCGGCCCGATCCAGATGTGCACGCCGTGGATGTGTCCGTCGGACATCCGCACCACCTCGGTGCGGATTACGCGGTCATTCTTGGGTGTGATGGTGCTGAGGCCCTGGCCGGCCTGCACGGTTTCCCTGATGGCGCTCTGTATTGCCATCAGGTGCGGATTTCGGCGCAGAAACACACTGATCGGGACGAGGTTCTTTGTCTGAAGACCTCGTGCGACGACCACAGGCTCGCTCCCCAGTGTCTCCACGAGCAGCCAGTCGTGGTTCATGTGCGGCATTTTACCGGCGGAGTGCCCACCTACCTGCACACCCGACGGCGCAGCCGACGACGAGCTGACGACGACGGAATCCGTACCGCAAACTGCGGATCACGGTCGCGGGTGGGCGAACCTTGCCGCCGTCGGGTTGCAAACATGGGTGAGTTCACGTAATTTGCCACTGCGCCCGGCCTCCGGGATTGGGAACGGATCGCGTTGTCCGACCGTTCGTCGCAACGTCTGTGTGTTCGGCGTGGCGGAATGCAGCCACGTGGTTGTCGATCCGCGGAGTCGGCCGTCGAGGGGTCGGTCGTCAACGCGGTCGGGGGATGGACGCTGAGGACGTACTCAGCGCGCCGAGCACCAGGCGGAGCACCTTCACCGCGCCCGATTTGTCCAACGGATCATTGCCGTTGCCGCACTTCGGCGACTGCACACACGAGGGGCAGCCCTGCGGGCAGTCGCACGCCTCGATCGCATCGGCTGTCGCGCCCCACCAGGTGCTGAGATTGCGGAATCCGCGGTCGGCGAAGCCGGCACCACCTGGATATCCGTCGTAGACGAAGATCGACGGCAAACCGTCCACCGGGCCGACGGCCGTCGACACCCCGCCGATGTCCCCGCGGTCGCAGCTGGCCACCAGCGGCAACAGTCCGATCGACGCGTGTTCGGCGGCATGCAGGCTCCCCGGCACCGAAAGTGGGTCAATACCGCTGTCCTGTAAGGCTTCCGGAGTGATCGTGCACATCACGGCCATGGTGTCCAGGGTGCTCGGCGGCATGTCCAGTTCCACGAAATCGATGACTTCACCGTCGAGGCGGCGGCGCAGGTAGCCGACCACGGTGTTGGTGACGGTCACCGGAACCAGGCCGACGGTGACCGGACCGAACGTGGCGCGCTCGCCGGGACCGGTGACCGATATGTCGGTCAGCTCCCTGGCGAATGTGCTGTAACCGGGGTCCGCGGCGTACACGAACGCGACACCGTCCTCGAACGACAACGAGTCGACCAGATATGTCTCGCCCTGGTGCAGGTACACCGCACCGGGGTGCAGCGAGGCTGCCGCCCGGCCGGCGCCGGTGCTTCCCAGCATCCGTCCGGTATCGACTTCCAGGATCGCGATCTGGCCGCCGCTTGAGCCGCGGATGTCGACCGCGGGATGCGGATCCACCCCGGGGGCGGGGAAGTAGCCGCCCGGACGTTTGCGCAACAATCCGTCGTCGACGAGGGTGGCGGCCACCGACTCGGCGTCCCACAGCCGCACCTCGGCCTCGGTGAGCGGCAGCTCTGCTGCGGCACAAAGCAATTGCGGGCCGAGAACGTGCGGATTCGTCGGGTCGATCACCACCCGCTCGATCGGCTTGTCCAACAAGGCCGCCGGGTGGTGCACCAGGTAGGTGTCCAGCGGATCGTCCCGGGCGATCAACACGATCAGCGCACCCTGCCCGCGCCGGCCCGACCGGCCCGCCTGCTGCCAGAACGAGGTGACGGTGCCGGGAAACCCGGCCAGCACCACCGCATCCAGCCCGGCGATGTCGATGCCGAGTTCGAGCGCATTGGTGGTGGCCAGCCCGCGCAGCTGTCCGTCGGTCAGGGCGTGTTCCAGCTCGCGGCGGTCCTCGGCGAGATAGCCGGCTCGGTAGGAGGCCACCTGGTGGGCGATTTCGGGTGCGGTGTCCTCCAGCCGGGCTCGGGTTCCCAGCGCAGTCAGTTCTGCGCCGCGCCGGGACCGGACGAACGTCAAAGTGCGTGCGCCCTCGGTCATCAGATCGGCCATCACCCGGGCCGCTTCGGAACCGGCCGAACGGCGCACCGGCGCCCCGTTCTCCCCGGTGAGATCCTCCAGCAGCGCCGGCTCCCACAGTGCGATCGTCCGCGCCCCCTGCGGGGAGCCGTCTTCGGTCACCTCGGCCACGGTCTGCCCGATCAACTCGGCCGCGGTCTCGGCCGGCGATGCCGTGGTGGCACTGGCGAAGATCACCGTCGGCGTGGAAGGGTCAGCGCCGTCGGCCGAATATCTCGCACACAGCCGCAGCAGTCGGCGCAGCACCATCGCCACGTTGGAACCGAAAATGCCGCGGTAGTAATGGCATTCGTCGACCACGATGTACCGCAGGTGGCGCAGGAACACCGCCCAGCGGGCATGGTTGCGCAGCAGCGACAGATGGATCATGTCGGGGTTGGAGAAGATCCAGCGGGAGCGCTCCCTGGCGAACCGGCGCACCTCGGTTGCGCTGTCACCGTCGTACGGTGCGGGTGCCACATCGCGCAGCGCGGCCACGGTCTCGGTCAGATTCTGTGCCGTGCGCAACTGGTCGTGGCCAAGCGCTTTCGTCGGCGACAGGTAGAGCACCCGGGCCTGCCGGTCCTCGGCCAATGCAGACAGGATGGGTAGTTGGTAGGCCAGAGACTTGCCCGACGCGGTTCCGGTGGAGACGACGACGTGGCGTCCGTCGTGGGCCAGCTCGGCGGCGGCCAGTTGATGTGACCACGGTGCGGTGATTCCGCGGTCGGTCAACGCCTGAACGACCTCCTGATGGGCCCATTGTGGCCACTGTTGCGGTTTGCCGTGTCGCGGAGGGATATCCGCAACATGGCGTAGCGGATCTTCGCCGGCCGGGGTGCCCTCGACAGCGCAAGCGAGCAGCTCACGGCCGAAATCTGACCCCTGATCCAGCACTGTTTGTCCTCCTGCGATCTACCCCGCCGACGGCGGCCCGGATTTATAAACGAATTGTTCACCACGCGCCGCACGCCAAGACTGTCGCAGTCGACCCGAACATGGTTGACTGATCACGGTCGCAGCTTCTGTGTTTGTACTCGCACTCGCAGGATCGTCGTTGCGATCGCGGTTCCTGCGAGGGTTGTAGGTCGGGTCAGTTCCGGGCGACTCCACGAAGGATGGCGGTCGGAACGGGCCCGGTACATCGGAAGTCGGTGGACCGCACCCGGTTGAAAGAGAAGGAAAGAACAAAAGATGCCACAGGGAACTGTGAAGTGGTTCAACGCGGAGAAGGGCTTCGGCTTCATTGCTCCGGAGGACGGCTCTGCCGACGTGTTTGTCCACTACACGGAAATTCAGGGCAGCGGATTCCGCACCCTGGAGGAGAACCAGAAGGTTGAGTTCGAGGTCGGCCAGAGCCCCAAGGGGCCGCAGGCCACGGGTGTTCGGGCCATCTGAGCCAAGCAAACCCAACGGGACACCCCCGCGAGAGTCCACATCGGACACCGCGGGGGTGTTCTCGTTTTTGCGGCTCGAGCTGGCCTAGTGTCGATTTGTGAGCCAGCTGTCCTTCTTCTCGGCTGAGTCGGTGCCGCCCGCGGTGGCCGACCTGACCGGGGTTCTCGCCGGCCCGGGGCAGGTGGTGCTGGCGAGCGTCGGCGGCCGGCAAGCGGCCCGGATTTCGGTAGTCGTCGACGAACTCTGGCGCGCCCACGGCCTGGCCGAGATGATCAGCGACGCCGGGTTGGTACCAGAAATCTCCCGGACCGACGAGGACAACCCGCTGGTGCGAACCGCACTGGATCCCCAGTTGATGCTGATCGCACGGGCGTGGACCAGGGGGGCGGTCAAAACAGTCCCGGCCGGCTGGCTACCCGGTTCCCGTGAGCTGCGGGCCTGGACGCTGGCTGCCGGCACGTTCGAGGCGGACGACCGCTATCTGCTCGGGTTGGACCCGCACGCGCCTGACACCCACGCGGCGCTGGCCGAGGCGATGATGCGGGTGGGGATTGCGCCGACATTGATCGGGACCCGAGGCTCGCATCCCGCGCTGCGGATCAGTGGGCGCCGACGCCTATCACGCCTGGTGGAGAACGTCGGGGAACCGCCCGGGGACGCCGCGGCGGTGGCGCACTGGCCTCGTATTTAATGATGCACACGCGGAGAGCCGGTTTGCGTAGGCTCGCGCGTAATGCGAAATTGTCAGTTGCCGGGCTTGGCGCGGCGACTAAAGAAGTGGAGCGTAGGCACAGTTGGCTGGCGATAGCGGCAGCGGTAGCAAGGGCAATGTCCGGCGACTCGTGATTGTGGAGTCGCCGACGAAAGCGCGCAAGATTGCCGGCTACCTGGGCTCCGATTATGTGGTGGAATCTTCCCGCGGGCACATTCGTGACCTGCCGCGCAATGCCGCTGACGTGCCCGCGAAGTACAAATCCGAGCCGTGGGCGCGCCTCGGGGTCAATGTCGACGACAACTTCGAACCGCTCTACATCGTCAGCCCGGACAAGAAGAGCACCGTCACCGAACTCAAAGACCTGCTCAAAGGTGTCGACGAGCTCTATCTCGCGACGGACGGTGACCGCGAGGGCGAGGCGATCGCCTGGCATCTGCTGGAGACCCTGAAGCCGAAGGTGCCGGTGCGGCGGATGGTGTTCCACGAGATCACCGAGCCGGCCATCCGGGCTGCCGCCGAAAACCCGCGTGACCTGGACATCGCTCTGGTCGACGCGCAGGAAACCCGCCGCATCCTCGACCGGCTCTACGGCTACGAAGTGTCGCCGGTGCTGTGGAAGAAGGTGGCACCGAAGCTGTCGGCGGGCCGGGTGCAGTCGGTGGCCACGCGCATCATCGTGCAGCGCGAGCGGGAGCGCATGGCGTTCCGCAGCGCCGGCTACTGGGATGTCAGCGCCGAGCTGGACGCATCGGTCTCCGATCCGCAGGCCACTCCGCCGCGGTTCACCGCCAAGCTCAACACCGTCGACGGCCGCCGGGTCGCCGCCGGTCGTGATTTCGACTCGCTGGGGCAGCTGAAGAAGCCCGACGAGGTGCTGGTGCTCGACGAGGCCAGTGCCGGAGCGCTGGCTGCGGGGCTGCGCGGCGCCCAGTTGGCCGTCAGCTCCGTCGAGCAGAAGCCGTACACGCGCCGCCCCTACGCGCCCTTCATGACGTCGACGCTGCAGCAGGAGGCCGCTCGCAAGCTGCGGTTCTCCTCCGAGCGCACCATGAGTATCGCGCAGCGGCTGTACGAGAACGGCTACATCACCTACATGCGTACCGACTCGACGACGCTGTCGGAGTCGGCGATCAACGCGGCGCGTAACCAGGCTCGGCAGCTCTACGGCGACGAGTATGTGCATCCGTCGCCGCGGCAGTACACCCGCAAGGTCAAGAACGCCCAGGAGGCACACGAGGCGATTCGTCCCTCCGGTGACGTGTTCCAGACCCCGGGCCAGTTGCACGCGCAGCTCGAGACCGACGAGTTCCGGCTCTACGAGCTGATCTGGCAGCGCACCGTGGCCTCACAGATGGCCGACGCCCGCGGCACGACGCTCTCGTTGCGGATCGCCGGAGCCGCTGCCGGTGGCGAGCAGGTTGTGTTCAACGCGTCCGGCCGCACGATCACCTTCCCCGGCTTCCTCAAGGCCTACGTCGAGAGCATCGACGAGCTGGCCGGCGGTGAGTCCGACGATGCCGAGAGCCGGCTGCCGAACCTGACCCAGGGGCAGCGCGTCGACGCCGCCGACCTGACCGCCGACGGCCACCAGACCAGCCCGCCGGCCCGCTACACCGAGGCCTCGCTGATCAAGGCCCTCGAAGAGCTGGGTATCGGCCGCCCGTCGACGTACAGCTCGATCATCAAGACCATCCAGGACCGCGGCTATGTGGCCAAGAAGGGCAGCGCTCTGGTGCCGTCCTGGGTTGCCTTCGCCGTCGTCGGCCTGCTGGAGCAGCACTTCGGCCGGCTGGTCGACTACGACTTCACCGCGGCCATGGAGGACGAGCTCGACGAGATCGCCACGGGTCAGGAGCAGCGCACCAACTGGCTGTCGAACTTCTACTTCGGTGGTGAGCACGGTGTCGAGGGCTCGATCGCCCGTTCCGGTGGGCTCAAGCATCTCGTGGGGGGCAACCTCGAGGGCATCGACGCACGAGAAGTCAACTCCATCAAGCTTTTCGACGATGACGAGGGTCGCGCGATCGTGGTTCGGGTGGGCCGCAACGGGCCGTACCTGGAGCGCATGGTCATTGATCCTGAAGCTCCGGACGGCGCCTTGAAGCCGCAGCGCGCCAACCTCAAGGATGCTCTGACACCCGATGAGCTGACCCTTGAGCTGGCTGAAAAGGCTTTCGCCACACCGCAAGAGGGACGGGTGCTCGGTGTCGACCCGGCAACCGGACACGAAATCGTGGCCAAGGACGGGCGATTCGGCCCCTACGTCACCGAGATCCTCCCGGCGCCTGAGGAGGGCCCCGACGACGGCACAGCGGGGACTCCGGCCAAGAAGGGCAAGAAGCCGACCGGGCCCAAGCCGCGCACCGGATCACTTTTGCGCACAATGGATCTGGAGACGGTGACGCTCGACGACGCGCTCAAGCTGCTGTCGTTGCCCCGCGTGGTGGGGGTGGACCCGTCGAACAACGAGGAGATCACCGCGCAGAACGGGCGCTACGGCCCATACCTCAAGCGCGGCACCGACTCTCGCTCACTGGCCACCGAGGAACAGATGTTCACCATCACCCTCGACGAGGCGCTGAAGATCTACGCCGAGCCGAAACGCCGTGGGCGCCAGGCTGCTGCGGCCCCGCCGCTGCGTGAGCTGGGCACCGACCCGGCCTCGGGCAAGCCGATGGTGATCAAGGACGGTCGATTCGGCCCGTACGTCACCGACGGTGAGACCAACGCCAGCCTGCGCAAGGGCGACGACGTGCAGTCGATCACCGACGAGCGGGCTTCGGAACTGCTGGCCGATCGCCGGGCCCGCGGGCCGGCGAAGAAGGCCGCCAAGAAGGCACCTGCGAAGAAGGCTGCAGCCAAAAAGACCGCAGCCAAGAAGGCCCCGGCGAAGAAGGCTGCCGCCAAGAAGGCGTGAGGCCGCTAGCTGGAGACGTCGCTTTCGGTTTCGCGTTCCAGATCACGCGGCAGCACCAGATTCATCGGGCGGGCCAGCTGAGTGGGCACGGTGCGTCCGCGTAGTTCGACGATCTCGCCGACGTCCCAGCTCAGCGCCTCGGCGTCGAGTGCGCCGCTCACCGCGATGGCGGAGGCCAGCACGTGGCCCTCCTCGAGTTTGGCCAGCTCGGTCAGGCGGGCGGCCTCGTTCACCGGGTCACCGATCACGGTGTATTCGAAGCGGGCCTGAGCGCCGATGTGCCCGGCGATCGCACGCCCGGCTGAGACACCGATACCGAACTCGATATCGCTGCCCAGCACGCTGAGCAGCTCGTCGTGCAGCTCGCGGGACGCGGCCAGCGCGCCACCGGAGGCGTCGGGATGCTCGATGGGGGCACCGAAGATGGCCAGCGCCGCGTCGCCCTGGAACTTGTTGACGAACCCGCCGTGACGGTTGACGGTGTCGACGATGACGCGGAAGAACTCGTTGAGCAGGTTCACCACGTCGCCGGCCGGGATCGTCGATGCCAGGTGTGTCGAACCGACCAGGTCCACGAACAGCACCGCCACGTCGCGTTCCTGCCCGCCCAGCTCGGTGCCGCGCTCCAAGGCGCGACGGGCCACGTCCTCGCCGACGTAGCGGCCGAACAGGTCACGCAACCGTTGCCGCTCGGCCAGCTCGCGCACCATGTCGTTGAAGCCGGCCTGCAACAGACCGAGCTCGCTGGCGTCGTAGATCTGCATGTGGGCGTTGTAGTTGCCGCGCTGCACCTCGCCCAGCGCCCAGCGCAGCTGGCGCAGCGGGTCGGCGATCGACATCGCGACCAGCACAGTGCTGGACAATCCGATCACCAACGCGGCGATGGCCAGCAGTAGCAGCGGCGTGATCAGCCGGTCCGCCGATGCGGTGAGGATCGAGAACTTGCTGGCCACCAGGGCCAGCACGATGGCCAGGACCGGAACACCCGTCGACAGCACCCAGGTGAGCACCTGGCGCAGGATCACCCCGGGGGCACGGAAGTTCTCCGGCACCCCGCCGCGCAGCGCGGCCACCGCGACCGGCCGCAACACCCGCTCGGACTGTAGGTAGCCGATGATCGCGGTGGCGGTCGCGCCCAGTGCGGTGGCGACCAGGACAACGGGCGCGGACTTACTGGCCACCGGCCAGCTGGCCACGATGAACACGATCGAGCCGAGGAACCAGTTGGTGACGCTGATCAGGGTGCGGTAGAAGGGCATCTTCAGCGCGCGCACGCGGGCCAACTCGGTGATGGCCGGGTCCGACTTGGACAGCAGGGTGTCGCGGCGCTGCCAGCGGATCACCGGGATGAGCAGCCGCAGCGCCAGGTAGGCGCCGATGGTGAACGAGATGAACAGGTAGCCCAGGAAGATCGCCAGGTTGAACACCGGCAGGTCCTGGAGCTGGATGCGGTCCTCGGGCGGCAGGCCGAAGCGCAGGAAGCCCAGCACGAACAACGCGCCGATGATGTCGGCCTGCAACATGCCCAGCGTGAACACCGGCCACGGGGTGCGCGCCACCCATCGCGCGAATGCACCGATTCGCGCGATGGGGATGGGCTCCGTGGTCACCCGTTCACCGTATCGGGCCGCGGGGACGTTCAGCGCCTGCTGTGACGCGGTTGTGTCGGCTTGACCACTACTGTTGGGGACGATGAGCGGGGTGTTTTCGCGGCTGGTGGGTCAGCATGCGGTGGAACAGGAGCTGGTGGCGGCCGCATTGGCGGCCCGGGGTGATTCGCCACACAGTGGTACCACCGTCGGGACCATGACGCATGCCTGGCTGGTCACCGGCCCGCCGGGCTCCGGGCGTTCGGTGGCGGCGCTGTGTTTCGCGGCGGCCCTGCAGTGCACGTCAGAGGGGACACCGGGGTGCGGTGAGTGCCGCGCGTGTACGACGACGATGGCCGGTACCCATGCCGATGTACGCCGCATCGTGCCCGAGGGCCTGTCGATCGCGGTCAAGGAGATGCGCGAGATCGTTCAGATCGCGTCCCGGCGGCCCGGGACCGGCCGTTGGCAGGTGGTGGTGATCGAGGACGCCGACCGGCTCACCGAAGGCGCCGCGAATGCCCTGCTCAAGGTGGTGGAGGAGCCGCCGGCCTCGACAGTTTTCCTGCTGTGCGCGCCGTCGGTGGATCCCGAGGACATCGCGATCACCCTGCGCTCGCGCTGCCGGCACATCGCGTTGACCACGCCGTCGGTGGATGCGATCGCCGACGTGCTGATTTCCGGCGACGGGCTGCCCGCCGACGAGGCCCGCTGGGCAGCGTCCGTCAGCGGCGGCCATGTGGGCCGGGCCCGACGACTGGCCACCGACCCTGAGGCCCGGGAGCGCCGTAAACGCGCGTTGGGGCTGGCCCGGGATGCCGCGACACCGGCGCGGGCCTTTGCGGCCGCCGAGGAGATGGTCGCGGTCGCCGAGGCCGAAGCGCTGGCCTTGACCGCCGGACGCAACGAGACCGAGACCGAGGAACTCAAGACCGCGCTGGGGGCCGGTGGCACCGGGAAAGGCACCGCGGCCACCACCCGCGGGACCGCCGGCGCGCTCAAAGAGCTGGAGCGGCGGCAGAAGTCCCGTCAGACCCGGGCCTCACGTGACGCGCTGGACCGGGCGCTGATCGACCTGGCCACCTATTTCCGTGATGCGCTTTTGGTGTCATCCGGAGCGTCGTCGGTGACCGCGAATCACCCGGACATGGCCGAGAAAGTGCAGGCCATGGCCGACCACGTGCCCCCGGACCGGCTGCTGCGCTGCATCGAGGCGGTGCTGGAATGCCGTGAAGCGCTGGCCATCAACGTCAAACCGAAGTTCGCGGTCGACGCCATGGTGGCCACCGTCGGGCAGGCGCTGCGAGGGTGACTTTGGAGGCTCGGGCACGGCTGTCGTAGACTCGTGCCGCCCGGTTCGCCGAGCGTGCCACCTTAGCTCAGTCGGTAGAGCAATTCACTCGTAATGAATAGGTCAGGAGTTCGATTCTCCTAGGTGGCTCTCTTTTTTGGCGTACGTCTGTGCCCGCTACGCCAGCAGGCCGACGGCAAGAGTCATGCCGACGAACAGCACCAGCTGATACGCGCTGTTGATCACGGTGAGCTGAGCAGGCTTCAACTCGAACGCGTTGTGCTGTGCCAGCGTGGACAGCGACAACCCGAGCCAGGCCGCAATTCCGACGGCTACTGCGAGCCAGAGCGAATCACTGCCGAAGAATCCGAACGTGATCGCGCAGGCGACGGCGAGCGCGAGCGCCGTGACGACCAGTGACGCCAGCAGAATTGCGAAGGGGCGCTTGCCGACTCGCTCCGAGTCAGCCTTGGTCACCCCGGTCAATTTCCGCCAGGCGCTGCCGGCCAGGCCCCAGTCGCTGTACCAGACGAACGCGATCGCCATTCCGACTGCGGTTGCGACGACCACCGCCCACCAATTGATGCTCAATTCCATCCGGATCGTTCTCCTTGTTCGGCATCTACGCAGTGAAGTTGATAAAATCAAGTATGGTTGAAAATATCAATCAAGGTGGCAAGATTCCCCGTTCCTACGGGCAGTTCTGTGCTCTCGCCCGGTCGCTCGATGTCGTGGGCGATCGTTGGACGCTTCTGATCGTGCGAGAGCTGCTTCCTGGGCCGATGCGCTACGGCGAGTTGAAGACCTCGCTCGCGGGGATCGCCACCAACCTCCTGGCGGACCGGCTTCGCACCATGGAGGCGAACGGAATCGTCGAACGCCGCCTTGACGACACCGGGGTCGTTTACGGACTCACGCCTTGGGGGGCAGCCCTCCGTGAGCCGATGGAAGCTCTGGGACGGTGGGGCGTTCCACTGCTGGAGTCGGGGCGCGGCGACGACGCGTTCCGGCCTCGCTGGCTCACGCTCGCTCTGCCTGCGCTGCTTCGCGGTGTCACGGCCGCACCGGCCGTCGAGCTCGGGATCGAGACCGACGGCTTCCTCATGACCTTGCGCATCGATGAAGACGGCCCGAGCGCGTATGTCCCAATGGAGCGGCCCGGCACGGTCCTGACCGCCTCGCCCGATGGCGTCGTCGCACTCGCAGTCGGAGCGATCACCGTGGACCAAGTGCTCGCCGACGGCGCCTTCCATGGGGACGTGAAAATCCTGCGTTCGGCGTTCCCGCCGGGCCGTTAGGCTCACCGCTATGGCGCGGATCGTGGTGGGCGCGGCCCTCGTGGCAGCGGTTTCGCTGACATCCCCGGCGGCGGCGGCCGACCCGGGGCACATCCCGGATCTGAGCGGCTACACCGCCGTCGATGTCCACGACTACAACACGTACTACAACTACCCGACGACGAACGGCGCGCAGTTCGTCACTCCGGGCGGGTACCGATGCCGGATCACCTATACCGGCCGTGCCAATCCGCCCATGAAGCAAGCCTTTTGCTGGGGTGAGCTGCCCGGTACTTCAAGCAACTCGGTCAACGTATTCGCGGCCATGGACCTCGATCCGGCGACCTTTTCCACCGTCGATCTCGCGGCCATGGAGAAGTACATGGACTACAAAGAGCCGCGGGACCGCACGGTCGACCCCGCCGATTACAAGTTGCTTTCCGCCGGCAGCAAGCTCGACCACCCCGATACTGGGACGTGCGCGGTCACCGAAGTGAGCACAGTGTGCGTGATCGGTGACCACGGCTTCGAGCTCTCGGCGAAGGGCAGCCGCGTCTTCTAGTCCTTGCTCAGCGCTTCACGCGCCACGTTGCGGGCGGTGTTCGCGGCAGGGAATCCCGCATACCCGCTGGCGTGGTAGATCACCTCGGCGATCTCGTCCTCGGTGAGGCCGTTTCGGAGGCCGATCCTGACGTGCGACTCGAACTCATCGGTGGCCCGCAGGGCGATCAGAATGCCCATGGTCACCAGGCTGCGATCACGTCGGCTCAGCCCGTCACGGCTCCACAACCGGCCGAAGACATTGTCGACGCCGATGGCCATCAGCTCGTCGCCGAATCTTCCGTCGGGTTCGACAACATTCGACGGCAGGTGCGGCACCATCTCTTGCAGGACCCGTAGACCTTGTTCACGTACGTCGTCAGTCATGCCTGCCAGCTTGGCATGAGGTTCGGGCCTACTCCCCGGCGGCGGTGATGACGATGATCGGTGCGTCCTCAGCCAGGAATGCCTTGGATTTGATCTTGGAGCTGGTGAATGCCGCATCGAGTTGATCACTGGCAAGGAAGCCGCCTTGCGGCAGCGAATCGTGCAACGACTCCCAGACCCCGGGCCGGTTGGTAGTCGGAATCGGACGGTACCTCGTCTTCAGATCCTCGGCGACGGACGGAGTCAGCTCGACGATGCTGTCGATCCAGTATAGGGACGGCCCAGGTACTTCGGGATCGCCCATGTCTCCGCTGACCCACGATGCGGCGACAGGCGACCCGAGCGCGGGGAACCGTTTGGTCAGCGGCTCCAGCTCATGTCGGACTGGATTGGACGTGGTCTTGGCGGCGGGAGCGGTCACGGTTCTCTCCATCTGTTGCCCATTGTTTGAACTGGCGGCACATGCTGAAAGCGCGAAGACGGCGGCCAATGTCAGCGGCAGGGCCACAGCGCTTATCCTTCTCATCCCAACAGAATTCGTCACGGCAGTGTCACTCCTCCGGTGTTGCGATTGTTGTCGGGCGGCCGTACGCCGCCTGGACTGCCTCTGCCGTCCACACGGTCCTCACGGCCGGGATTAAACTGTGGCTGGCCTCCCTGATCAGCGCTTGGCGCACTGCCCAATTCCCAGGTGATGGTTCGGGTGACTTCCCCGTGGGAGTCGAATGGCTTGGCCCATCCCAGTTCGGTGAACCTACCGTTTTCGTTGTCAGATGCTCCGGTGCCGATGTCCGCCTGGCCTCGATTGAAGTTGTAGTGGTCTTCGGCGTGCACCGTGACTGTCATCGTGACTTTGTTGCCGTCAACCTTGACGTCCGCGCTGCTCCACTGTTGGTATCCACCAACGGCTTTTTGCCAGTTTTCTGTGGTGGGGTAGTTCGTCGTCGGATTCGGATCGCCGGTCATCGAGAACGATGTGTTGCCTGCCCGGATCAACTCCTCGGCTCCGCGCTGCGCTCGGCTGATCTGATCGTCGACGTTGGCGCGGATGCCCGGATCCTCGCGGTAGGCCTCCTCGTAGTCGAATTCGATTGGCTTACCGTCGTTATCCCAATAATGCCGGTACATTTGGGTTGCGTCATCGAGGTCCCCACGCAGCAATCTGCCGCCTGCGAGCTTTGCCTCCCATTCGGCCCGCTTCAGGTAATCATGTAGACCGGGCTCTGCGGAGTTGTACTCGAAGTCCTCGTCCCAACTGATATCGGGTTTCGTAGGGGGGCCGATAACAAACTCTGGTCCGCCGGGCTCTCCCGGTCCAGACCCTGGCTCGCCCGGCTTGTCATTGGGTTTCTTCTCATCCTCGGGCTTGTCCTGCGGTGAGTTGTCCTCCCCGTCCCGCGCGAACTTTTGATTTGTCAGACCCTCGTACTCGTTCTTTATCCCACTGACGCGCAGGCCGATCTTGAGCATGTCCCCATTGGCGGTGCTGACGGTGTTGTTGACCTGCGTGATGCCTTCTTTGGCTATCGGGATCAGGCTTTTCTCGCGGGTTTGGGCGCTGAGTGAGCTGGGCAGGGAGTTGACCGCGCTATCCACCCAGGACTTCGTGTTGTCGAGTTGCGTGCGTCCGTTGGTGACGATGTTGGCCGCGTTCGTGATCTCGGCAGACATCTTCTTGTCGAGTTCAGCAAGCTTGCCGTACACCGCGGCATGTTGTTGGTTGGCTGCGGCGTAAGCCTCGGCGCCCTTGCCTTGCCAGCCATCATGCTGGGCGGCCGATTCGACCATGCCCTTCATCTTCAGCAACTGGGAGCTGCCGTCATGTTGGCTGCCGTCGGTAGGTGTGCCGACTCCGAAGGTTTCCCGCGCTTTGTTCCACGTCGAATAGAAGCCATCCAGCGCGCTCACAGAACGTCCCCCTCGGCAGGATCCCGACAGTCGACGTTCAGTATCTCAGCACCTGAACTACCTGGGTGCCAGGAATCCCACAGGCCCGGGGGAGATACACACCGACAGGGCGGCGGTGTTGGCCTGCACGGAGATCGACTGCCCGGCTCCGGGTAGCCGGACGAAGACGCGGTTGAGTCCGGGCCGTACCGGCACTTTCACCTCGGGGCCTTCGGCGAGAGCCATGGTCAGTGAGCCGTCGCTGTTGGCCAGGTAGTTGATCTCTGCGGTCCAGTCGGCCGGCAGGAGTGGCCCGTCCAGTGGCATCACGGAGGGTTCGTCGGGCTGCACCAGGAATCCGCATTGGGGTGCGGGACCCTCGACGATGGTGCGCACCCAAGTCACCTTGGCGTCGACCAATTTCCCGGACCGGTCGAACATGCGCAGATCGGTTGTCGCCGAGGCGAACTCGGGGCGCGGTGACGCCAGCGCGAACATGTGGCTGGCCAGGTTCTCCGGGGCGGCCACGCGTTGCAGGATCAGCGGGTCGACCTCTTGATCCAGCAGGGGAGCGGCCGAGGAGGTAGACGCCAGTGACGCGCGGGCGTTGTTCAGATAGGCCGGCACGGGATTGTCTTGCCACACCTTGAGGAAGGTAAAGGTCGAGTACAGGCTGCTTGCCACGAAAAGCGCTGCGACACTGACACATACAACCGACCGCGTGGGGGATGCGGAAAAACGCGAACTTCGGTTCGGCGCACAGAATCCCACCGCCGCCAGCAGCGCCAGCACCACCACCAGGTCCGGCAGATAGCGCAGCGTCTGTGCCAACTCCAATGCGGTGAACCGCGACGAGCGCATCAGGTAGATGGGGATCTGGCAGGCCACCGCGTAGCCCAACGCCACGACCAGCACCGGCCAGATGCGGGTCTTGCGCACCAGCACCACCGCCACGGCGACAGCAAGCACCACCCAGCCCAGCACCATCACGGAGAGAGGAGGCGTGGCCCACGGCGAGGCCGGCGCCCAGCGCTGCCAGGACCACGGACCGCCGACGATGCCCGGCACGATGCCGTGAGTGAACGAGCGGCTCAGCAGGTCCCAGGTCATCGACACGTCGAAGCTCCACCGCTTCTGATCCACGACCAGCAGGTACACGCCGATCCAGGCCACCAACAGCGCCAGAGACCCCACCCACAGCTGAAGACCCCGTCGCCACACGTCGCGCACGGAAAAAGTCCCCGTCACGTACCCCAGGAGAGCCACCACCGCGAAGGCCACGAACGGGATCACCGCGGCCTTCTCGAAGAACAGCAGCCCGCCCAGAAAGACGAGCACACCAACAACCGCGTGCCGCGATGACCCGGTCCGCACCAGCAACACGGCCTCGCCAGCCACCCAGGCCAGGGCTGCTTGCATCGGCAGTGTGTTCAGCCCTGCCGCCCACCAGGCGAACCCGGGTAGGGCCAGGGGGGTGAACAACGCGAAGGTCAGCGGGATCAACAAGACCGGGCGCCAGCCGAGGATCACCCACAAGGCCCGCAGCAAGGCAAGCGAGGCCAGTAGCTGCATCACCACCAGGCTCACGGCAGCCAGCACCCAGGAGAACGGGGCAAGTCGGGTCACCGCGCCAGATACCAAGAACGCCGCGGGCATGACGTGACCGTCGTGGTCGTCGAACAGGAAGGACGGCGACAGCAGATTCTGCGTTCCGGCCCGGCCGATCAGGATCAGATCGTCCCAGTAGAAATAGCCGCCGAATGCGAGTATCGCCCGGATCACCAGGTGCAGCGCGATGAGCGCGGCGGCAATGCGGGCGATCTTGTTCACTCTTGCCGACTGTACGGACCCAGCGGCGGGCAACCCGCCGTCGGTATGGTGAGGCAGTGCGAACACTGGTGACAGGAGCGGCAGGTTTCATCGGATCGACGCTGGTCGATCGGCTGCTGGCCGACGGGCACAGCGTTGTCGGGCTCGACGACCTGAGCTCCGGACGGGCAGAGAACCTCAGTAGCGCCGAGAACAGCACGGACTTCGAGTTCGTCAAGGCCGACATCGTCGACGCGGATCTGCTGGGCCTGTTCAAGGACACCCAGCCGGAGGTGATCTTCCACCTGGCCGCCCAGATCTCGGTGAAGCGTTCGGTCGATGATCCGCAGCTGGACTCCACGGTGAACGTGGTGGGCGTGGTCCGGTTGGCCGAAGCGGCGCGTCAGGCCGGTGTGCGCAAGGTGGTGCACACGTCCTCGGGTGGTTCGGTGTACGGCACCCCGCCGTCCTATCCGACCGGCGAGGACACCCCGACCAATCCGGCGTCGCCGTATGCGGCGAGCAAGGTGGCCGGCGAGGTCTACTTCAACATGTTCCGCAATCTGTACAACCTGGATTGCTCGCACATCGCCCCGGCCAACGTCTACGGGCCGCGTCAGGATCCGCACGGCGAGGCCGGTGTGGTGGCGATCTTCGCCCAGGCGCTGCTGGCCGGGCGACCCACCAAGATCTTCGGCGACGGCACCGACACCCGCGATTACGTGTACGTCGATGACGTGGTCGACGCCTTCGTGAAGGCGTCCGGGACAGCCGGCGGGGGCCAGCGATTCAACGTCGGTACCGGAGTGGAGACCTCGACCCGCGAGATGCACACCGCGATCGCGCTGGCCGTCGGTGCGGCCGATGAGCCGGAGATGCACCCCGCGCGGCTGGGTGACCTGCGTCGTTCCCAGCTCGACATCAGCCGGGCCCGAGACGTGCTGGGTTGGCGGCCACAGGTGGACCTGGCCGCGGGCATTCCCCAGACGGTCGAATTCTTCCGGGGTAATTCGCACTAAAAGATTGTGAGTACTCACTTTCTGCTCTAGCGTTGCGTCATGTCCTACGACGTCATCGTTCGCAACGGCTTGTGGTTCGACGGCACCGGCGCCCCGCCGCAGGTCCGTACCCTGGGGATTCGCGACGGGGTGGTGGTCGCGGTATCGCCCACCCCGCTTGACGAGACCGACTGCCCGGATGTCATCGACGCCGGCGGCAAGTGGGTGCTGCCGGGTTTCGTCGACGTGCACACGCACTACGACGCCGAGGTATTGCTGGATCCGGGTCTGCGGGAATCGGTGCGTCACGGCGTGACCACCGTGCTGCTAGGCATGTGCTCGTTGTCGACGGTCTACTCCGACACCGAGGACGCAGCCGATCTGTTCAGTCGCGTCGAGGCGGTTCCGCGTCAGTTCGTGCTGGGCGCCCTGGAACAACACAAGACCTGGTCGGGTCCGGCCGAGTATGTGAAGGTCATCGACGACCTGCCGTTGGGGCCGAATGTCGCCTCGCTGCTGGGGCATTCGGACTTGCGGGCTTCGGTGCTGGGCTTGGACCGGGCCACCACACGCGGGGTCACCCCGACCGACGCCGAGCTGGAGACCATGGCGGCCAAGCTCGATGAGGCCCTCGATGCCGGGATGCTCGGCCTGTCCGGGATGGACGCGGCGATCGACAAGCTCGACGGGGACCGCTTCCGGTCCCGTGCCCTGCCGTCGACGTTCGCGACCTGGCGTGAGCGCCGACGTCTGATCAAGGTGCTGCGCAATCGCGGCCGGATGCTGCAGAGTGCGCCCAGCACCGCCAAAGCCTATGAGGCACTGAACTTCTTCCTGGAGAGCAGTGGCCTGTTCGGCCGGCGCAAGGGCGTTCGGATGAGTCTGCTGGTCTCGGCCGACGCCAAGTCTGCGCCCGGCGCGGTGCACGTGCTGGGGCCGGGTGTCCGGTTGCTCAACCGGATCCTGGGCGCCAAGGTGCGCTTCCAGCACCTGCCGGTGCCGTTCGAATTGTATTCGGACGGAATCGATCTGCCGGTGTTCGAGGAATTCGGTGCGGGCACCGCAGCCCTGCACCTCAAAGACCAGTTCGAGCGCAACAAGCTGCTCGCCGACCCAGAGTACCGCCGCCGGTTCCGTAAGTCCTTCGACCGGCGCGTTCTCGGACCGACGCTGTGGCACCGTGACTTCCACGACGCCACGATCGTCGAATGTCCCGACAAGACGTTGATCGGCAAGAGCTTCGGGCAGATCGCCGACGAGCGCGGTATCCACCCGCTCGACGCCTTCCTCGACGTGCTCGTCGACAACGGCGAGAGAAATGTGCGATGGACGACCATCGTTGCCAACAACCGGCCCAGGTACCTCGACCGGCTGGCCAAGGATCCTTCAGTGCACATGGGCTTCTCGGATGCCGGTGCGCACTTGCGCAACATGGCATTCTACAACTACCCGGTGAAGCTGCTCAAGCGGGTGCGCGACGCGCAGCTGACGGGCCGGCCGTTCATGACCACCGAGCACGCCGTGCACCGTCTCACCGGCGAGGTGGCCGATTGGTTCGGCGTTTCCGCCGGAACCCTGCGGCAAGGCGATCGGGCCGACTTCGTGGTGATCGACCCGGCCGGCCTCAACGACACCGTGGAGGCCTACCACGAAGAGTCGGTGCCGTTCTACGGCGGGCTGAGCCGCATGGTGAACCGCAGCGACGAGGCCGTGGTCGCCACCGCCGTCAACGGTGCAGTGGTCTTCCGCAACGGCCAATTCCGTGACGGCTACGGTGAATCGGTGAAATCGGGGCGCTACCTGCGGGCCGGTGCTGAGAAGCTGGCCCAAACGCCGGTCTGAGATGGCCAGGACTCAACAGCAGCGCCGCGCGGAAACCGTCGCACGCTTACTCGATGCCGCGATCGACACCATCATCGAGGTCGGCTACGCCAAGGCCTCGGCGGCAGTGATCGCCAAACGGGCAAGGGTTTCCGACGGCGCGCTGTTCCGGCATTTCCCGACGATGAGCGACTTCATGGCTGCCACAGCCCACGAGGTGGCACGCCGTCAGCTGGAGTTGGGCAGCAAGCTGGTCGCGGAGATCCCTGCCGAGCAGCCACCGCTACCGGCGGTGCTGACGATCCTGCGTGACATCGCCGGCAGTGAAACCAACACCGTGTGGCACGAGCTGATGATGGCGGCCCGCACCGACGAGAAGCTGCGGGGCCCATTGCAGACCGTGCTCGCCGAATACATCGACAACATCTACGAAACGGCCAAGAGCGCGCCGGGGGCGGACCAGATTCCCGAGGATGTGTTCGCCGTGCTGCTGACCATCGTGATCAACACGTTCGACGGCGCGGCGATGGTGCGACGCGTGCTGCCCCTGCCGGAACTCGAGGACGCCCGGATCGCCATGCTGGCGGGGCTGCTCAGCCGTTAGGTGGTCCCCTCGACCGGATTGTCCTGACCGGGGACCCGCACGTTCTGTAGTGCTACGGCTCGGGCCAGCCGGGCGTAGCGCAGCTCAATGTCCTTGAGGCGCAAGTAAGTCGACAGGGTCACGAACACGAACGCGATGATGAGCACATACTCCATCAGGTCCGTACCGCGATCCACCCCAAGCCAATTGGCCACCACGGTGGTGTCGTCGGGACGCAGGATCGCATAGATGCCTGCCGCCACGAACAACACGAAGCCGACCTTGACCCACGCCTTGGACCGTGCACTGCGGCGTGACCCCAGCAGGTAGGCCAGCAGCACCAGCACCGAGATGATCAGCAGCGCCTGAATCCAGTTCATCGGGACAGCCTCCTGCGTAACAACCCGTCGAAGACGATGTTCACCCCGTTGAGCAGCGGTTGCCCTTTCGACTTCGAATAGTCGGTGTAGAGGATCTCGACCGGCTCCTCGACCACACGCCAACGGCTTTCGTACGCCAGGTCGATGAACTCACCGGCGTGGCTCATGCCGTTCATAGTGAGGTCCAGCTGGTCGGCCACCGTCTTGTTGAACACCCGCAGGCCGTTGTGCGCGTCGGTGAGTCCGAGAGCCCGGCTCTGCGGGCTCAGAAACGCCGCGGCGCGCAGGATGATCCGCTTCAGCGGCGGGGTGTGCGTCACCGCGTGTGCGTCGCGGCTGGCGAACCTGGTGCCCACCACAAGATCGGCGCCGTCGGCGTCGAGGCGGTCGATCATCCGCACCACGTCCTTGACCTGATGCTGACCGTCGGCATCGAAGGTGGCGAAGACGCGGGCCCCGGGGCGGCTACGCGCATACTCGACGCCGGTCTGGATCGCCGCACCTTGACCGAGATTCACCGGGTGCGGGACGACGCGTGCGCCGGCCTGCAACGCCAGCTCGGCGGTAGCGTCGCGGCTGCCGTCGTCGACGCAGATCACGTTAGGAAAAACCGAGCGCACGTCGGAGATGACGTCGCCGATGATGCTCGCCTCGTTGAAGGCGGGGACGATGATCCAAACGTCCTGAAAGCGCATGTCGATGGGCACTAAACTACACGGTCATCGCAGGGCCAGTTTGGCCAGAGCCACCAGGTGAACTGCGATTCCCACCAGCGGTCCGCACAGCAGTGCGACGATGGTGCGCTCCTCCAAACCCATCGGCAGCAACAGCAGCGCCACCGCGGCCACCGTCGCGATGATCCAGCCCAGCGCGTAGGCCCGGTGCTGGGCCGCTGCGACAGTCGCAGCGCCGGTCAGCGTGAGCATCGCAATGGCGACGGCCGCAGCGGTCAGCCAGGCCAGCAGGGCGCCACCGGCCCGGTACTCCTCGCCGAACCCCACCCGCAGGAGCCAGGGGCCGAGCCACCCGGCCGCGGCTACGCCGACGGCGCCCAGCCCTGCTACCGCGGCGGCCGGCGCCAGCAGTGCCCGCAACCGTCTGTCGCGCTGATCGACGAAATGCGCGATCAGATTGCCCTGCATCGCGGTGAGCGGAACCAGCAGTGGGGCACGGGTCAGCGTGACGGCCAGGATCACCACACCGCCGGCCGCGCCCAGATCGCCCGAGGTGGCCTTGAGCAGCACCGGGAAACCCATCACCAGAACGGCGCTGGCCCCGGCCGCGGCGATCGAGTGGGCGGCCCCCCGCAGGAACGTCGAGGGACTGCCCGCCGTCAGCAGTCCGGCAGCCATGCGCGCAGCCGGTGCGGCGATCAGCATGATCAGCCAGGCCACCGCACCGGCCACGGTGGCCCACAGGAACCCGGCCAGGCCCCAGCCGATGACGAACGTCGCGGCGGCGACAGCCACCCGGATACCGGCGTCGGTGACCATCAGTGCCCCGTACTCGGTCCACCGATTCACACCGGCGAGCATGCCGAGCAGCGTGGCGTGCAGACAGAATCCGGCCAGCCCCACGCTGAGCAGGACCACGCTCAAGGCGCGGGACTCGGCGAACACGTGCGCGCTCCACAGCGGTGAGGTGGCCGCGATGACCACGGCGGCGGCGACGCCGACGAGCCCGGCGATGCGCATCGGGTGGGTGGTGGCCCGGCCGGTGAGGTCGACGTGTCGAGACGATCGCACCTCGCGGGTGGCCTCTTGCAACAGACCGTTGGCGGCCCCGGTCACCAGGCCGAATGCCCCCCAGAACACGCTGAACACCGAGAACCCGGCGGGTTCGAGGTCGCGGGCGGCCAGGTACAGCACGGCATAGCCGCACAGCGCGCTGATCGCCGTCGCCAGGCCGACGCGGGCGACGCTGCTGCGCGTGATGGGTCCTGTCGCGGGGGCGCCGCCGCCGGCGTCGGTCACAGCTCCGGCAACTCTTTGGAATACAGCCAGGCCTGCCACAGCGGCTGCAGCGGTTCCTCGGTGTAGCCGGCGGCCAGCCCGGTGAAATCGCCGGTGAAGGCCGTGCTGTGACGGTAGCGGGCCGTCCAATCCCTCAGTAGCGCAAAGAAACTCCTGTCACCGATCCGATTGCGTAACGCGTGCAGGGTCAGGGCGCCGCGCTTGTACACCCGGTCGTCGAACATGTCCTGCGGTCCCGGATCGGACAGCAGAAGATCCTGGGGCTTGTCGCGCAGCCGCGCGTGGTAGTGCTCTGCCCACTCCGCGGCGCTGCGGCCGCCGCTGTGTTCGGACCACAACCATTCAGCATAGCAGGCGAATCCCTCGTGCAGCCAGATGTCGCGCCAGCGCCGCGCGGTCACCGAGTTGCCGAACCATTGGTGGGCCAATTCGTGAGCGATGAGCCGTTCGGCACTGCGATGCCCGTCGCAGTGGTTGGCCCCGAAGATCGAGATGCCTTGGGCTTCCAGCGGTATCTCGAGATCGTCATCGGTGACCACCACGGTGTAGCCGGTGGCCAACGGATACGGGCCGAACAACTTGATGAACAACTTCATCATCTGCGGCTGGTGCTCGAAGTCATGGTCGAAATTGCGTCGCAACCGGGCGGGCAACACCGCGTGCATCGCTACCGGTGTCTTGGTCAGCCGCTGGCTCTCGTACTGGCCGATCTGCAGGGTGATCAGGTAGCTCGACGTCGGCTCGGACTGCTCGTAGGTCCACACGGTGTGTCCGGCGCGGGCTTTGCGAGAGATCAACTCACCGTTGGCCAGCGCGTAGTACGGGCTGTCGGTGCTGATCTGGATCCGGTAGCTGGCCTTGGAGCTGGGATGGTCGTCGCACGGGAACCACGAGGCCGCTCCGTTGGGCTGACCGGCCACCAGAGCCCCATTGGTCAGTTCTTCGAAACCGACTTCTCCCCAATAGGATTCGATCGGGCGCGGGGTTCCGCTGTAGCGGACGACGATGGTCATCGCGGCGCCGGCCGGCAATGCCGAGGGCAGGGTAACCGACAGCTTTCCACCCGAACATCGGTACTGGGCCGGACGGCGGCCGTTCACCGAGACCCGCGACACCGTCAGGGCGTCGGACAAGTCGAGGGTGAAGTTGCGCAGCGCCGCCAACGTCACCGCGGTGATCGTGGCTGTCCCGGCCAGCCGGTTGATCGCCACCTTGTACTCGAGGTCGAGTTCGTAGCGCGACACCCGATACCCGAAGTTGCCGTTGCGCGGCAGGTACGGGTCGATGGCGGGTGGGGAGACCAACTTCTTTGCGGCTTTCTTCGATCGCGTCACGCGGCAGGGTCTTCTGTCTTCTTGGTGGCGTTGGCGGACTTTTCGGGGGATTTCTCGGACGCGCGCTTCTTGCCGAACATGTTCCACGGCGCGATCGGGTTGCCCTGCCAGCGTGTCGACGGCGGTACTTCGTCACCGCGCATCACCAGCGAGCCGGGGCCGACGGTGGCGCCGGTGCCCAGCCGGGCCGCGGGCAGCGCCACGCAGTGCGGGCCCAGCGTCGAACCTTCTTCGAGCACAACGCTGTCCAAGCGCATGATGCGGTCGTGGAACAGGTGCGTCTGTACGACACAGCCGCGGTTGACGGTGGCGGCGGCGCCCAGTGTCACCAGATCGGCTTCGGGTAGCCAGTAGGTTTCGCACCACACGCCGCGGCCGATCGAAGCCCCCAGCCCGCGCAGCCACAGGTTCATCACCGGGGTGCCGCTGGCGGCCCGGGCGAACCAGGGTGCCGCGACGGTTTCGACGAAGGTGTCCGACACTTCGTTGCGCCAGACGAACGACGACCACAGCGGGTGTTCAACCGCACGAATCCTGCCGACCACCAACCACTTCGCGATCACCGCGATGGTGCCGGCCACCAGTCCGGCGGTCAGCAGCACCACGCCTCCGGACAGCACGGCCCACAGGAAGCCGAACCGGATCGTCACGGCCTGCAGTGCTCCCAATACCGCGACGCCGGTCGCGAAGGTGACGATCACCGGGATCAACCGGCAGGTCTCGACCGCCGAGCGCATGATCTTGAGCCGCAGCGACGGATGGAAGGTACGCAACGCGTCGGCGGCGGTGGCGTTGCGGCGCAACCGAACCGGTGGGCTGCCCAGCCACGACGAGCCGGCCTTGGCCTTGTGCGGCGTGGCCGACAGCACGGCCACCAGGCCGTCGTTGGGAACCTTGCGACCGGGTTGGGTGATGCCCGAGTTGCCGAGGAATGCACGCTTGCCGATGGTGGCCTTGGCGACGTGGATCCAGCCGCCGCCCAGTTCGTAGGACGCCACCATGGTGTCGTCGGCCAGGAACGCGCCGTCCTGGACCTCGGTGAACTTCGGGGTGAACAGCGCTGTCGAGATCTCGGTGTCTTTGCCGACTTTCGCGCCGAGAAGCCGCAGCCACCATGGGGTGAGCAAGCTGGCATAGATCGGGAACAGGTAGTTGCGGGCGGCGTCCATCAGGCGTTCGGTGGTCCACAATTGCCAACCCACCCGGCTGCGGACGGGGTGGTAGCCCTCCGACAGGCGCACGGACAAGGCGCGTACGCCGATCACGGTGAGCGCGGCGTAGGTCAGCAGCGCCACCGCGGCGGCGGCCGGAGTCCACGCGAGCGCGGGCAACAACGCGTCGGCGGGGGTGGCGCTGCCGTGCACGGCCCAGACGATCACCGCGAGGCCGGCGGCCAGTGCCACCAGCGGCAGCCCGGCCAGCAACAGCGAGGACACGCCGTAGACGGCGACCCACAGCGGGGCGCGGGGTGGGCGGTGGTCGGGCCACGGGTGGCGGGCCTTGCCGGACTTCACGGCGGGAGAGCCCTTCCAGTACTGACCGTTCTTGACCTTGCCGGTCACGGCCGAGCCAGGTGCGACGTCGGCGTTCTTGCCGACGCTTGCGCCGGGGAGCAGGGTGGTGCGGGCGCCGATCGTGGCGTCGTTGCCGATGGACACCGGCCCGACATGGAACAGGTCGCCGTCGATCCAGTGCCCGGTCAGATCCACCTCGGGTTCGACGGAGGCGCGGTGGCCGATCTTGAGCATGCCGGTGACCGGTGGAGCCGAGTGCATGTCGACGCCTTTGCCGACGCTGTTGCCCAGGGCGCGGGCGTAGTAGACCATCCACGGCGCCCCGGCCAGGTTCTCGGCGCCGCTGGCGGCGGCCAACCGCTCGGCGATCCAGACCCGCAGATGGACCAGGCCGCCGCGGCGGTAGGTGCCGGGTTCCAGCCCGGTCAGCAGCATCCGGGCGAACAACACCGCGATGCCCATGCGGCCCAGTGGCGTGACGAACAGCAGGAACCCGGCCAGCACCCACCACCAGCTGAGCGGGTGGGCCCAGGACACGATCCCGGTCTGGGCGGCGACGTTGTTCAGCAGGGCCAGCCAGACCACCCACTGCATGCCGGTCAGGGTGGCCAACGGCAGCGACAACGCGACCTGTGCGGCCTGGGTGAGCAGCGGTGTCGGTTTGACCTCGCGGGATTGGATCTGCGGCGGTGGCTTGAGTTCGTCGAGGTAGCCGGCGAGCGAGCCGAGGCGAGGATGATCGTAAAGGTCGGCGACGGTCACCAGCGGATAGCGCCGGCGCAGCGCGGCCACCAGTTGTGCAGCGGACAGCGAACCGCCGCCCAGCGCGATGAAATCGGCCTCCGGCCCGTCGACCGGTGTGCCGAGCACGTCGCGCCACAATCCGGCGAGCCAGCCCATCGTGCCGTCGAGTTGTGGTGCGTCCTGATCGGAGTCTCCGGGCGGGGGCCACGGCAGTGCATTGCGGTCCACCTTGCCCGACGTGCGGGTCGGGAGCTCGTCGAGCAGCACCAGCCGGGGTACCAGCGCGGCCGGCAGCGACTCCGACAACGCGGCCCGTGCCGCGGCCAGATCGAAGCCGGGATCCGTGCTGGCGATGTAGCCGACCAGCAGCGGGGTGCCGCTGGCCGTCTTGCGTACCGCGGCGGCGCCGCCGCTCACGCCGGGCAGGTGCACGAGCGCGTTGTCCACCTCGCCAAGCTCGATACGGCGCCCGCCGACTTTGACCTGATCGTCGGCCCGGCCCTGGAAATACAGGCCGTCTGCCTCCAGACGCACCAGGTCACCGCTGCGATAGGCACGGTTCCAGCCCAGCGTCGGCATCGGGGCGTACTTCTCGGCGTCCTTTTCCGGATCGAGGTAGCGGGCCAGGCCCACCCCGCCGATCACGAGCTCGCCGACTTCGCCCAAGGAGACCGGCTGGCCGTCTTTGTCCACTACCGCCAGGTCCCAGCCGGCCAGCGGCAGGCCGATGCTGACCGGGCCTTGCCCGTCCAGCTGTGCGGCGCAGGCCACGACCGTCGCCTCGGTGGGGCCGTAGGTGTTCCACACCTCGCGGCCATCCACCGCCAGGCGCGCCGCCAGTTCAGGCGGGCACGCCTCGCCCCCGAAGATCAGCAGCCGCACCGCTTCCAGCGCCTCGGCCGGCCAGAGCGCGGCCAGCGTGGGCACGGTGGACACGACGGTGATGTCGCGGCTCACCAGCCAGGGGCCCAGGTCCATGCCGCTGCGCACCAGTGACCGTGGGGCGGGCACCAGGCAGGCGCCGTGCCGCCAGGCCAGCCACATCTCCTCGCACGACGCGTCGAAGGCCACCGAAAGCCCGGCCAGGACTCGGTCGCCTGGTCCAATCGGGTTGTCCTGCAAGAACATTTGCGCTTCAGCATCGACGAATGCCGCGGCGCTGCGATGGGTGACGGCCACCCCTTTCGGGGTGCCGGTCGAGCCCGAGGTGAAGATGATCCACGCGTCATCGCGCCCGAGCGGGGCGGCGGCGCGCCAGCCCCGCGACGAACCCGGCCCGCGGATGAGTCCTTGCTCGGTGATCACTCCGACCACGTTGGCTTCGCCGAAAACCAGCTCGGCACGCTCGTCGGGGTCGTCGGCGTCAACCGGGACGTAGGCTGCCCCGCAGGCCAGGACCGACAGGATCGCCACGTACAGCGCATAACTGCCCGAGGGCATCCGGATTCCGAGCTTGTCCCCGCGGCCGATACCGCGGGCGGCCAGCCACGCCACGCTGTCGGAGACGTCGGCGATCAGCTCGGCGTAGGTGAGCTGGACGGTGCCGTCGTCGAGGGCGGGGGCGTCGGGAAAACGCCTGGCCGTGTCGTTCAGGATGTCGACGAGGGTGCGCGGCTCGGGTGCCAGTGGGGATAACGCGTACTGCGGGGGGATCTCGTGCGGACTGGCGGGAGCTGTCACGAGTACAAACTACTAAGCCCCCGCCGGGACGGCTCGGTGGTCCGAGCGGCGTGCCGGTTCGATTTCGATTCGCGGGGCCGGTCAGGCAGACTGGTCGGCGGAGGGGAGTATTCCTTCGCTGCGACGTCGTCATCACGTCGGTCGTCAATCGATCGATCGGTGTCGCGGGCCGGTGCGTGTTTCCGGTGGAAGAGACCTCCGGCGTTGTGACGACCGGAGGATTCTCGATGCAGGTAAGCCAGCTGGAATGGATCATCACCCTGGCGGTGACGATCGCCGTTCTGCTGTTCGACGTCGTCGTGATCGGGCGGCGCCCGCACGAACCCAGCACCCGCGAGACCGCGACCGCACTATCGGTCTACATCGGCCTGGCCGTCGCGTTCGGCGTGTTCGTGTGGATGTTCCACGGCAGCCAGTTCGGGCTGGAGTTCTTTGCCGGCTGGCTCACCGAATATTCACTCTCGGTGGACAACCTGTTCATCTTCTTGATCATCATGGCCAGCTTCAAGGTGCCCAGGGTTTACCAGCAGCAGGCCCTGCTGGTCGGCATCATCCTGGCGCTGATCTTCCGCGGCATCTTCATCGCACTGGGCGCGGTGGCCATCAACCAGTTCTCCTGGGTCTTCTACATCTTCGGCGCCTTCCTGGTCTACACGGCGATCAACCTGGTTCGCGATACCGACCACGACGACGACGGCGACAACGGGGTGGTGCGCTTCGCCCGCAAGCACCTGCGCACCACCGACAAATGGGATGGCCTGAAGCTGTGGATTCACGAGAACGGCACGCGGCTGATGACGCCGATGTTCCTGGTGATCGTGGCTCTGGGCACCACCGACCTGCTGTTCGCGCTGGACTCGATCCCCGCGATCTACGGGCTGACCCAGGAGCCGTACCTGGTGTTCACCGCCAACGTGTTCGCGCTGATGGGTCTGCGTCAGCTCTACTTCCTGCTGGGAGACCTGCTCAAGCGGCTCGTCTACCTGTCGCAGGGGCTGGCGTTCATCCTGGCCTTCATCGGTGTGAAGTTGGTGCTGCACGCGTTGCACGAGAACGAGTTGCCGTTCATCAACGGTGGCGAACCGGTGCACGTTCCGGAGATCCCGACGCTGGCCAGCCTCGGCGTGATCGTCGTGACCCTGGCCGTCACCACCGTCGCGAGTCTGTACAAGACCCGGGTGCGTGACGCCCGGTAGGCCGTTGGCTTTCGGGACCAGTGCTGGATTGATCGGTCGCGGGAGTATTGACGCGTACGCATAGGTAGTCTCAAGGACGTCGTCACTAAAGCAGAGGGTCAGCGCGACCGGGGTGGCTTCAGTTGAGTGAAGGACGTGATCCCATGCGCGCGGAGCAACCGTATCCCTCTGCCACCCTCGCCGGCCCGGCGTTGGGGCGACGCTTGTCTTTGTTGCTGGTCGAGGACGACCGCGGTGACGCGCTGCTGGTCGAAGAACAGATCGCCGACGTAGCCGACACTGCCGATATCGACCTGGTGTGGGTGCAGTCCATGGCGGCTGCCGAGCGCGCGTTGATCGACGATCACCCCGACTGCGTCCTGCTCGACCTGAATCTTCCCGACGCCCAAGGCATTGATGCGCTGCACCGGTTGGGCCGGCTGGATCCCGCTGTTCCGGTGATCGTGCTCACCGGTTTGAACGACGAGCATTTCGGCGTTTCCGCGGTCGCTTCGGGCGCACAGGACTACCTCGTCAAGGGGCGGGTCGAGCCGGAGATGCTGCGGCGTGCGGTGGTCTATTCCATCGAGCGCAAACGCGCCGAGCTGACGGCGGTGGACCTGCATGCCAGCAAGCTGCGTGAACGGGAGAACGCGCGCCTGGAGCGCGGTCTGCTTCCGTCCCCGCTGCTGTTGGACGATCCGGGTGTCGAGATCGTCACCAAGTCGCTGCCGAGTCGGCGGGAAGCGCTGCTCGGCGGGGATTTCTACGACATCGTGCAGACACCCGATCGGACCGTGCACGTGATGATGGGCGATGTCGCGGGTCACGGTCCCGACGAGGCCGCGCTCGGAGTGGCGCTGCGGATCGGTTGGCGTGCACTGACATTCGCCGGCCTGCGGGGAAACGAGCGGATGCGTCAGCTGGATCGCATCCTGACCACCGAACGTCATGGACCGGGCATCTTCGCGACCCTGCTCAGCGTGGCGCTCGACCCCGACAGTGGGCAGTTCGACGTGGTCCGCGCCGGGCATCCGGGTCTGCTGGTACACGGTGACAATGCGGTGCGCTGGATCGAGCCCACCGCGGGCGCCGCGCTCGGCCTGGGGGCCTCCGAGTGGCCGGTCAACAGACTGGATTTGCCCGAAGGACACGGGTTGCTCCTGCTCACCGATGGCTTGTTCGAGGGGTATGCGGGGCACGGTGGCGAGCGCCTGGGCGAAGAGGGCCTGCTCCAGCTGGCCAACTCCGTTGCGGCCCTGCCGGGGCGCGACTTCGTCGCCGCACTCATCGACGACGTGGAATCCCGAGCGCGTCCGCACGGTGGTCTGAGCGACGACATCGCGCTGATCAGGGTGGAGCGGTCCGCGGGATGAAGCTCACGGTCCAAGGCTGGCAGAACCTGCTGGTGTCGGTGATGTGCGTGATCGTGCTGACCGGCGCGATCGCCGGCATCGCCCTGGTGGGCCGGACTGACGCGGTGACCCGTGAGCTGATCGACGACGTGCAACCGGCCCGGGTGGCCGCCTATCAGCTTCAAGGGGCGCTGCGCGACCAAGAGACGGCCGTTCGCGGCTATGCGATCGCCGCAGACCCCCGGTTCCTCGAGCCCTATCGTGCCGGCCGGCGTGCCGAAGCGGCTGCGGCCGAAGAGCTCCGCAGCTCTCTGGCCGGGCACACCGGTCTGTTGTCCGACCTTGACGCGATCGAGAACGCCGCCGCGGCATGGCGATCCACCTACGTCGAACCTCTCATCGACAGCGTCACGGTGCGCCGGCCGGCGATCCTCGACGCCGGAACCGCGGATCGCGACAAAGACGAGTTCAACCGTCTGCGTGAGCTTTTCGACGTACAGAATGCCCATCTCAGCCAGGCCAGGCAGGGTGTTGTCGACGCACTGGCCGACGTTCGGAGGTGGCGCGATGGCGTGGTGATGGCGATGATCGTGGCCTTCTTCGCCATGGCGGTGTTGATGACGGTTCTGGTGCGTAGTGCCGTCACCCGCCCGCTGGCCACCCTCGCGGCATCGTGCCGCAAGATCACAGAGGGCAACTTCGCCGAACGAATCGTTCCTAAGGGGCCCAAGGACATTCGGGCTATCGCCACCGATGTCGAGGACATGCGCCAACGCGTCGTCGAGGAACTCGACGCATCGCGATCGGCCGAGGCGGCTCTCGACCAGCAGGCCGAGGAGCTACGCCGCTCCAACGCCGAGCTCGAGCAGTTCGCCTACGTGGCATCGCACGACCTTCAGGAGCCGCTGCGGAAGGTCGCCTCGTTCTGCCAGCTGCTGGAGAGACGCTACGGCGACAAACTCGACGAGCGCGGTATCGAGTACATCGGCTTCGCGGTCGACGGCGCCAAGCGCATGCAGGTACTGATCAACGACCTGCTGACCTTCTCCCGGGTGGGGCGGCTCAACGCCACTCACACCGAGGTGGACCTCAATGGTGCACTCGACGTCGCGCTGAACAACCTGTCCACCGCGATCGCCGAATCGGGTGCCGAGATCCAGCGGCCCGATGAACCGTTGCCTTCCATCGACGGAGATCCCACGCTGATGGCGATGGTGTGGCAGAACCTGATCGGCAATGCCGTGAAGTTCCGCCGTGACGGTGTGGCGCCCCGCATCGTGATCGACTGCCGGGACGGGACGGATGAACTGGCCGACAACTGGGTATTCAGCGTCTCGGACAACGGCATCGGGATCGGCGAGGAGTTCGTGGACAAGGTTTTCGTCATATTTCAGCGCTTGCACGGTCGCGATGCCTTCAGCGGAACGGGTATCGGCTTGGCGTTGTGCAAGAAGATCGTCGAACACCACGGCGGTTCGATCTGGATCGACACGACCTATACCAGCGGTACCCGGTTCATCTTCACCCTGCCCGCCACCCCCAGCACCGTGCCCAACGGTGTCCCAGAAGCGCAGTTGGAAGGAATGTCTGAATGACCTCATCGGAGAGCCGAGCGATTGACATCCTGTTGGTCGAGGACGATCCCGGTGACGAGCTCATCACCCGGGAAGCGTTCGAACACAACAAGATCAAGAACAACTTGCACGTGGCCCGGGACGGTGAGGAAGGCCTGGACTTTCTGTACCGGCGCGGCGCCTTCGAAGGTGCGCCGCGGCCGGACCTGATCCTGCTCGACCTCAACCTGCCGAAGTACGACGGCAGGCAGCTGCTGGAGAAGATCAAGTCGGACGATGACCTGTGCCACATTCCGATCGTGGTGCTGACCACCTCGTCGGCCGAAGAGGACATCCTGCGCAGCTACAAGCTGCACGCCAATGCCTACGTCACCAAACCCGTTGACCTGGACCAGTTCATGAGTGCGGTCCGTCAGATCGACGAGTTCTTCGTTCAGGTGGTGCGGCTCCCGCAGTTCTGATCGATGTGGTCCCACTGCAGGCGGACTTCGGTGCCCGCGTGGTTCGAGTCGATGACGGCCCGGTCCGTGAGTGCCCGCATCAGCGGGATCCCACGGCCACGGGCCGGGTTCTTGTGGTCGGTCTGGGCGATCCGCCACGCGCCCTCATCGGTGACGGTGACCGTCAGTACCGCTGCGTCGCTGTCGTAATCGGCGCTCAGGTGCATCACCCCGGGCGCCGGGGCATCCACGTAGGCGAACTCCGCGGCGTTTGCCAATGCTTCGTTCACGGCCAGCACGACATCGCTGGCCTTGGTCGAGTCGAGGGTGAGGTGCGTGCTCAGCCAACTGGTGAACTCACGGCGCATCTGCGCCGCCTCTTCGGGGGCAGCGGTGACATGCTTCGTGAAGTGAGCTGACTGGCCTGCGTTCGTCATGTCGACCCGTTGGCTACCCCGTCGTCGCCGGTGTTATGTCTTCAGTGCGGCCAATGCCTCGTCGAGTGTCGCAAACAACTCGACGATTTCGGTGATCCCCACCAGCTTGAGCGGCCGGCTGGTCGCCGGTCCGTCGGCGACCACCGCGAACCGCGCCGCGTCGCCCAGCTGTTCCCGTGCCGCCACCAGCACACCCATTCCGGCCGACGCCAGGAACTCCACCGCGCTCAAGTCGACAACCACGGCCGCCGGCGAGCTCTTGACGGCCGAGTTGATTGCCTCTTCGAGTTTCGGTGCGGTGAGCATGTCGACCGTTCCGGTCACTGTCACCAGGCCGATGTCACCGACACGGCTCTCTTCCGCCGAGCAGCTTGCCGGGTCCGGTTGGCTAGTCATCGTCACCTCCGACGTGATTCGTGCGCCTATGGAGACGTCGACAAATGATAACGGTGTAAACCGCGATCGCTTGGGGCGCCCTGTGTTGGAGATCCATGTCGGCCCAACTGATACCGATAGTGCATCAGTGTGCCGCAAACTTGACTTGGACATGTATTTATCGATGACCGTACGGTGCCAGTATGGCAACCACGGTGCAGACAACAGACCTAACCGGGCAGATGTTGATCGCGGGCGCACCGGTACGCGGCGCCGGTAACGAGATTCGGGGCATCGACCCGCAAACCGGCAGCCCCATCGAACCCGCGTATGCATACGGCGACCGCTCCCATGTCGAGGACGCTTGCGCCGCCGCCGCCGACGCCTTCTCGCCGTACCGGTCGGCCCCGATCGAGACACGGGCACAGTTCCTGGAGGCGATCGCGACCAACCTCGAGTCGCTCGGTGACGCCCTGGTGGACCGGGCACATCTCGAGACCGGCCTGCCCCGGCCGCGGCTGACCGGCGAGGTCGGGCGTACCGCCGGCCAACTGCGGTTGTTCGCCGCAGTACTGCGCGAGGGCAGCTGGAACCAGGCCCGGATCGACCCCGCGCAGCCGGACCGCACCCCACTGCCACGACCCGACATCCGTCAGCGCAGCGTGCCACTCGGCCCCGTCGCGGTGTTCGGTGCCAGTAACTTCCCGCTGGCCTTCTCGGTGGCCGGCGGCGATACCGCATCCGCGCTGGCTGCCGGTTGTCCCGTCGTGGTCAAGGCCCACGATGCCCACCCCGGCACCTCCGAACTCGTCGGGCGTGCCATCACCGAGGCCGTCGCGTCGTCCGGGCTGCCGGCCGGGATCTTCTCCCTGCTGTACGGCTTCGGCCCGGAACTGGGCACCGCGCTGGTCGCCGATCCCCGGATCAAGGCGGTCGGATTCACCGGTTCCCGTGCAGGCGGCATGGCATTGGTCGCAGCCGCTTCAGCTCGTCCCGAGCCGATCCCGGTGTATGCCGAGATGAGTGCCGTCAACCCGGTGTTCCTACTCGGCGGTGCACTGGCTGACCGCGGTGCCGAGTTGGCCCGGGACTTCGTCGGATCGCTGACGCTGGGCTCCGGACAGTTCTGCACCAACCCCGGTCTGGTCATCGGGGTCGATGGGCCCGAGCTGGAAACCTTCGTCGCCGCGGCACGCGAAGCGGTCACGGCCAGTACCCCGACCGTGATGCTGACCACGGGCATCGCCGACAACTTCCGCGGTGGAGTTGCGGCGCTGGAGGCCGAGGCGGCGCTGATCGCCCGCGGCTCGGAGGCCGACGCCCCGGCGGCACCGTGCCGTGCCGCACTGTTCGCCACGGACGCTCCCACCTTCCTGGGCTCGGCGGCGTTGCGGTCCGAGGTGTTCGGCGCCTCCGGCGTTGTCGTCAGGTGCTTGGACGCCGCCGAGATGCTGCGGCTCGCCGACAGCCTGGAGGGCCAGCTGACCGCCACCATCCACGCCGACGAGTCCGACCACGGTCAGGCAGGTGAACTGCTGGACGTCCTCGAGCTCAAGGCGGGACGAATCCTGTTCAACGGCTGGCCCACCGGCGTCGAGGTCGGCCATGCCATGGTGCACGGCGGGCCGTTCCCCTCCACTTCGGATTCGCGCACCACCTCGGTGGGGGCGCGTGCCATCGAGCGATTCCTGCGGCCGGTGTGCTACCAGGACGCCCCGAAATCCCTGCTGCCCAGTGCCATTGCCGACGGAAACCCGGACGGCCTGTGGCGCCGTATCGACGGCAATCTCACCCAAGACTGACCTGATCCAATCAAGGAGTACACATGCTTGACGGTGTCCTGTTCTTCCCGGTAACCCCACTCACCGTTGCCGGTGAGGTCGATGTGGACCTGCTCGCGCAGCACGTAGCCAAGGGCGTCGACGCCGGACCCGGTGGCGTGTTCATCGGCTGCGGCACTGGAGAATTCCATGCCCTGGACCCCGAGGAAATGCGCACCGTGGTGCGTACCGCCGTCGAGACCGTCGGCGGCCGGGTCCCGGTGTACGCCGGAGCGGGCGGCTCGATCGCAGCGGCCAAGGCCTTCGCCCAGGTGGCCGCCGAAGCAGGCGCCGACGGACTGTTGCTGCTGCCGCCGTACCTGGTCGAGATGCCACAGGCCGGACTCGTGGCCTACACCCGTGAGGTCAGCGCGGTCACCGACCTTCCCGTCGTGGTCTACAACCGCAACAACGCCCGCTACACCGAGGTGTCGGCCGTCGAGGTCGCCCAGCTGCCCAACGTCGTCGGATTCAAGGACGGCACAGGCGATCTCGATCAAGTGTCGCGTATCGTGCGCGTGGTCACCGATGCGTTGGAGCCGTTGGGCAAGCCGTTCCAGTTCTTCAACGGGTTGCCCACCGCCGAGGTGTCGCAGCAGGCTTACCGCGCAATCGGCGTCACGCTGTACTCGTCGGCCACTTTCGCATTCGCGCCCGACGTCGCACTCGCCTTCTATCAAGCTCTGGAGACCGGCAACGCGCCGTTGATCGCGGCCCTGACGCGCGAGTTCTTCCATCCGCTGGTGCGCCTGCGGGACACCGTTCCCGGCTACGCGGTCTCGTTGATCAAGGCCGGGGTCACCATGGAGGGGATTCCCGCCGGGCCGGTACGCCCCCCGTTGGTCGATGCCACGCCCGACGATATCGCTGAGCTGCAACGCATCCTGGCGGCCGGTCGCGCGGTGCTGGCCGACGCCCTGGTGCACTGATGCCGGCGGTCCGCATCACCGGCGCGCGCATCACGCCGGTCGCGTTCGCCGACCCGCCGTTGCTCAACACCGTCGGCGTGCACCAGCCGTTCGCGCTGCGGGCGATCATTCAACTGGACACCGATGCGGGCCTGACCGGACTCGGCGAGACGTACGCCGACACCCGGCACCTGGAGCGCCTCCGCGCCGCCGCCGATGCGATAGTCGGGCAGGATGTGTTTGCGCTCAACGCTATTCGTGCGGCCATTGCCCGGGTACTGCAAGGTGACACCGCAGCGGTCGGGACCGCCGGCATGATCACCACCGCCAGTGCGGTCGACCAGGTGTTCTCGCCGTTCGAGGTGGCGTGCCTCGACGTCGCGGGCCAGGCCACCGGCCGGCCGGTGTCGGATCTGCTCGGCGGTGCGGTGCGTGATGCGGTGCCGTTCAGCGCCTATCTGTTCTACAAGTGGGCCGGTCACCCCGGTGCTGGGCCCGACGGCTGGGGCGAGGCGCTCGACCCGGACGGCATCGTGGCCCAGGCTCGCCGCATCGTGGACGAATACGGTTTCACCGCTATCAAGCTCAAGGGCGGAGTGTTCCGGCCGGAGGAAGAGGCCGCCGCGATCGAGGCACTGCGGGCCGCGTTCCCCGACCATCCGCTGCGGCTGGATCCGAATGCCGCTTGGACTCCCGAGACGTCGTTGAAGGTGGCAGCGCGACTGTCCGGGGTGGTGGAGTACCTGGAGGATCCGACTCCGGGGTTGGACGGTATGGCCGACGTGGCTGCACAGGCGTCGATGCCGTTGGCCACCAACATGTGCGTGGTGGCGTTCGACCAGCTCGCGCCTGCCGTGGCGAAAGGCTCGGTGCGCGTGGTGCTTTCCGATCACCACTACTGGGGCGGGCTGCAGCGCTCCCGGCTGCTGGCCGGCATCTGCGACACCTTCGGGCTGGGGTTGTCCATGCACTCCAATTCGCATCTGGGCATCAGCCTGGCCGCGATGGTGCATCTGGCCGGCGCCACGCCGAATCTCACCTACGCCTGTGACACCCACTGGCCGTGGAAGACCGAAGACGTGGTGCGACCCGGCGCTCTCGAATTCCGCGCCGGATCGGTGCCGGTGCCGACCGGCCCCGGACTCGGCGTGCAGATCGACGACGACGCGTTGGCTGCGCTGCACGAGCAGTACGTGCGCTGCGGGATCACCGACCGCGACGACACCGGCTACATGCGCACGGTCGATCCGTCATTCGAGGCCGTCAGCCCGCGCTGGTAGTGCGATCCTGGAGATCCAACCATCCGGGAGCGCGCCATTGGAACCTTCACGCAGCTACCGCCTACTCCAGATCGCCCTCGTGGTCTCCAGCGTCGTGCACGCGGCGATCATGGCTGTGCAGTCGTTCGGGGACGGCCATCACTTGGGGCATCTGTGAGGTGACGTTCCCACTCTGCTCATCGCCGCCGTCGTATTGGCGGCAACAGGTCCGGGCTGCCGGAATCGGACACGAGCCCGCCTAAAAGGGCGGAGGCTTGTCGAGTTCGGTGTTGAGTCTGCGTTCGGTATTGATGCGTTGGGTGCGGGTTTGTTGGCGGGTTTGTTGGCGGAGCGGCATTTTGAGGTGCCGGTCGGTGGTGGTTGTGGTTGGTGTGGATGCTGTGGGTGGGGCTGGACTGTGGGTGGCCCAGTCGGGGAACAGGATTTGGCTGAAGGGTGTGGTGTGGTAGGTGTGGCCGGTGGGTGAGGTCCAGGTGTGGCTGCCGTCGGGGTGTTGGATGTCGGTCCAGCCGTTTTCGCCAGTGTGAAAAGTTTTGAGCAGGTGGTGGGTTCGGCATTTCGGGCCGAGGTTGCCGGGGTGGGTGGCTCCGGCCGGCCACGGGGTGGAGTGGTCGAGGTCGCAGTTGGTGGCGGAGACCCCGCAGCCGGGGAACATACATACGAGGTCGCGCATTTGGATGAAGGCGGCCAGTTTTGCTGAGGGTCGGTAGCGGGTTTCGGTGGTGAGGTCGTCGGACCCGGAGATGGGTTTGACGGCGGCGCCGGTGGCTATGAGCTCGGCGAGCAGGGGTGCGGGCACGATTCCGCCGCCGAGGATGACTGCGGGAGGTCCGGTTACGGCGGGTGTGCGGTCTTTGCGGTAGTCGCCGAGGGGAGGTGCATCGTGGATGCGCGGGTCCCGGGGTGGTTGCATCGGGTTTGTGGGTGTCGCCTTGGGTGGTTCCACGGCGGTTTCAGGCTCGGTGTTGTCGTCGACTTCATGCCCGAGTGAGTGGTCGGCAGCGTCGTTTCTGTTTTCGCTACTGTCGCGGTCCTCGAGACCGTTGTCGTCCTCGGTGTCGGTTGTGGTTTCAGCGGCCGGCTCGGGCAGGGTTTGTGCGAGGAGGTGGATGACGACGGCGCGGGAGCGGGGGTCGACTCCGGCGGCTTGGCAGTCCGGGTTGCCGCATTGGCAAGTGAGGTAGTTGGCTCCGGCACCGATGGCGCCCAGCGCGTCGGAGCGGCGCTGTCCCACGGTGCGGGGATCGTCGTCGCAGACGCCTCGGGCCATGTGGGTTAGCAGGTTTTTGAGTAGGGCGGCGTCGGTGGCCAGCAGTCGTCCCCAGATCGAGACGGTGCCGTTGGGGTCGTCGGGGTCGCCGAAGTGGATGTCGCGATCGCGGGCGGCGGTGCGGGTTCTGCGCACGGCGGCGGGGTCGAACTTCTCCACCCAGACATCGATGGCTTGTTCGGTTTTGGTGGCGGTCAGGGCACCATACGTCGTTGCGGCGCCGGCCAGGGCGGCGTCGACGAGTTGCAGCGCTTCGTCGTCGTTGATGAGTTGGGTGCGCCAGGTGATGGTAGAGATGATTTTTGCCGAGATGTCGCCGCGGGCGAAGACTGCGGCGACTTTGGGGAGGCGTTCGCGCAAGGCTTGGGCGATGCGCATCTGGGCGGAGGCGGCGCCGCGGCTGAGGTTGCAGGCGGCGCTGATGGCGGCGGCCGCGGTTTCCCAGCCGTCGATAGCGCGGTAGGCGGAGGCGTCGTCTTCGTCGTCGCAGTGCCGGGCCACGACCTCGGCGATGACGGACAGGCGTGCGGCGGCTTCGATGGCTTCGGCGCGGGTGTGGTGTTCGAGGGTGTCGATCAGCGCGGCGTCGGTGAATACACCGAGCGCCGGCCGATCAAGCAATTCGAACATATGTTCTATAATAGTCCTGAACAAACAGGCGGGCAACGTTTTCCGGGTTGTCGCTGAATTGTCGCTCACTAGGCGGGCAAATCTTGGCGGCGTCCTCGGGGTGGTCACAGGATGGTCATGCAATTAAATGCGCAGCTAAGTAATCTGTCGGGCATATTCATGCGGTTCGGGCATTTATCACGACATTGGCCGATAGGCTGCACCGGTGTTCTCGCTGTCGAGGCTGTCGTGCTTCATCGCCGTCGCCGAGGAACTGCACTTCGGCCGGGCCGCCGAACGGCTGCACATGACCCAACCGCCCCTGAGCCGCCAGATTCAGCAGTTGGAGAGCGAACTCGGGGTGAGTCTGATCGACCGCACCACCCGGTCGGTCACGCTGACGCCCGCGGGCGTGGCATTCCTGCCCGATGCCCGCCGTATCCTGCAGTTGGCCGAGGGGGCGGCACTCAATGTAAAACGTGTTCCCGCAGGCGATCTCGGGACCGTGGTGATTGGATTCACCGCGGCGTCGGCGCACCCGGTGTTGCCCAGGCTGTTCGATGCTGCACGGCAACAGATGCCCGACGTAACACTCGAGTTGCGGGAGATGGTGACGGCCGCCCAGATCGAAGCGCTCATGACGGGCGAACTGGATCTCGGTATGGCGCGGCCACCGCTCAAACGTCCCGGCCTGGTATCCCGGCCGCTGCTGCATGAACAGCTCATCGCCGCATTGCCGGCCGCGCATCCGCTGGTCGAGGTGCGCCGTCAGCTCACGCTCAACGATCTCGACGGCCAGGACATGGTGATGTATTCCCCGGTGCAGGCCCGCTACTTCAACGAACTGTTGATCAGCACGTTCACCATCGCCGGCGCCACACCGCGCTACGTCCAGTACGTCACCCAGGTGCACACCATGCTGGTACTGGTGCGCTCCGGGATCGGCATCGCCCTGGTGCCCGCATCGACGGCCACCATGCATCCCGAGGGAGTGGTGTTCCGGTCGATCGGCGCATTCCGGGAACGGCCGGTCGAATTGGATGCGGTCTGGCGTGGGGACAGTACTAATCCTGCGTTGCTGCGACTACTGCGCGACGTGCTGCCGCCACGGGAGTGGACCACCGACGATCTCATCGAGGATTTCGTCGGTTGAACGGTCCATCCGGGCATAGCCTGATGTGCAGACGACGCTGACCTCGAGGAGGTCCTCACCATGCCACGACGCGACCGCCCGAACAGGGACCGAGATCGGGACATCTACTATCCGCCGCAACCAGTGGTGAGACCACAGGCCAAGATCGCCTGCGGGTGCCATTGCGGCTCATGCGGTTCCGGCGCGCACTGTCACAACATGAGCACCGGCTGTAACGTCCGCTAGGCCCTTTGACCTGACCCGGCCGGAGTCGGCATGGGCACCGGAGTGACGAGGTCGCCCGTCTCCAGGAACTTGTCCAGGTTGGCCAGGGTGAGGGCCTCCATCGCGGCACGAGTCTCGACGGTGCCACTCCCGACGTGCGGCAACAGCACCACGTTGTCCAACGACAGCAGTGCCTCGGGCGCATTCGGTTCGTCGGTGAACACGTCGAGTCCGGCGCCCGCGAGTCGGCCCTCGGTGAGTGCGTCGACGAGGGCTTGTTCGTCCACGACGCTGCCGCGGGCGATGTTCACCAGGTAGCCGTCGGGACCGAGCGCGTCCAACACATCCCGGTCGACGAGGTGCCGCGTCCCGCTGCCGCCGGCCGCCGCGACGATCAGGGCATCGACCTGCCGGGCGAGCTCGACGGCCGACGTGACGTAGGTGTACGGACTACCCGCGACCTCACGCCGATTGTGGTAGCTGATGGGGCAGCCGAATGCGACGAGCCGGGTGGCGATCGCCTGGCCGATCCGGCCCAGCCCGATGAAGCCGACGCGCGCTCCCGAAACCTTATGGGTCAGTGGGTAGTTGCCGTCGCTGATCCAGCGGCCGGCCCGTAGGTAACGATCGGCGGCCGAGAACTGCCGCATGGTGTCGATCAACAATCCGACGGCGGTGTCGGCCACGCAGTCACTGAGTACATCCGGGGTGTTGCTGACCATGACGTTTCGGGCGGCAGCAGCTTCGACGTCGGTGGTGTCGTAGCCGACCCCGAAGTTCACCACCGCGCCCAGATTGGGCAGTGCGGACATCAGCTCGGCGTCGACACCGGTGCGGCCCGAGGTCACCACCGCGGCGATCGCGGCGCCATGTTCGGCGAGGAAAGCCGCGCGTTCGGGGCCGTCGGGCAACGCGAAGGCGTCATAGCTGGTCCGCAGCGTTTCCGCGAGCGACGGCTTGAGCGGACCCACCTGCAGGACACGGCGGCTGGAATCGGATTCGGGCACACGTACTCCTCGGTCGGGATGCAGCTACGGTAAGCCTGCCTGCAAATACCCATCCAACACGGAAATAGCATGGGTTGATACGCAAGCTGCATAATTGTCTCTGCGGCATTGCTGCAGGCGTATCGATGGCTTGCCCTACTCGCCAAATTCGCAGCTCAGTCTCCCTTTTCACCGTCCCCGCCATGTGGCGCGCACCCCCGATGCGAACCGCTTCCGCCGATTTCAGTGGGTTGACGAGCGTCTCGGGCCGTTCTTAGCGTGTGTCTGCGGTCACAACCGACATCCACATACGTGGACATCACACCCTGGAGGATCCATGAGGCGAGCCATCGCCGCTTCGGCAGTCGCCCTGGCCGCCTGCACCTTTACCGCGGGGTGCGCCGTCGCCAACACCGCGCACGGCGGCTACGACCCCGACACCCTACGGATCGTCATCCCCCAGGAGCCGCCGACTCTGGAGCCGTGCGAGAGCTCGCTGACGTCCACCGGCATCGTGGTGCGGTCCAACATCACCGAACCGCTCATCGAGCGTGATCCCGACACCGGCGACCTGCAACCGCTGCTGGCCACCGCTTGGCGGCAAACCGCGCCCGACCAATGGACTTTCGACATCCGCAAAGGGGTCGCCTTCTCCGACGGTGCGCCGTTCACCGCCGGGGACGCTGCCTATTCGATCGACCGGGCGGTGAACTCCGATCTGCAGTGCAACGTCGACGGCTACGTGTTCGGTGACGACTTGCTCGACGTCACGGCCCCAGACGAGAACACCGTGGTGATCGGCACCCCGAAACCGGATCCGATTCTGCCGCTACGTATCTCGTTCGTGGAGATTGTGCCGTCGGGAACCAGCCTCACCGAGAAGGTGCGCGAGCCCATCGGCACCGGGCCGTATGCGATCGAGGACTGGGAGTACGGCCAGAAGCTGCTGCTCAAGCGCAACGACCGCTACTGGGGTGCCAAGCCGGCGTTCGCCCGCGCCGAGTATCAGTGGCGCAGCGAGGGCAGTGTGCGGGCCGCGATGATCACCAACGACGAGGCCGACATCGCCACCTCGCTCGGGCCCGAGGACGGGGCAGGCGATCGGGGGGTGCCTTTCCAGAACAACGAGACCACCGCATTGCGCATGCAGGCAACGGAGGCGCCGCTCAACGACATCCGTGTCCGGCAGGCCATCAACTTCTCGGTCAACCGGACCGGCATCGTCAAGGCACTGTTCCGCGGGCTGGGGGAGCCGGCGTCGCAGCTCATCCCGTCCGGTGTCGTCGGGTACAACGATCACCTGCCGTTGTGGCCGCACGACCTCGACAAGGCCAAGGAGCTGATCGCCGAGGCCAAGGCGGACGGAGTGCCGGTGGACCGCCAGATCCGGCTGATCGGCCGCACCGCGCAGTTCCCGAAGATCTCGGAGACCATCGAGGTGCTGCAGAGTGAATTCGCCGAGATCGGTCTCAACGTCAAGATCGAGATGATGGACACCGCCGGCCAGTTGCAGTACCAGCTGCGTCCGTTCCCGGCAGATACCGGTCCCTACCTGCTGATGATCATGCACGGGAACCAGGCCGGTGACGCCGCGTTCACCCTGGACCAGTACATGCTGTCCGAAGGGCCGCAGAGCGCCTACGGCACAACGGAATTCGATGCCAAGATCCGCGCCGCGGAAGCCCTCACCGGTCACGCCCGCCAGGATGCGTTCGCCACACTGTTCGCCGAGGAGCCGCAGCAGATCATGCAGTTCGCCTATATCGCCCACATGAAGGGCATTCTCGGCAAGTCGCCGCGCGTGGACTACACGCCCAACTCAGCCACCGGCGACGAAATGCGGCTTTCGGAGATGACGCCCGCTGCGACCGACCGCACCGACAGGAGCTGAGCCCGATGTTCCCCTTCCTCCGTCGCCGGATGTACACCAGCGCCATCCCGTTGATCATCGTGCTGCTCGGCGTGTTCCTGCTCGCCCGGCTCACCGGTGATCCGACCAACTTGTACCTGCCCGAATCCGCCACCGCCGACCAGCGTGAAGCGTTCGCCCATCAGCACGGATTCGACCAACCGCTCGTCGTCCAGCTGCTCGACTACTTCAAGGGAGTGATCCACCTCGACTTCGGAACCTCGCTGCGCACAGGTGAATCCGCATCGGCAATGGCACTGCGCGCCTTCCCGGCAACGCTGCAGCTGGCCGTCACCACCATGCTTCTGGCGATCATCGGCGCCGTCATCGTGGGATGCTGGGCGGCCTACCGGCCCAACTCGCTGGCCGACCGGTTCTCCAGTCTCCTGTCGATGACCGCCGCCAGCATTCCCGATTTCTGGTTCGCCATCACCGGGGTGTGGCTGTTCTCCGTGCTGATGGGATGGCTGCCCACCTCGGGCACCGACGATGGCATGCTGTCCTGGATCCTGCCGATCGCCACCCTGATGATCCGGCCGCTGGGCGTACTAACCCAGGTGGTCCGAGGCGCCATGGTCTCGGCACTTTCGGCGCCTTACATCAGGCTGGCCCGCAGCAAGGGCGCCGGCGATCTGCGAGTGGTCAGCCACCACGCGCTGCGCAACGCGGCAGCACCCGCGCTGACGGTCGCAGGAGATCTCGCGGTCGGCCTGATCAACGGGGCGGTCGTGGTCGAGGCCATCTTCGGCTGGCCCGGCATCGGCAAGCTCATGATCGACGCCATCCTGCAGCGTGACTTCGCCGTCCTACAGGCGGCCGTCCTGCTCACCGCGGTGAGCATCTTCGTGCTGAACATCATCATCGACGCCTGCTACGCCCTGCTGGATGCACGCGTACGGGAACCGGAAAAGGTCTAGGGGTACATCTCGTGAGCGCTCAAATCGACCTGGTACCAGTCAAACCCACCACCGCTATCGTTGGCGAACCGGAAACCGAACCGACCCGCAGACGCTCGGTGTGGTTCCGGCTGCTGGCCAATGACCGGGTGGCCGCCGCCGCTGTCGTGGTGCTGGGCCTGGTGATCCTCACCGCGGTGTTCGGGCCGATGCTGGTCGGCAACCTCGCGACCCGGATCGACCTCGACAATTCGAACCAGGCGCCGTTCACGCTTGCGCACGGCTGGGTCAACATACTCGGCACCGACCCCCTGGGCCGCAGCATGCTGGCCCGGCTCATCGTCGCCTGCCGCACCACGCTGTCGGTGGCCATCCCCGCCGTGGTGATCTCGGCGGTCGTCGGATCGCTGATCGGGATGTGGGCCGGCTACTTCCGCGGCTGGCGGGAAACGCTGGCGATGCGGGTGGCCGACGTCATCATGAGCTTCCCCTCGTTGCTGCTGGCCGTGGTGGTGCTCTACGTGTTCTCCCCGAGTGCGGCCAATATCGTTGCGGTGCTCGCGATCACCCGCATTCCGGTGTACCTGCGCACCGCCCGCGCCGAGTCGGCCGAACTGTCCAGCCGGGTGTTCGTCGATGCCGCCCGCACCTTCGGGGCCAGTGGACGGTCCATCATCGTCCGGCACGTGGTGCCGATCGTGCTGCCCACCCTGCTCACCGTGGCCACACTGGACTTCTGCTACGTCATGCTGGCCGAATCCTCGCTCAGCTTCCTGGGTATCGGCATCCAGCCGCCGGATGTCAGCTGGGGCCTGATGGTTTCGCAGGGCCGCACCTACCTCCACACCGCGTGGTGGCTCTCGTTCTTCCCCGGGCTGGCCATCGTCATCACCACGGTCTCGGCCACCATCCTGGCCGCCTGGGCCCGGATCGCCACCGATCCCGGCCAGCGCTGGCGGCTCACCGTCCCGCAGAAACGCCTGTCGCGCTTCACCAAATCCGGAAGGGCCCTCGGATGACTTCCCAGTTGAGCAGCAGTGTGGCGGAACCATCGACGATGTCCGTGCCCGTCGGCGCCGACCCCGCACTCGCGGTGGACGGGCTCACCGTCGACATCCGTACCATCGCCGGAACGGTACGCGCCGTCGATCACGTCAGCTTCACGGCGCACCGCGGCCAGACCCTTGCCCTGCTGGGTGAATCCGGTTGCGGTAAATCGATGACCGCCACCGCGCTGGTCGGATTGCTGGACCCGGTCGCCGAGGTGGTCGAAGGTACCGCGACCTTGGCCGACGTCGACATCCTCGCCGCCGACCGCAAGACCCGGCGCAAGCTGGCCGGTCCGGAACTGGCCATCGTGTTCCAGGATGCGCTGACCGCTCTCAACCCGCTGTACACCGTCGGTACTCAGTTGGCCGAGCCGTTCCGCATCCACCACGGCATGAACGCGAAGGACGCCAAGCACCGAGCGGTGGAACTGATGGCGCGGGTGGGTATTCCGCAGCCGGAGGAGCGGATGAAGTCCTACCCGCACCAGCTCTCCGGCGGTATGCGGCAGCGGCTGCTGATCGCGATGGCCGTCGCGCTGAACCCGCGGGTGCTGATCGCCGACGAACCGACCACCGCCCTCGACGTCACCGTGCAGGCGCAGATCATGGCCTTGCTGAAAAGCCTGCGCAGTGAATACGACATGGCCGTCGTGCTGATCACCCACGATCTGGCGCTGGTGGCCGAGGAAGCGGATCAGGTCGCGGTGATGTACGCCGGCCAGGTCGTCGAAACCGGCCCGGTGGCAGAGGTTTTCGCCAATCCCCGACACCCTTATACGAAGGGGCTGCTCGACTCCGTCCCGGTGAGCGCGGTCCGCGGCGAGACGCTCAAGTCCATCGGCGGTGCCCCGCCCGACCTGCACTCGATCCCGGCCGGCTGCGTTTACCAGGACCGCTGCCCGTTGGCCCGCGACCTCTGCGTCACCACCAGGCCCGTGCTCGAGGGCGACGTACGGCGCAGCGCCTGCCACTTCGCCGACGAGGTCGACGCCCGCTCGCGAGGAGATGTAACAGATGTCTGAAAACCTGCTCACCGTCCGTGATCTGCGCAAGTCGTTCCGCGTGGGCAAGAACCAGCTGGCCGCCCTCGACGGCATCAACCTCGACCTCGGCCGCGGTGAAACGCTCGGGCTGGTCGGCGAATCCGGGTGCGGCAAGTCCACTTTGGCGCGGACCCTGATGATGCTCGAGCGCCCGGATTCGGGCACCGTGACCTTCGACGGCATTGACCCGTTTCGCCTGGGCGGAGCCGAGCTGCTCAAGTTCCGGCGCCGTGTCCAGATGGTGTTTCAGGATCCCTATGCGTCGCTGAACTCCCGTATGACCGCGGGCGACATCATCGCCGAGCCTTGGCGCACCCACAGGACCCTGCACCCCAACCGCAAGGACCGGGAGATGCGGGTGCGTGGCCTGCTCGACATGGTCGGTCTGGGCGCCAAAGCCGCGGGCAAGTACCCGCAGGAGTTCTCCGGCGGACAGCGGCAACGCATCGGCATCGCCCGGGCCTTGGCGCTCAACCCCGATGTCATCATCTGCGATGAGCCCGTCTCGGCGCTCGACCTCTCGGTGCAGGCCCAGGTGCTCAACCTGCTCAATGACCTGCAGCAGGAACTGGGTATCTCCTACATCTTCATCTCCCACGACCTGTCGGTCGTCCGCCACGTCGCCGACCGGGTCACCGTGATGTACCTGGGCCACATGATCGAGAGCGGCCGCACCGAGGATGTCTACCGGAATCCGCGGCATCCGTATACCTCGGCATTGATGTCGGCCGCGCCGAAACTCGATGCGGCCCAGCGCAAGGACCGGATCCTGCTCAAAGGTGAGGTGCCCTCGCCGCTGAATCCACCGTCGGGCTGCCGGTTCCGGACGCGATGCTGGAAGGCCACCGACATCTGCGCGACGCAGGCGCCGACACCGACCGCGGACCCGGAGGTCGGCGGCCATATCTCCGAGTGCCACCACCCGTTGGAGCCGGCCGTGCCGGTATCGGCGTGAGCCTCGCCGGCTACGGGATCGTCGCCGCCGCCATCGTGCTGGCGTCCTGCATGCAGGCCTCCATCGGATTCGGCATGGGCATGCTGGCGGCGCCGATCGTGGCGATCGTGGATCCCGGGTTGATCCCGGGCACGCTCATCATGCTCGCCACCATCGTGACGCTCATGGTGGTGATCCGCGAGCGTGAGGATGTCGATCTCGCCGGAACCGGATGGGCCTTGGCGGGACGGCTTCCCGGCACCGTGGCCGGGGCACTGCTACTGATGGTGATGCCCAAGCAGGTGTTGGCGTATGCGCTGGCGGCAGTGGTTCTGGGCGGCGTGGCGCTGACGAGTATGGGCTGGATCCCCGCGCCGCACCGGCGCAATCTGGTGCTGGCCGGCGCCACCTCGGGCCTGCTCGGCACCGCGACTTCCATCGGTGGGCCGCCGATGGCGCTGGTGTGGCAGAACAACACCGGTGCCCGGTTGCGCGGCACGATGAGCGGGTTCTTTCTCGTCGGCTCGGCCCTGTCGCTCGCGGTGCTCGCGCTCACCGGTTCCGTCGACCACCACACCGTCGTGGTGTTCGCGATGCTGGTCCCGGCGTGCATCGTCGGATATGCGCTGTCGCGGTGGGTCAACCGGCACTTGGATCGGCAGCGTCAGCGGTGGACGGCCATCGCGATATCCACCATCGGGGCCGTGGTGTTGATCGTCCGTCAGTTGATAGGAGGGTGAATTGACCGGCGATGACAGTGTTTCGGTACGCAAGGTCAAATCGGCCGTGCGCACGGTCGAGCTGCTGGAGTTCCTGGCGGCGCGCCCTGACGAGCCCACTCGCATCCGGGAAATCTGCGCCGCACTTGAGATGCCGCGCAGCTCGGCCCATGCCCTGCTGCGGACTCTGGTGGCCCAGGGCTGGGTGCGGTCCGACGATGCGGGCACGCAGTACAGCATCGGCATGCGGGCGCTGCTGGTGGGCACCAGCTACCTCGATGCCGACCCGTACCTGCCGATGATCGCGCCCTTCCTCGAAGACCTGCGTGGCCAGCTCGACGAGACTTTCCACCTCGCCCGCCTCGACGGCCACGACATCGTGTACCTGGTCACCCGCGAGTCCCGCCAGTACGTGCGAACCCACAACAAGGTGGGCCGCCGGTTGCCGGCCTACGCCACCGCACTCGGCAAGGCACTGCTCGCCGAGCGGCACGGCGCCGAACTCGATTCGCACATCCCGGACACGCTGACACCGCTGACCCACCGGACGCTCACCGACCGGGCAGGTCTGGAAGCCGCCCTCGACGAGGTCCGGGTTCGGGGCTATGCCACCGATGACGAGGAGAACACCTCGGGAATCAGGTGCTTCGCGGTGACGCTGCGCTACCGGCATCCCGCCCAGGATGCGATCAGCGCATCGGTCCCGCTGTCGAGACTGAATCCGGAGCGAGAACGCGAGATCGTCGAGGCGCTACGCATGTTGTGCGACAAGGTGTCCCGGGTCGTCCGCCCCCTTGCCAACGGAGACAAATGGTTCGCCTGAGTTTGCCCACGAGATTGGAGTACCGATGAGTGCACGCAACACGACGCCTGTGGTGACCGAGTTGACCGTGATCCCGATCGCGGGACACGACAGCATGCTGCTCAACCTCAGCGGCGCGCACGGACCGTTCTTCACCAGAAACCTGTTGATACTCAGGGATTCCGACGGCAACACCGGGGTCGGGGAGGTGCCGGGCGGTGAGGCGATCCGGCGGACCCTCGACGATGCCAGGCCGCTGGTGGTCGGCCGGTCCCTGGGCGGGTATCACGCCATCTTGGCGAGCATCCGCCGCGAGTTCGCCGGCCGCGACAGCGCAGGCCGGGGCGCGCAGACCTTCGATCTGCGGGTCATGGTGCACGCCGTCACCGCCGTGGAGTCGGCGCTGCTGGACCTGCTGGGCAAGCACCTGGGCGTGCCGGTCGCTGCGCTGCTGGGCGACGGCCAGCAGCGCAAGCGCGTTCAGGCATTGGGCTATCTGTTCTTCGTGGGCGATCGCAACCGTACCGACCTGGAGTACCAGTCCGCGGCCGATGAGCCGGACGGCGCCGATGAATGGCAGCGCATCCGCCACGACGAGGCGCTTTCGCCCGAGGGTGTGGTCCGGCTCGCCGAAGCTGCCCGCGCCCGCTACGGCTTCCGCGACTTCAAACTCAAGGGCGGCGTGTTGCCCGCGGCCGACGAGGCCAAGGCGGTCACCGCGCTGGCCGAACAGTTCCCCGATGCACGGATAACGTTGGACCCCAACGGCGGCTGGCTGCTGGCCGACGCCATCGACACCTGCCGTCAGCTCACCGACGTGCTGGCCTATGCCGAGGATCCGGTCGGACCCGAAGGCACGTTCTCCGGGCGTGAGGTGATGGCGGAGTTCAAACGGGCCACCGGACTCCCGACAGCGACCAACATGATCGCCACCGACTGGCGGGAGATGGGGCATGCGATCCGGGCCGGCGCCGTCGACATCCCCCTGGCCGATCCGCACTTCTGGACCATGAGCGGCTCGGTCCGGGTCGCTCAGCTCTGCGATGCCTGGGGTTTGACGTGGGGGTCGCACTCCAACAACCACTTCGACGTTTCCCTGGCCTTGTTCACCCACGTGGCGGCGGCCGCGCCGGGCGACATCACGGCCATCGATACCCATTGGATCTGGCAGGACGGTCAGCGGATCACCAAGGCGCCCTACCGAATTGTCGACGGCTATCTCGATGTGCCTGAAGCGCCGGGGCTGGGTGTCGAGCTCGATGAAGAGCGGGTCGCCGCGGCGCACGAGCTGTACCTGGCCAAGGGGCTGGGCGCCCGGGACGACGCGGTGGCCATGCAGTACCTGATCCCCGGTTGGAAGTTCGACAGCAAGCGACCTGCGCTGCAGCGGGATTGACATGTTGATCGTCGTCATGGAACCCAACCTGCTGGCTCACCGCGAGCGCTTCGAAGCCGCGCTGCCGCCGGGGGCCGAGGTGATCTGGAACGGCAGCATCGATGACCTGCGGGACGCCGACGTGTTCGTGGGCGGCCGGTTCACCGCCGAGATGGCGGCCGCGGCCGAGAAACTGCGCCTCGTGCACGTCGCGGGGGCCGGCACCGACAAGATCGACTTCTCCGCGTTGCAGCCAGAGACATTGGTGGCCAACACCTTCCACCATGAACGGTCCATCGCGGAGTATGTGCTCGCGGCTGCGGTGTTGCTGCGCCGCGACTTCCTGGCGCAGGACAGGGCACTGCGCCGAGGGATATGGGCCAGCTCGGTCTACGACTCCGACCTGCCGCAGTTGCCTGCCATCGGTGCGGCCCGTGTCGGTCTGGTCGGGTTCGGCCACATCGGCCGACGCGTCTGGGAATTGTTCCGGAGCCTCGGCTCGACCGGGGCCGCGGTGACCGGATCGGGGCGGGTCGACGCCGTGGCGAACGGCCTGTCTTGGGCGGGCGACACGGCCGCGCTGAACCGGCTCATGACGGAGTCCGATGTGGTCGTGGTGTCGGCGCCGCTCACCGCACAGACCGAGGGGATGATCGGCGCCGAGGAGCTTCGAGCACTGGGCTCTGACGGCGTGCTGGTCAATGTCGCGCGCGGGCCCCTGGTGGCCGAGCGCCCGCTCTACGACGCGCTTTTGGAGGGCCGGATCCGGGCTGCCGCAATCGACGTCTGGTACCGCTATCCCGGTCCGGGCGGCCAAGGGGTGCCGAGTGAGCTGCCGTTCGGCGAACTGGCCAACGTCTTGATGACACCGCATTCGTCGGGCGTCACCACCGACACGTTCGGCGGGCGAGCCGAGGAGATCGCCGCCAACATCGGCAGGCTCGACCGCGGTGAGCCGCTCACTCACCAGTTGTCGTAGCCGCCCTCGGGGCCGAGCATGCGTTCGAGCCGGGCCCGGTTGATGCGGGCCAGTTCGTTGCGGACCACCTTGCGTTCGGTGTCGAGGTCGTTGTGCAGCCGGTCGGTGATCCCGGCCAGGGCTCGTTGTGCGCAGCAGTTCTCGACGAACATCACGAAGCCGAACCCGAAGCGCTGGGTGTAGTGCTGCACCTCGGTGTTGAGCGCAGCCATCACGGCCGGGTCGTCGTCCCAGACCGAGCACTGCTCGCACACCGACTTCGGGCTGCGCGGACGCCTGCCGATATGCGGATAGGCCTGCAGCACGCGGTCGATGGAATCCTCACCGAGGCTGAACAACAGGGCGTCTGCCTGCCGGAACAGTGAGTTGTGGTCGGCGAACGGGCGCCCGCCGGCCAGGTCGGTCGCCAGCACCACGCTGTAGCAGCATTCGTACACAGCGTGCACCGCACGGCGCGTGGGCAATGCGTTGTACGCCTCAAGTCCCATGCCCTGATGCATCAACACCTGGTCAATCATGGAAGGCGCATGGGACGCCCGCGTTACCCCCTGTTACAGGTAGGCAAAATCAGTGATCTGAGCTCTTGAACCGCTCGACCGAACGCTGCAACTCGGCCTCGGCCTCTTCGCGTCCCACCCAGTCGGCGGTCTTGACGAACTTGCCCGGCTCCAGGTCCTTGTAGTGCACGAAGAAGTGCTTGATCGCGTCGAGTTCGAACTGTGACACGTCACCGAGGTCCTGGATGTGGTCCCAGCGCGGGTCACCGGCAGGCACACACAGCAACTTGTCGTCGCCGCCGGCCTCGTCGGTCATCTTGAACATGGCGACCGGGCGGGCCTCGACGGTGCAACCGGGGAACACCGACTCGGGCAGCAGGACCAGCGCATCCAGCGGGTCGCCGTCCTCGCCGAGGGTGTCCTCGAAGAAGCCGTAATCGGCGGGGTAGCCCATCGGGGTGTAGAGGTAGCGGTCGAGCTTGACCCGGCCGGTCTCGTGGTCAACCTCGTACTTGTTGCGCGAACCCTTCGGGATCTCGATGACGACGTCGAACTTCACCGTCGTGGCTCCTTCGCATGTGCGGTCGGTCTTGGGTCGTCGGGCGACGACGCGGGTCAACCCTAATGGAGCGTTAGTCTGGCCTAAACGGGTGGCTCGTCCCCACCACCGGCAGAGCAGGAGAAATATGCGGCCCACACGGTGGCGGCAGTCCACCCATGTGGCGGTTGGCGTCGTGGTCCTGGTGCTGGTCGCCGCCGTCGTCGCGGTTGCTGCCGTGTTCACCGGGCACCGGTCCAGCGACGCCGAGGCGGCCCCGCCCGCACCCCCGCCGGCGACCGCCAGCCCGGGGGTTGTCCCGGTGGACATGTCCGCGCCGACGCCGACCGTGAGTGGCCTGGCGTCCGCGTTGGCGCCGGCCCTGGCCAATCCAGACCTCGGCGAGGTGACCGGCCGGATCACCGACGCCGAAACCGGCGCCGAACTCTGGGAACAGAATTCCGGGGTGCCGATGCAGCCGGCCTCGGTCAACAAGGTGCTGACCACCGCGGCCGCTCTGCTCACGCTCGACCGCAATGCCCGGTTGGCCACCACGGTCCTGGCCGTCGATTCGCAGCCCGGTCTGGTGGTGCTCAAGGGCGGCGGCGACACCACGCTCTCGGCGGCGCCTGAGGACACCGACACCTGGTACAAGGGTGCGGCCCGGATCAGTGACCTGGCCGAGCAGGTGCGCAACACCGGCATGACCGTCACCGCGGTCCGGGTCGACACCAGCGCCTACAGCGGTCCGGCGATGGCGCCGGGCTGGGATCCGGCCGACATCGAAGGCGGTGACATCGCACCGATGGAACCGGTGATGCTCGACGGCGGGCGGATCCAGCCGACGACGGTGGAATCCAGGCGGTCGACCACGCCGGCCCTCGATGCGGGCCGCGCGCTGGCCACCGCGCTCCAGGTGGATCCCGCGTCGGTGACGGTGCTGGCCAGCGCGGTCCCGGGCGCCAGGCAGATCGCCGCGGTGCAGTCCGCGCCGCTGATCGAGCGGTTGCGCCAGATGATGAACGAGTCCGACAACGTGATGGCCGAGTCGATCGCCCGTGAGGTTGCCGCCCAACTGAACCGGTCGCAGAGCTTCGACGGCGGAGTCGACGCGGTGCTGAGCCAACTGAAGGGCATCGGCATCGACGTGTCGGCCGCCAGGCTGGTGGATTCCAGCGGCCTGTCGACCGAAGACCGGTTGACCGCGCGGATCCTCGACGATGTGGTCAACATCGCGGCGGGCAACACCGAACCGGCCGTCCGTCCGCTGGTGGATCTGCTGCCCATCGCCGGCGGCAGCGGCACGTTGTCCAACCGGTACCTCGACACCGATTCCGGGCGTGACGCCGCGGGCTGGCTGCGGGCCAAGACCGGATCGCTGACCGGCACCAATGCCCTGGCCGGGATCGTCACCGACGACAGCGGGCGGGTGCTGACATTTGCGCTGATCTCCAACGACGCCGGGCCCACCGGGCGCACCGCGATCGATGCGCTGGCCGCGGTGCTGCGGTCGTGCGGATGTGGCACGTGAGCGAGCGGGTCGCCGTCACCGCGGGCCGCGCCGTCGACTGGGATTTCGCCGCGACGGTCGGGATGAAGCTGGCCCGGCCGGCCCCGCTGTCCACCGACTACACCCGCGACCAGGTGATCGAGCAGCTGTCGGAGAGTTCCAAGGCTGCCGAGCTGCCCGTCCGGGAGCTGACGGGCCTGATCGAGGGCGCCGTGGTGCCCGACGCCCGGGTGGTGGACCGGCCGGCCTGGATCCGCGCGGCCACCCGATCGATGCGGGTGATGACCACCGGCGCCCACCCTGGCGACGAAAGTGATACGCAGAAGCCGGGATTCATCACCGGCAAGGTGACCGGCGCGCAAACCGGCGCGGTGCTGGCCTTCATCTCCTCGGGCATTCTCGGCCAGTACGATCCGTTCGGTCCCGACGGCGGCGAGCTGTTGCTGGTGTATCCGAACGTGATCGCGGTGGAACGTCAGTTGCGGGTCCCCCCAGCCGATTTCCGGCTCTGGGTGTGCCTGCACGAGGTCACCCACCGGGTGCAGTTCCGGGCCAACCCCTGGCTGACCGACCACATGTCGCAGGCGCTGGCCGTGCTTACGCAGGACGCCGGCGACGATGTCAACGAGATGGTGGGCCGGCTCGCCGAGTTCGTCCGCAACCAGCGCAACGGGTCCACGCCCGACCCGAACGCGTCCGGTGTGCTTGGGCTGATGCGCGCCGTTCAGGCCGAGCCGCAGCGCCGCGCGCTCGACCAGCTGTTGGTGCTGGGCACCCTGCTGGAAGGGCATGCCGATCATGTGATGGATGCCGTCGGCCCGGCGGTGGTTCCCACGGTCTCGACCATCCGGCGTCGCTTCGATGAACGCAGGCAGCGCAAGCAACCCCCACTGCAGCGCGTGGTCCGCGCGCTGCTGGGCTTCGACGCCAAGATCAGCCAGTACACCCGGGGCAAGGCGTTCGTCGACCAGGTGGTGTCGAGGGTCGGGATGGCCCGGTTCAACACGATCTGGACGAGCCCCGACACCCTGCCGCAACCCGACGAGATCGACGAACCGCAACGATGGATCGAACGGGTGCTGTAGCCGCGCTGCGGCAAGCAGTGGCGGTCGCGGGGGAGCGGATCGACGGTGAGAGCTGGTGTGTGGCGCTCTCGGGTGGCCCGGACTCGGTGGCGCTTACCGCGGTCGCGGCGGCGCTGCGGCCCACCACCGCACTGATCGTCGACCATCGGCTGCAAGCCGGATCGGATACCATCGCCGATGCGGCGCGCCGGCAGGCTCTGGAATTTGGATGCGTTGGGGCGCAGGTTCTTTCGGTTGAGGTGGGTCGCGCCGGTGGTCCGGAGGCGGCGGCACGTCAGGCCCGCTACCAGGCACTCGATTCGGCCCGCGACGGCGCGCCGGTACTGCTCGGCCATACGCTCGACGACCAGGCCGAGACGGTGCTGCTGGGACTCGGCCGCGGATCGGGCGCCCGCTCGATCGCGGGGATGCGTCCTCACGACCCGCCGTGGCACCGGCCTCTGCTGGGTGTGCGTCGTGCGCTGACACACGCGGTCTGCGACGAACTCGGCCTCCACCCGTGGCAGGACCCACACAATGCCGACCGCCGGTTCACCCGGGTTCGGCTGCGGCAGGAAGTGCTGCCGGTTTTGGAGGACGTGCTCGGCGGCGGGGTGGCCGAGGCGCTGGCGCGCACCGCGACCGCGCTGCGCGAGGACGTCGACACGCTCGACGCGATGGCCGCCGAAGCGTTGGCCGGGGCGCGTACCGAGGCCAGTTGTCTGGACACCGCTCGGTTGGCCCCGTTGCCCGATGCGTTGCGGCGCCGGGTGGTCCGGGCCTGGTTGCTGGCCGGCGGCGCATGTGATCTGACCGACATCCAGATCCGCGGGGTGGATCGGCTGGTGACGGCTTGGCGCGGGCAGGGCGGTGTGGCCGTCGCGTCCGGGCTGCGCAAACAGCGGTTGTTCGCGGTACGGCGCGGCGGAGTGCTGACGATGCACACCGAACCGGTCTAGCGATCCGCGTTGGAATGCGGCCGCCTCCCGTGGCACGCTGTTCGGTGTGGCTGTCGACTCTGCCGAGCTGTACGCGGGAGACATCAAATCGGTGCTGTTGTCCGAGGAGCAGATCCGGACCCGCACCGTCGAACTCGCCGAGATGATCGCCGAAGAGTATCGAGACAATCTGGGTAACGACGACCTGCTGTTGGTGACCGTGCTCAAGGGCGCGGTCATGTTCGTCACCGATCTGGCGCGCACCATCCCGCTGCCCACGCAGCTGGAGTTCATGGCGGTCAGCTCGTACGGCTCGTCCACCTCGTCCTCGGGTGTGGTGCGCATCCTCAAAGACCTCGACCGCGACATCAACGACCGCGACGTGCTGATCGTCGAGGACATCATCGACTCGGGGCTCACCCTGTCCTGGTTGCTGCGCAACCTGGCCACCCGCCACCCGCGTTCGCTGCGGGTCTGCACGCTGCTGCGCAAGCCCGAGGCCGTCAAGACCGAACTCGACGTCGCCTACGTCGGTTTCGACATTCCCAACGAGTTCGTCGTCGGCTACGGTCTGGACTTCGCCGAGCGCTACCGCGACCTGCCCTACATCGGCACCCTCGAACCGAAGGTGTACGAAATGCCCTGAGCCGGAGGCTTACAAAAGGCGGGTGTCCGGCGCAGAATCTTGAGGCATGGCTGATACCTGCACGGCCCTTCGGATCTGCCCCTTCTGCGAGGCTACCTGCGGCCTGACGCTCACGATCTCCGACGGTCGGGTGACCGGCGCACGCGGCGACCACGACGACGTGTTCAGCGCGGGATTCATCTGCCCCAAAGGGGCCAGCTTCGGCGAACTCGACAACGATCCCGACCGGCTGTCACAGCCCCTGATCCGGCGAGACGGCGTGCTGAGCGAGGCCACCTGGGACGAGGCCTACGCCGTCATCACCGAGCGCCTCGGCGCGGTGATCGCCGAGCACGGCGGCGCCTCGGTCGGGGTGTATCTCGGCAACCCGAATGCCCATACCATCGCCGGCAGCCTGTACGCGCCGCTGATCGTCAAGGGCCTGGGCACCCGTCAGGTGTTCAGCGCCAGCACGCTGGACCAGATGCCCAAGCACGTCGCGCTGGGCCTGATGTTCGGCAGCCCGGTCGCGTTCACCGTGCCCGACCTCGACCGCACCGACTACCTGGTGATCATCGGCGCCAATCCGATGGTGTCCAACGGCAGCCTGGCCACCGCCGCCGACTTCGGAGGCAAGCTGCGCGCGTTGCGTAAACGCGGCGGCAAGCTCGTCGTCATCGACCCGGCCCGCACCCAGACGGCCAAACTCGCCGACCGGCACCTCGCACCGCGGCCCGGCACCGACGCGGCACTGCTGTTCGCGCTGGTGCATGTGCTGTTCGAGGAGGAACTGGTCGACCTCGGGCGGCTCGGTGAGCACGTCACCGGTGTCGAGGATGTCCGCACCCTGGCCGACGAGTTCTCACCCGCAGCGGTAGAGGCGGCATGCGGCGTGGATGCCGACGAGATCCGGGAACTGGCCCGCGAACTCGCTGCGGCCCCCACCGCCGCCGTCTACGGCCGGATCGGAACGTCGACGGTCGAGTTCGGGACCGTCGGTAGCTGGCTGGTCGATGTGATCAATGTGCTCACCGGCAACCTCGATCGCCCCGGCGGGGCGATGTTCGCACTCGGAGCCGCCGCACCCGCACCGCGCCCGCCGAAACCTGGACGCGGCTTCAGGACCGGGCGGTGGGCCAGCCGAGTCTCGGGCTATCCCGAAGTGCTCTCCGAGCTGCCTGCGGCCGCCCTCGCCGAGGAGATCGACACCGCCGGCGCGGGGCAGATCAAGGCGATGATCACCATCGCCGGTAACCCGGTGCTGTCCGCACCCGACGGCGACCGCCTGGACAAGGCGCTCGACCGCGTCGACTTCATGCTTTCTGTCGACCCGTACCTCAACGAGACCACCCGGCACGCCGACGTCATCCTGCCGCCGCCTCCGCCGTCGCGCAGCGCGCACTTCGACGTCGCACTCAACAACCTCGCGGTGCGCAACAACGCGCGGTACTCGTCGCCGGCGCTGCCGCTGGACGGACGGCCCGACGAACCCGAGATCCTGTCCCGGCTCGCGCTGATTCTCTACGGTGTCGGAGCCGCCGGTGACCCCGCGCTCGTCGACGCCCAGGTGATCGCGACGACCTTGGCCAAGGAGATCGCCAACCCCGATTCGCCGGTGGCGGGACGCAACGCCGACGAGCTCACCGCCATGCTGTATGACGGCCCCGGCTATGAACGCCGCCTGGACCTGATGCTGCGGCTGGGCCCCTACGGCGACGCCTTCGGCGCGAAGCCCGACGGGCTCACCATGGAGCGGTTGAAGTCCAACCCACATGGCATCGACCTCGGACCGCTGCAGCCGAGGATCCCCGAGATCCTGCGAACCCCAAGCGGGCGAATCGAACTCGCACCCGAGCCTATCGTCGCCGATGTGGCACGACTGCGCGACGCACTCGACCGCGCGGCCGGCGGGTTCTTGCTGATCGGGCGGCGCCACCTGCGGTCCAACAACAGCTGGATGCACAACCTGCCTGCGCTGTCGGGCGGCTCCAACCAGTGCACGCTGCAGATCCATCCCGACGATGCCGCCGATCTGGGGCTCACCGACATCGCGGTGGTCAAGGGACCCGGCGGCGAACTGCTGGCCCCGATCGAGGTGAACGACGGCATGCGACGCGGCGTGGTCTCGCTACCCCACGGCTGGGGCCATGACCGCGACGGCACCGGGCAGCGGCTGGCGGCCAGCCGCCCCGGCGCGAACGTCAACCAACTCAACGACGGCACACATCTGGATCCGCTGTCGGGCACTGCGGTGCTCAACGGCATTCCCGTCGACATCGCGCCGGCGGGCTGAGGCCGGCCGCGGTCTCGTCGTTGACTTTGAGCTGAGGCCGGATTTTTGCGGGTAGCGGTGTGCGTGGTTTCAAAGTCAATGGGAACCCCGCTGCGGTTAGGTCAGCTCCCAGACCACCGTGACCGAGAAGTCCACGGTCTGCTGACCGGGCTCCAATGGAACGGCCTGCATCGTCGCTCGCGGCATCGGTGTAGGCGGGGGTGGGGTCGAGCCGCCGGACTGCTCGGAAATCGAGATCACCTTGCCCAGGTGCAGCCCGGACAACCCGGCGTACTGCTCGGCGCGGTTCTTGGCATCGTCGAAAGCGCGGGCGCGGGCGTCGCGCACCAGGTCCGAGTCGTCTTCGATCGAGTAGTCGACCGAGTTGATGCGGGTGGCGTCGCCTCCGGTGCTCGCGATCAACGCCAGGGTCTGCGAAGCCTTGGCGGTGTCGCGGATCTTGACCTTGATGGCATTGCTGGCCCGGTAGCCGGAGATGGTGTTGTCGGTGAACTGCGGCTGCACGCTGACCTGCGTGGTGCTGATGTCTTTGCGGTCGACACCCGATCCGACCACCGCGTCGATCACGGCCTGCTGCCGTTGGCTGGACTGGTTGAGCGCACCCGAGACGTCCGGGGCGGTGAACTCCATGGCCACATCGGCGGTCAAGGTGTCCGGCACGCCCTGGACCTGGCCGGATCCGACCACGGTCACCTCGCGGGCGCCGTCGGGCGCGCCCCCGGCGGGACCGGAGGTGGTGTCGCACGCGCTGGCGCTGACGGCGATCAATCCCGCCGCGGCAACGCCGAGGACCCGCAATTTCGCATTCCCAGCGATCGGCATGACCGCACCCTACCGGGACATCACGGCCTCACCAGGACTTTGCAGTGCCGATCCGGCGAGGCGAGTTCGTCGAACGCGGAGGCCACGCCGGCCAGGCCCACGGTCCCGGTGATCATCGGTGCCACGTCGATGTCGCCCTCGGCGATCGCACGCAGCGAGTTCGCGAATTCGCCCGGGTCGTAGCCGAAGACGAACTGGATGTTGATCTGTTTGGTGATCGCGTAGAACGGATGCACGGTGTCGGGTTGCATGCATACCCCGGCCACCACCAACCGGACGCCAGCGGGTGCACAGCGCAGCACGTCGTCGATGATCCCGGGGGCGCCGACCGCCTCGAACACCACCGCGGGTTGGCACTGATGGAACGGAGAATCCGCGGCCGGATCCAGTGTGGTGTGGGCGCCCATGGTCGCGGCCAGTTCGCGCCGGATGGCCGAGAAGTCCGACGCCACAATGGTTTCCACGCCACGTAGTTTCAGGGCGGCGATGATGGCGATGCCGACGGGTCCGCAGCCCACGACGAGTGCGGCCTCGCCCGGTTCGATGCGCGACGCGTTGACCGCGTGCAGGCCGACGGCCATCGGTTCGGTGAGCGCGGCGTGCTCGGCACTCAGCCCGTTGGGCACCGGCAGCAGCAACGGAGCCGAGAGCAGCATCTTCTCGGCGTAGCCGCCGACGGTGGTGTTGCTGTACACGATCGGCGCGATCCCGTCGGCCGAGATCAGCACCGGGACCGAGGTCACCAGGGTCCCGGCGGCGGGGGCTTCGGTTCCCGGTCCGGCGTCGAGGATCTCGGCGCTGAACTCGTGGCCCATGTAGACGTCACCGGCCAGGTCGATGTCCATGTCGGGCACGCCCTCCATATCGGCGCCGGCCGCCAGCATGTCCGCACCGTGGCTGGCGAAATGCAGGTCGGACCCGCAGATCCCGCAGGCTTTCACCTCCACCAGAACCTGCCCCGGACCGGGCACCGGTTCGGGCACGTCGTCGCGGACGATCATGCGTCCCTCGCGCAGGACCGCGGCGCGCATCAGCCCTTTCCCTCGGTGGAGTTCTCGGCGGTGGCTTCGGTGATGGCGTTGACGATCGCCTGCCCGGCCCGGCCCAGCAGTTGATCCCGCATGCCTTTGGCCCATTCGTGTGAGGCCCGAGCCGCGGTGAGCTGCCCCTTGAAATGCGGGATCACCTCGCGGGCGAACAGTTCATAGGAATGGAAGGTGGCGGCCGGTGACGCCCAGTCGTGGCCCAGGAGTAGCAGGGTGCCGAATCCGCCGGAGCGGTCCAGCAGATCCTGAATATATGCGATCGCGTCGGCCGTGGTGCCGATGCAGCAATTGCCCTTGGAGGCATAGTTTTCCACGAACTCGTATGCGGAGCCGGTGTCCTCGGTCTTCTCCGACAGCGGCACGAATCCGGCGGCGCCGAAGTAGTTGGCGAAATCCTGCAGGCCGTAGGTGCAGTCCTCGATCGCCTGTTCGCGCGTGTCGGCGAGGTGGATGACGCCCAGCACTCGCCAGTTCTGCCGGTCCGGTTCTTCCCGGCCGGATTTGGCGGCCTGATCACGGACGGTGTCCCAGGTGGTCTCGATCGCCGCGTAGCCGCCGGGCACCGACATCGACAGAGACAGCAACGAGGTGCCCAACGCCCCGGCCAAGCGCGGTCCGGACGGGGAAACCATTGCCGCGGTCGAGATCTCGGGATACGGCCAGGTGTAGGGGCGGATGTGCAGTGCGGCGTCGCGCAGGGTGAACCAGTCGGTCTTGCGGTCGATCCGCTCGTCGGGGGCGGCGCGGAACAGGGCCAGGATCGCCTCGAGGGACTCCTGCATCATCGGCCGCTGGTCCACCGGGTCGATGCCCATCATGTAGGCATCCGAGGGCAGCGCGCCCGGTCCGGTACCGAACATCACCCGGCCGCGGGTGAGGTGGTCGAGCAGCACCCACCGATCGGCCACCATGAGCGGGTGGTGATACGGCAGCGACACCACACCGGTGCCCAGCCGGATGTGTCTGGTCCGTTCGGCCGCGGCGGCGATGAACACCTCCGGGCAGGCGATGAGTTCGTAGCCGCCCGAATGATGTTCGCCGAACCAGGCCTCGTCATAGCCCAGCCGGTCCAGTGCCTCCACTCGATCCATGTCGTATTGCAGTGCGGTGGTGGGTGATTGGCCGACCGGATGGAACGGCGTGATGAAAACGCCGAAATTCAATGGATTCACTTGAGCCCTCCCAGGAATTCGAGCAGTGCCGCATTCACCTCGTCGGGCCGCTCCTGCTGTACCCAGTGGCCGGCGCCGTCGATCAGGATTTCGCGGTAGTCGCCGGTGACCACGTCGCGCACCCGGTCGCGCGGGGTGAAGCCCAGCACCGGATCTGCGGTGCCGGCCAGGAACAGGGTGGGCACGGTGATGGTCGGCGCGGGAGTGCTCTCGGTCAGCTCCCAGTTCCGGTCGAAGTTGCGATACCAGTTCAGCGGCCCGGTGAACCCGGTCTCGGTGAACGCCTGCACGTAGTGCTCGAACTCGTCGGCGCTGATCCAGTCCGGCAGCGGGGGCAGCGGCCGCGCCCTCAGCTCGTCCGGTGGCGCACTGACACCTTCCATCGTCATCATCCGCCGCATCGATTCCCTGACATCGGCGCCCAGCGCATCGTCGGCCACACCGGGTTCCTGGAAGTACAGGATGTAGAAGAAGTTGTCGCCGGCCATCCGGCGCCAGATCTGGGTCGGCGGTCCCGAGGCCCGCGGCACCGGCGGCACACTCAGCGCTGCGACCGCGGCGACCCGGTCGGGGAAGAGCAACGGAAAGTTGGTGGCGACGGGCGAGCCCCAGTCGTGGCCGATGAGGATGGCGCGCTCGGCGCCGACGTCGTCGAGCAATCCGGCGATGTCGGCGGTCAGCTCGACGATGTTGTAGGCGTCGATGGCCGCGGGCCGCGACGAGCCGCCGTAGCCGCGTTGGTCAGGGGCGAGGACGTGGTAGCCGGCCGCCGCCAGTGCCGGGATCTGGTGTCGCCACGAATAGGCCAGTTCGGGGAACCCGTGGGTCAGCACCACCACCGGATTTCCGCGCTCACCCGCTTCCAGCACCTTCAGCGTCACGCCATTTGTATCGACTAACCGTTCGGTTGGTATGGGCACGGTCTCAGCCAAGCACAGGATCGGCGGCACTGTAAGCCTGGATCAGCAGAACTATCGAAATATAAACGACCGTCGTGTGTACGATAGATTTATGCCTCGTCTCTGGCTCCGGGTGATCGCCGTCTGCTGCCTTGTCGCGGCCGCGCTCGGCGGAGTGGTGCTCTATCAGAACGACTTCGACATCACCGAGGAGCGCGTGCAGGTGCCCGGCTCGGCGCAGCCGCTCGACGCGATTCTGGCTGTGCCCGCTGGTGGCGAGAAGCCATACGGGCTGGTGGTTTTCGTGCACGGCGACGGCCCGGCCGACGCGTCCCGCGACTCGTTCTACCGGCCGCTGTGGGAGTCGTTCGCCCGGGCCGGTTATGCCTCGGTCTCCTGGAACAAGCCCGGTGTGCAGGGGGCGCAGGGTAATTGGCTGCAGCAGAGCATGCATGACCGCGCCGTCGAGACCGAGGCCGTGCTGACCTGGGCGCGCGGCCGCGGTGACATCGATCCTCGCCGCATCGGGGTGTGGGGCATCAGCCAGGCCGGCTGGGTGCTGCCCGAGGTGGCCGTGAACCACCCCGAGTTGCAGTTCATGATCCTGGTCGGACCGGCGATCAACTGGCTGCGCCAAGGCGAATACAACCTGCTGGCCGAATTGCGGGCACGGCGGGCGGGCGAAGGCGAAATCGCCGTCGCGCTACGGCGCCGGGCCGAATCCATTCGGCTGCTGCGTGCCCACGCCGACTACCACCAGTACGTCGCGAGCGGAATCGACGATCCGCCGATGTCCGCTGACCGGTGGCGGTTCGCGCTCACCAATTACACGTCCGACGTGACGAACCGGCTGGCCCAGCTCAAGATCCCGGTCCTGCTGATCCTCGGTGGGGACGACCGCAACGTCGACGTGGCCGAAACCGAGCGGGTCTATCGTGCGCAGCTGCCGCCGAACCAACTGACGGTCCAGACATTCGCCGATGCCTCACACAGCCTGGCGAAGGCACCGCTGGACCACGATCAAGGCATCCGGTCCTTCCTGGTGGCGGTTTTCGCCCCGCGGTCGCTGTATGCGCCCGGCTACCTCGATTCCCTGCGGACATTCGTAGCAGGCCAACCCGAAAGGACCGTGTCATGAGAGTTCTCGCGCTTGGCGGCGCCGGAGCGATGGGTGCCGCCGCCGTACGGACCGCCGCGTCCGGCGACGGTATCGAGCACATCGTCATCGCCGACCGTGATCTGGCGGCCGCCGAGGGCCTCGCCCGAGAATTGGCCGACGCATCCGTACCCGTCAGCGCTCGCCGGGTCGATGTCACCGACGGCGCAGGATTGTTCGATGCGCTCGGCGAGGCCGACCTGGTGCTCAACACCGTCGGCCCGTATTACCGATTCGGTCTGACGGTGTTGCGGGCCGCGATCGATACCGGCACCCATTATCTCGACATCTGCGACGACTGGGAGCCGACATTGCAGATGCTCGAACTCGATGCATCGGCCCGTACGGCCGGCGTGACCGCCGTCATCGGCATGGGTGCGAGCCCTGGTGTGAGCAACCTGCTCGCCGCCACGGCAGCGGCGCCATTCGACTCGGTGCGCGACCTGTACACCGCCTGGCCGGTCGACGTGACGGCCGGCGGTGATGAGGCGAACCGTGATCAACTGGTCGGTCCCGACGGATCACCCACCGCCGCCGCGGTGCATTGGATGCAGCAGATCAGCGGCACCATCACGGCGGTACGGACCGGCGCACTGACCGAACAACGGCCGCTGCGTCCGACGATGCTCGAACTGCCGGGCGGACGTCGCGGCACTGCCTACACCGTCGGTCACCCCGAACCCGTCACGCTGCACCGCACCCTCAAGCCCACCGGAGAATCGGCCAACCTCATGGTGATCAGTCCGTCGGCGCTCGCCTACCTCGACGTGCTGCGGCACGACATAGACTGTGGCAGGCTCACCAACGAGGCCGCGGCCCGCCGCGTCGACCGGCCCGATCTCCTCGGCGTAATCCGGTCGCTGCCGCGTGCCCTGACCAACAAAGGCCCGGGCACATTGCCACCCTTCTTCGCCGTCGCATTCGGTCACCGGCAGGGCCGTGACGGGGCCGTGCTGGCCCACCTCAATCCTGCGGCCGGCATCGACCCGCTGTTGACGGATATGGCCCGCGCCACCGGAATTCCCTTGGCGCTCGGCATGTCCCAGATCGCCGACGGCACCGTGTGCCAGGCAGGCGTGCACCCGCCCGAGGCGGTGATCGACCGCGACCGGTTTTTCGCCGACCTCGATCGAGAACTCGGGCGTACCGGTTCCCCGCCACTGATCGTGGTGGACCATGAGTACCGATGAGCCCTGAGGCACGCACTGAAACCGACCAGGCCGTCCCGACCCGCATCCTGGTCGAGAGCATGCTGCGAGCGGACGCCACGGTCGACGCGGGCGAGCTGTACGACGTCGCCAACACCCTCGGTATGAGCGACCAGCAGGTGCGCTTGTGCATCAAACGTCTGGTCGCCGAAGGACAGTTCGTCCAGGACGGCCGCGGGCGCAAGGCGGTGTTGCGGGCGACGCCGGAGGTGCGCAGCACCATCGAGCCGGATCTGGAGTTCGTCCGCTTCATGTACGCCCAGGACCGCGGGCAGGCCGACTGGGACGGCCGCTGGCATGTGGTGGCCTTCGCCATCGGCGAGTCCGCGCGATCGGCCCGCGACTCGATGCGCGACGCCGTCCTGCGCCTGGGCGGTGCTCCCGTGCAGGGCGGCCTGTACCTCTCACCCAACGAATGGGAGCCGTACGTGCAGGCTGCGGCCGACCGTTTCGGCGTGGCCGATCGCGTCACCATCCTCACCACGACCGACCTGACGGTCGGCGGTGTCACCGAGGCCCGGGCACTCGCCGAAGCCCTGTGGCCGCTCGATCGCATCGCTGAGGGTCATCGTCGCCTCCTGGCGACGGCGCAACGAGCGACGCAGGAGTTGCGCGGCGCCGCCCGGGCGACCCGGCTCAGCCTCGCGATCGAGCTGGCCGCGGAGTTCACCCGGGCCGTGGAGCCGGATCCGCTGCTGCCGCCCCAACTGTTGCCGCAGCCGTGGATCGGCACGGCCGCCCGGGCCGCGGTCGCGGATTGCTGGTCGGACCTGCTGCAAGACGATCAGCCCGAGCCCTTGAAACTCTTCCGCTGGTACGGCGACGTCATCGCGGAGGTGGCGGGCATCGCGCGTGAGTAAGGGCACTTCAGGTGCGGGTAGTAACGCTGGATACCGTCGGGAACTGCTGGACGTTGGTCTAGCGGTAGCCTTGAATGTCTCAACTGCGCACGTTGGAAGGACCGGGCCGAACTCGGCCGAGTGATCGATGAACCGCAAAAATGTGATCCGTACGCTGACCGTGATCGCGGTCGTGCTGTTGCTGGGCTGGTCGTTTTTCTATTTCAGCGACGACACCCGTGGCTACAAACCCGTCGACACCTCGGTGGCGGTGGCGCAGATCAGCGCCGACAACGTCAACAGTGCCCAGATCGACGACCGCGAACAGCAGCTGCGTCTCGATCTGAAGAGCGGCAAGGAAGAGACCGAGAACTCCGACAAGGTCATCACGAAGTTCCCGACCGGTTATGCCCTCAAGCTCGCCGATCAGTTGGACGCCAAGAACATCAAGTTCGGCACCACCGTCAACCAGGGCAGCCTCCTCGGTTCGATGTTGATCTACATGCTGCCGCTGCTGTTGCTGGTTGCGCTGTTCGTGATGTTCTCCCGCATGCAGGGCGGCGGCCGGATGGGCTTCGGCTTCGGCAAGTCCAAGGCCAAGCAGCTGGGCAAGGACATGCCCAAGACCACGTTCGCCGACGTCGCCGGTGTCGACGAGGCGGTCGAAGAGCTCTACGAGATCAAAGACTTCCTGCAGAACCCCAGCCGGTACCAGGCCCTGGGCGCCAAGATCCCCAAGGGCGTGCTGCTGTACGGCCCGCCCGGAACCGGTAAAACCCTGCTGGCCCGCGCCGTCGCCGGCGAGGCCGGGGTGCCGTTCTTCACGATTTCCGGCTCGGACTTCGTCGAGATGTTCGTCGGTGTCGGCGCCTCCCGTGTCCGCGACATGTTCGAGCAGGCCAAGGCCAACAGCCCGTGCATCATCTTCGTCGACGAGATCGACGCCGTCGGCCGCCAGCGCGGCGCAGGCATGGGCGGCGGCCACGACGAGCGTGAGCAGACGCTGAACCAGCTGCTCGTCGAGATGGACGGCTTCGGCGACCGCCAGGGCGTCATCCTCATCGCCGCCACCAACCGGCCCGACATCCTCGACCCGGCGCTGCTGCGCCCGGGCCGGTTCGACCGCCAGATCCCGGTGTCCAACCCCGACCTGGCCGGCCGTCGCGCGGTGCTCAAGGTGCACTCGGCGGGCAAGCCGATCGCCCCCGACGCCGACCTGGACGGGCTGGCCAAGCGCACCGTCGGCATGTCCGGCGCCGACCTGGCCAACGTCATCAACGAGGCCGCGCTGCTCACCGCCCGCGAGAACGGCACCGTGGTCACCAGCGCGGCGCTGGAAGAGGCCGTCGACCGGGTTGTGGGTGGCCCGCGCCGCAAGGGCCGCATCATCAGCGAGCAGGAAAAGAAGATCACCGCCTACCACGAGGGCGGGCACACCCTGGCCGCGTGGGCGATGCCCGACATCGAGCCGATCTACAAGGTGACGATCCTGGCCCGAGGCCGTACGGGCGGGCATGCCGTCGCGGTGCCCGAGGACGACAAGGGCCTGATGACCCGCTCGGAGATGATCGCCCGACTGGTCTTCGCCATGGGTGGCCGCGCCGCCGAGGAACTGGTCTTCCGGGAGCCCACCACGGGTGCGGTGTCCGACATCGAGCAGGCCACCAAGATCGCCCGCGCCATGGTCACCGAGTACGGCATGAGCTCCAAGCTGGGCGCCGTGCGCTACGGCACCGAACACGGCGACCCCTTCCTGGGCCGCACCATGGGCACCCAGGCCGACTTCGGTCACGAGGTGGCCCGAGACATCGACGACGAGGTGCGCAAGCTCATCGAGGCCGCGCACACCGAGGCGTGGGAGATCCTCACCGAATACCGCGACGTGCTGGACACGTTGGCCGGCGAGCTCCTGGAGAAGGAGACGCTGCACCGGGCCGAGCTGGAGGCCATCTTCGGTGACGTGAAGAAGCGTCCCCGGCTCACCATGTTCGACGACTTCGGCGGCCGGGTGCCGTCGGACAAGCCGCCGATCAAGACACCGGGCGAGATCGCCATCGAGCGTGGCGAGCCGTGGCCGCCGCCGGTACCGGAGCCAGCGTTCAAGGCCGCCATCGCCGCTGCCAGTGCCGAAGCCGCCGAGCGCGCAGCCAAGGAGACCAACGGTGCCGGGACCAACGGCGCGCCGCCCAACGGTTCGAACCAGAACGGCACGACCCAGCCCGACTACGGCGCACCGGCAGGTTGGCACGCCCCGGGCTGGCCGCCCGCGCCGTCGCAGCCGGGATACCAGCCCCCGCCCCAGCAGCAGCAGGGCTACTGGTACCCGCCGCCGCATCCGTCGGGATGGCAGCAGCCCCAGCCGTACCCGTATCAGCCTTATCCACATCCCGGCCAGCCGAATCCGAGCGGCGAGGCAGGCAAGGACGGCGGTAACGAGAGCGCCGACCGGTCCAACCCCCCGGCCCACGGCTGATCGGAAGAACGGAGGCTTTGATGTCGCAGTCGCTGCGCGAGCATCACAACAACACCGATACGGCCGCGCGGGTGTTCGATCAGCCGCGGGCCGAGGCGGCAGTGCGTGAGCTGCTCATCGCCATCGGTGAGGACCCTGAACGCCAGGGGCTGCTCGACACCCCGGCCCGCGTAGCGCGTGCGTACAAGGAGCTGATGGCCGGCCTGTACACCGATCCGGACGCGGTGCTCAACACCACCTTCGACGAAGAGCACGACGAGCTCGTGCTGGTCAAAGAAATCCCGATGTACTCCACCTGCGAGCATCACCTGGTGTCGTTCCACGGGGTGGCCCATGTCGGATACATCCCAGGGGTCGACGGCCGGGTGACCGGTCTGTCGAAGATCGCCCGCCTGGTGGACCTGTACTCGAAGCGCCCGCAGGTGCAGGAGCGCCTGACCGCCCAGATCGCCGATGCGCTCATGCGCAAGCTCGATCCACGCGGGGCCATCGTGGTGATCGAGGCCGAGCACCTCTGCATGGCCATGCGCGGAGTCCGTAAGCCCGGGGCGGTCACCACCACCTCCGCGGTGCGCGGGCAGTTCAAGACCGACAAGGCATCCCGGGCCGAGGCGCTGGAACTTATCCTGCGGAAGTGAACCCCACCCTGGTGCAGATCATGGGAGTTGTGAACGTCACCGACGACTCCTTCTCCGACGGTGGCAGGTTCGTCGACCGCGAACGCGCCATCGACCACGGGTTGGAGCTCGCCGCAGCGGGGGCCGCGATCGTCGACGTGGGCGGCGAATCGACGCGACCCGGGGCGGTGCGCATCGACCCCGCGGTGGAGGCGGCCCGCGTCGCTCCGGTGATCGAAGCGCTTGCCTCCCAAGGCATCACGGTCAGCATCGACACCATGCACGCCGATGTGGCGAAGGTGGCCCTGGACAGCGGAGCGCAGATCGTCAACGACGTGTCCGGTGGTCTGGCCGATCCGAACATGGCGCCCTTGCTCGCCGACGCCAAAGTGCCGTGGATTCTGATGCACTGGCGGTCGGTCAGCGCAGAGCATCCTCACCGTGCGCCGAGTTACGGCGACGTGGTGGCCGAGGTGCGGGACGAACTGCTCGGTGCCGTCGACGCCGCGGTCGCCGCGGGCGTCGAAGCATCGCGGCTGATCATCGACCCGGGTCTGGGATTTGCCAAGACCGCCCAGGACAATTGGGCCCTGCTGCATGCGCTGCCCGAGTTCGTCGCCACCGGGATCCCGGTGCTGGTGGGTGCCTCACGCAAGCGATTTCTCGGTGCGCTGCTGGCCGGCGCGGACGGCGCGCCGCGGCCGCCGGACGGCCGCGAGACCGCAACCGCCGCGATCTCGATGCTGGCCGCCCAACACGGAGCCTGGGGAGTTCGGGTGCACGATGTGTTGGCCTCCGTCGACGCACTCGCCGTGCTGGAAGCCTGGGGATCTGGAGGTCGGATTGACTGATCGAATTGAGTTGCGCGGCTTGCGAGTTCGTGGCAACCACGGTGTGTTCGACCATGAGCGCCGCGACGGCCAGGAGTTCGTCGTCGACATCACGGCGTGGCTGGACCTGCGCCGGGCGGCGGCCACCGACGATCTGGCCGACACGCTCGATTACGGCGCGCTGGCGGCGCGTGCCGCGCAGATCGTCGCGGGCCCGCCGCGCAATTTGATCGAGACGGTCTCGGCAGAGATCGCCGACGCCATCATGGTCGATGAACGACTGCACGCCGTCGAGGTCGTCGTACACAAGCCCAGCGCTCCGATTCCGCTGACCTTCGACGATGTGGCGGTGGTAGCCAGGCGATCGCGCCGCGGGCGTGCGGAGCGAATCAGCGACAGCGGGGGTGCGCCATGACGTCCACCGTGTTGTCGATCGGGTCCAACATCGGCGACCGGTTGGCGCGGCTGCAGTCGGTGGTCGACGGCCTCGGGGCCGCGGTGCGGGCGGTGTCGCCGGTGTTCGAGACTGATGCCTGGGGTGGGGTCGAGCAGGCTCCGTTCCTGAATGCGGTGCTGATCGCCGATGATCCGGGCCTGGACTGTCACGGCTGGTTGCGCCGCGGCCAGCGACTCGAGCAGGACGCAGAACGCGTCCGCGAGCGGAAATGGGGCCCGCGCACCCTCGACGTCGACCTGGTCACCTGCCATGACGACGGCGGCGTCGAGGTGCTTTCGCGTGACGAGGACCTGACATTGCCGCACCCGCTGGCTCACCTGCGCGCGTTCGTCCTGATCCCGTGGCTGGCGGTGGACCCCGATGCGACGTTGACAGTGGTCGGCCGAACCCGGCGGGTGGCGCACCTGCTGGAAGAGATCGACCCGGTCGAACGGGCCGGCGTGCGGCGCACCGACGCGGCCCTCGATTTCGGCACCCAACCGGCGGCGGACTGATGGGCCCAACCCGCAAGCGCGACCTGGCCGGCACAGTCGTGGTGGTCGCTGTCGTCGGCTATGTGCTGATCGGGGTGCTCTACCGGTGGTTCCCGCCGCTGACGCTGTGGACCGGGCTCTCCCTGCTCGCGGTCGCGCTCGCCGAGGCGGGCTGGGCGTTCTACGTGCGCACCAAGATCACCGACGGGCAGATCGGGGTCGGCGCGGGCCGGTTGCACCCGCTCACGGTGGCCCGGTCGGTCGTGATCGCCAAGGCCTCGGCCTGGGTCGGCGCCATCGTCGCGGGCTGGTGGATCGGGGTACTGGTGTACCTGTTGCCCCGGCGCGGCGAACTGCGCGTGGCCGGTGAGGACACCCCCGGCGCGGTCGTGGCCGCGCTCAGCGCCCTGGCGCTGGCGGCTGCGGCGGTGTGGCTGCAGCATTGCTGCAAGTCGCCCGAGGAACCGCCGGACAACGGGGACACAGCGCCTGAGTGACGGATTAGCTGCGGTAGTTGGCCGAATCGCCGAGGTGGTCGCCAGGCTAGATGAGCTGTGCCAGGTACAGTCGGCCCATGACCGTTCTGCCCCGCGGTGGTCGGCCACGGCGCGGCGGCCGAAGGCCGGGCTGGCTGCTCTTAACGGTATTGCTGGTGCTTGCCATTCTGGCCAGCTCCGCATTGGTGTTCACCGATCGCGTCGAGTTGCTGAAGCTCGCCGTCATCCTGGCTCTGTGGGCTGCCGTGGTGGCCGCCTTCGTTTCCGTCATCTACCGGCGCCAGAGCGACCTGGACCAGGCCAAGGCCCGGGATCTGAAGTTCGTCTACGACCTGCAGCTGGATCGCGAGATCTCGGCGCGACGGGAGTACGAGCTGACCGTCGAGACCCAGCTGCGCCGCGAGCTGGCCTCCGAGTTGCGTGCCCAGGCCGCCGACGAGGTGGCCGCACTGCGCTCCGAGCTGGCCGCACTGCGGGCGAACCTGGAGATCTTGTTCGACACCGACCTGGTGCACCGCCCCGCCATCGAGACCGACAAGAGTGCGGTGCGTACCGCGGGCCGGGTGACCGCCAGCCGGCTGGATGTGCCGCCCGTCGAGGTCACCGACATCCGCTCATCGCGGACCGAGGAAAGCCCGATCATCGACGTTCCGGCCGAGCCGCACCCGCCGGAGAACGACTGGGCCACCTCGGGTGGAGCGCATCGCCTGCCGTCGCGGCCGATGCCCGCCGGTGAACCGCCGCGTCGCCGACGGCGCCAGCAGGAGCCCGCACGCCAGCAGCCGGAACCCCCGCGCCAGCAGCCGGACAGCCCGCGCCAGCCAGAGCCCAAGCCTGCCCCGCGGCCCGAGCCGCAGCCTGTGTCCCGGCCGGAGCCGGCGCCGCGGCCGGAGCCTCGTCCGGAACCCCAACCACAACCCGTGCCTCGCCCGGAACCGCAACCCCGGCCCGAGCAACCGGCGGCGAGCAGGTCACCCGAGCCGCCGTCCACCTGGGCGCCGCCCCCACCGCCGCCGGCCATGCCGCCGATGCAGCCCTCACCCACCATCGAAGCCACCGAACCCGAGCCTCCGAGCGCGCCGGTCGCCGAGCCCGCAGCACCGGGTTGGCAACCGGCCCCCGCCGAGGGCCAGTGGATTCCCGCCGGCGCCCCCGGCAGCAACTGGTCTGCACCGGCGCCGCCGCAGAACGGCGCCGCGACCGAGTACGTCGGCAGGCGCCGCGCCCCGGAGACACCACCGGCGGCACCCGCCGCGCCGGCGAGCGAACCGGCACCTGAACCGACGCCGGCTCCGGCGATGTCGGCAGGTCAGGCCCCCGAGCCGCCCCGGGGCCGTCACTCCGCGGCAGCTGAGGTCGTTGATCCGGGCGCGTCGGCGTCGGCTCCGGCTACTCCGGCGCTGGCCACCGAATCGTCACAACCGCCTGAGCCGCCCCCGCGGGCGTCACGGCACCGCAGCGACGCGGAGCCCGAGCCGCAAAACGGGCATCACGCCGACGGGCAGTCGGTGAGCGAGCTGCTGGCACGGTTCCAGTCCACCCGGACCGAAGGCGGGCGTCGCAGGCGTCGCGAGGAGTGAGCTAGTCTCGTGACGACCGTCCGGTACCCGCAACGCGGGACTGGAACGACTGAAACCTATTCAACCTGTGAGGTCTCCTGCGATGGAGCAACCCCCTGCAAATGGGTGGTCCCCTCCTGAGGGATTACGCCCTGCCAGGCTCAGTGTCGGCATCATCTCGGCCGGCCGGGTGGGCACTGCGCTGGGCTATGCCCTGGAACGCGTCGAGCATGTGGTGGTGGCGTGCAGCGCGATCTCCGGGGAGTCGCGGCTGCGGGCCGCACGCCGGCTGCCCGAGACGACGATCCTGCCGGTCCCCGACGTGGCCCAGCGGGCCGAGTTGCTGCTGCTGACCGTTCCGGACGCCGAGTTGCCGTCGTTGGTGTCGGGGTTGGCGGCCACCGGTGTGGTGCGGCCGGGCACGATCGTGGTGCACACTTCCGGGGCCAACGGGGTGGCGGTGCTGGCGCCGTTGACCGAGCTGGGCTGCATTCCGCTGGCCATCCATCCGGCGATGACGTTCACCGGCTCAGACGAGGACATCACCCGGCTACCCGATGCGTGCTTCGGTGTCACCGCGGCCGACGAAGTCGGTTACGCGATCGGGCAGTCACTCGTGCTGGAAATCGGCGGCGAGCCGTTTCGGGTGCCCGAGCACGCGCGGACGCAGTATCACGCGGCGCTGGCCCATGCCAGCAACCACCTGGTCACACTGGTGCTCGACGCCGTCGACACGCTGCGGGCGTCCTTGCGCGGCCAGGAACTGCTCGGCCAGGAACTCGTCGGCGATGCACCCGGCGGTCTGCCCGAACGGGTGGTGGGTCCGCTGGCCCGGGCCGCGTTGGAGAACGCGCTGCAGCGCGGCCAGGCCGCGTTGACCGGACCGGTGGCGCGCGGTGACGCGGCCGCGGTGGCGGCGCATCTGAACTCCCTGCAGGCATTGGATTCTCAACTGGCCCAGGCATATCGGGCCGACTCACTGCGTACGGCCCAACGTGCCCACGCGCCCATGGAAGTCTTTGCCGTGCTCTCAGACACAGGCCCGGAAACCAGCCCCGAAACGAGTCAAGGATGACGACAAGCAACCTTCCCAAGTTCGTCGCCGGCGAACTGAACGTCTACTCGGCACCGGCCGACGTCGCAGCGCTCACCCGGGCCCTGCGTACCAGCGGCCGCCGCGTCACGCTCGTGCCCACCATGGGTGCGCTGCACGAAGGTCACCTGACGCTGATCCGCGCGGCCAAGCGTGTTCCCGGCGCGGTCGTGGTGGTGTCGATATTCGTCAACCCGCTGCAGTTCGGTGCGGGGGAGGACCTCGACGCCTACCCGCGGACCCTCGATGAGGATCTGGCCGCGCTGCGCGCCGAAGGTGTCGAGATAGCTTTCACGCCAACCGGTTCGGCAATGTACCCGGACGGGCCGCGGACCAGTGTGCAACCGGGCCCGGCCGGGGGTGAGCTGGAAGGGGCCTCGCGTCCCGGCCATTTCGCGGGTGTGCTGACCGTCGTGCTCAAGCTGCTGCAGATCGTCCGGCCGGACCGGGCGTTCTTCGGTGAGAAGGACTATCAGCAGCTGGCCTTGATCAGGCAGATGGTCGCCGATCTCAACATCGACGTGCAGATCGTCGGAGTGCCCATCGTCCGCGAATCCGACGGCCTGGCGATGTCGTCGCGCAACCGCTACCTCGACGCCGACGAGCGTGAGCAGGCCGGAGCATTGTCGGCAGCCCTGCTGGCCGGTAAGTACGCCGCCGCCGGCGGGGCGCCGGCCGCCGTCGACGCGGCCCGGGCCGTGCTCGACGAGGTACCCGCCATCGACGTCGACTACCTGGAAGTACGCGACCCGATGCTGGGGGCGGCCCCGAGTGAAGGTCAGGCCCGGCTGCTGGTCGCCGCCCGGCTGGGCCGAACCCGACTGCTGGACAACATTTCCGTAGACATCGGAGCGTCCGCCGGAATCGACGGGCACCCCCGCGTCGGCGACGGCGACAATCACGAACTGCCCTGGAGGAACTGATGCAGCGCACCATGCTGAAATCCAAGATTCACCGCGCCACGGTCACACAGGCCGACCTGCACTATGTGGGCTCGGTGACCATCGACGCCGATCTGATGGAGGCCGCCGACCTGCTCGAAGGTGAGCAGGTGACGATCGTCGACATCGATAACGGTGCCCGCCTGGTGACATACGCCATCACCGGCGAGCGTGGCACCGGGGTGATCGGGATCAACGGCGCCGCAGCACATCTCATTCACCCAGGCGATCTGGTCATCCTGATCGCCTACGGAGTCATGGAAGACGCCGAGGCCCGCGAGTACCGGCCGCGGATCGTGTTCGTCGATTCCGACAACAAGCAGATCGACCTCGGTGAGCACAGTCACGACCCCGCCTACGTCCCCGAGGACGCATCCGAACTGATGTCGCCGCGCTGATGCTGCTCGCCATCGATGTCCGCAACACCCACACCATCGTCGGGCTGCTCTCCGGTTCGGGAGATCACGCGAAGGTGGTGCAGCAGTGGCGGATCCGGACCGAAGCCGAGGTGACCGCCGACGAGCTGGCGCTCACCATCGACGGCCTGATCGGTGATGACTCCGAGCGGCTCACCGGGGCTGCCGGTTTGTCCACGGTGCCCTCGGTGCTGCACGAGGTTCGGTTGATGCTCGAGCAGTACTGGCCCGCGGTGCCGCATGTGCTGATCGAGCCCGGGGTGCGGACCGGCATACCGCTGTTGGTGGACAACCCGAAGGAAGTCGGCGCCGACCGCATCGTGAATTGCCTTGCCGCCTACCACAAGTACGGCACCGCCGCGATCATCGTCGACTTCGGCTCGTCGATCTGTGTCGATGTGGTGTCGGCCAAGGGCGAGTTCCTCGGCGGGGCCATCGCACCCGGTGTGCAGGTGTCCTCGGACGCCGCGGCCGCCCGCTCGGCTGCACTGCGCCGCGTCGAGCTGACCCGCCCGCGTTCGGTGATCGGCAAGAACACCGTCGAATGCATGCAGGCCGGTGCGGTGTTCGGGTTCGCCGGGCTGGTCGACGGGCTGGTCAACCGGATCCGCGAGGACGTCGACGGGTTCTCCGGCAGCGATGTCGCGGTGGTGGCGACCGGCTACACCGCCCCGCTGGTGCTGCCGGATCTGCGGACCGTCGAGCACTACGACCGCCATCTCACCCTCGACGGACTGCGGCTGGTTTTCGAGCGCAACCGCGACAGCCAGCGGGGAAGGCTCAAGCCGGCCAGGTGATCAGAAGAATGTCCGTACCAGTGCGGTGACCCGATTCTCGTCATCGAGCACCGGGATCAGCGGCCATTTGTCGAATGTGGTGCACGGGTGCGAGATGCCGAACGGCAGCCACGATCCGACCGGCGCGTCATCGGCGGCGGCCAATTGCAGATATGCGTGCTGGTCGTTGAGTTCGACCACGCGAGCACCGGGCAGGCTCAGCGGCAGCGGGAGCCCGGCGTCGAAGGATACGTCTCGACGGCCCATCGTCACCAGGGCCAACTCCGGTTCGGGTCGCGACACCACCTGCGCCCACACCTGCAGCGCAGGCCGTAGCGGCAGTGGTGAGGTACGCGCGTACAGCCCGTGGTCATGCGTCAGATAGCACCCGCTGCGCAGGATCGTCCGCACCGTCATCCGGGCGGGCCAGTCACCGGCAAGCTCGTCGGCGACCGCGTCGGGATAGGTGCTGCCCCCGGCCGTGACGATCACGGTGTCGGTCTCGAACAACCCGGCCAGTCGCCCCGTCGTGGCGCGCAGGCCGCGCAGATACGCCCGCACGCCGTCAACGGTCTCGGGAGTCACCTGCTGTCCGGCTGAGGCCTCGTAGCCGGAGACGCCCACCAACCGCAGGCGGGGGCTGGCCGCCGCGGCCCGGGCCACGTCATCGACCTCGGCGTCCGTGCGGCATCCCGTGCGCCCGTCCGGCATCCCGACCTCGACGCACACGTCGAGCCGTCGTTGTGCCCCGGCCAGACCGGTGGTCATGAGTTCCACCCCGGCCACCGAATCCACCCAGCAGACCACGTGGAAGTCCGGGTCGGCGTCGATTTCGGCGGCCAGCCAGGCCAGTCCGGCGAGGTCGACGACCTCGTTGGCCAGCAGGACCCGGTCCACGCCGAATGCCCGGTAGACCCGGACCTGACTGACGGTGGCCGCGGTGACGGCAGTCGCGCCCACCCGGAATTGGCGGGCCAACAGCTGCGGGGCCATATGGGTCTTGCCGTGCGGTGCCAGTTCGACCTCGCGGTCCGCGCACCACTTCGACATGGTTGTGAGGTTGTGCACAAGCGCGGATTCCCGAAGGACGCAAACCGGACCGGACGGCCCGTCGTCGAAGAATGCCGGACGCAGTGAGCTGACCTGGGCCGCAGTCCGTCCCCACCAGGACGCGGGAAGGCCCTTGAACCGCCAGTCCAGCGGCTCGTCGTCGAGGGCGGCCAGACGGTCGGCGTGAAGTTGCGCGGTCATGTGTTCATTTAAGCTGGCATTTTGTGAGCCCAGCCGATCGCGACGACGCGTCCCAGTCCCAGGCCGACCTTCCCGAACAGTTCCGGATTCGTCAGGCCAAGCGGGAGCGGCTGCTGGCAGAGGGCCGCGAGCCCTACCCGGTGACCGTGCCCCGTACGCATACGTTGGCCGAACTGCGAACCGCATATCCGGAACTGGCCGCTGACACCCAGACCGGCCAGGTCGTCGGTGTCTCAGGTCGGGTGGTGTTCGCCCGGAATTCCGGCAAGTTGTGCTTCGCGACGCTGCAGGAGGGTGACGGCACGCAGCTGCAGGCGATGATCAGCCTGGCCCAGGTGGGGCAGGAGTCGCTGGATGCGTGGAAGGCCGACGTCGATCTGGGCGACATCGTGTTCGTGCACGGCGAGGTGATCAGCTCCAAGCGCGGCGAGCTCTCGGTGCTGGCCGACTCCTGGCAGATGGCCGCCAAGGCGTTGCGGCCCCTCCCGGTTGCTCACAAGGAGATGAGCGAAGAGGCCCGCGTGCGCCAGCGCTATGTCGATCTCATCGTGCGCCCGGACGCGCGCAACATCGCGCGGCAGCGAGTCGCGGTGGTACGGGCGGTGCGTTCGGCGTTGGAACGGCGGGGCTTCCTCGAGGTCGAGACGCCGATGCTGCAGACGCTGGCCGGCGGGGCGGCGGCCCGGCCGTTCATCACCCACTCCAATGCGCTCGATGTCGATCTCTACTTGAGGATTGCGCCGGAACTGTTCCTGAAACGCTGTATCGTCGGCGGTTTTGACCGGGTTTTCGAGTTGAATCGGAACTTTCGCAACGAAGGTGTCGATTCCACCCACTCGCCGGAATTCTCGATGCTGGAGACATATCAGGCCTACGGTGACTACAACGATTCTGCGGTAGTCACGCGTGAACTTATTCAAGAGGTTGCCGACGAGGCCATCGGTACCCGTCAGGTGCCATTGCCTGATGGCACTATCTACGATCTCGACGGGCAATGGGACACATTGGAAATGTATCCCTCACTGTCGGAAGCGTTGGGTGAGGAGATCACCCCCGACACATCCGTTGAGTACTTGTGGCGTATTGCCGACGGGCTCGAGCTTGAGATTCCACGTGACCGTGGCTACGGGCACGGAAAATTGGTCGAGGAACTCTGGGAACACACCGTGGGGGAGAAGCTGTGGGCCCCTACGTTCGTACGCGACTTCCCGGTGGAGACATCGCCGCTGACCCGGGCTCACCGCAGCATCCCCGGGGTGACCGAGAAATGGGATCTCTACGTGCGCCGTTTCGAACTCGCCACCGGCTATTCCGAACTCGTCGACCCGGTGATCCAGCGGCAACGGTTCGAAGCCCAGGCCCGTGCCGCGGCCGCCGGTGACGACGAGGCAATGGTTCTCGACGACGATTTTCTCGCCGCATTGGAGTATGCGATGCCACCCACAACGGGCACCGGAATGGGTATCGATCGCTTGTTGATGGCACTGACGGGCTTGTCTATTCGGGAGACGGTTTTGTTCCCGATTGTTCGCCGGCACACTAACTGAGCCCGAGTGCCGATCCGCTGCGATCGTCTCGCTGTTGGAAATATGTGCGTTTCTGTGGCACATTAGGGCACGGGTGCAGGATACTCAGGCGTAGTCACCAATGCGTATGCAGAAGGGTTCGGTGCGGGGTAATGGCGAAAAAAGTGACCGTCACGTTGGTCGACGATTTCGACGGTGAGGCCACCGCCGATGAGACTGTCGAATTCGGCCTCGACGGCGTCACGTATGAGATCGACCTTTCGTCCAAGAATGCCACGAAGCTCCGTAACGATCTGAAGCAGTGGGTGGAGGCCGGACGCCGAGTCGGCGGACGCCGGCGCGGACGCGCAGCGGGCCCGGCCCGTGGCCGCGGCGCGATCGATCGTGAGCAGAGTGCCGCCATCCGTGAATGGGCCCGCCGCAACGGGCACAACGTGTCCACCCGCGGCCGGATCCCCGCGGACGTCATCGACGCCTTCCACGCCGCAACATAAACGACCGCAACTTGACCGACAGTTGCCAGCTCCGGACCGGTGAGATTTCCCGGTCCGGAGTTTTTCGCTAGTGGCGAACCCGTTGGGACCGGAATTCGGAAACGATTCGCCGACCGGCGGCGTTGCTCATCTGCAGCACTAGATGTGGACAGCTCGTACCGGGTACCGCCCCTGCGGAACGGACCGCCAACCTCCGCGCCCGGGACGGCCGCCCATTAGAGTGGACGGTAGGTACTACGTGCGGGCTATGAGAAAACCGACAGAACGCAGCCGTACGCGGGTACCGCTAGCGATGGAGAGCAGGTAACCACCGATGTTTGAGAGATTTACCGACCGTGCCCGCAGGGTCGTCGTCCTGGCGCAAGAAGAAGCCCGGATGCTCAACCACAACTACATCGGGACCGAGCACATCCTGTTGGGTCTGATTCACGAGGGCGAAGGCGTCGCCGCCAAGTCGCTGGAGTCGTTGGGCATCTCGCTGGAAGGCGTGCGCAGCCAGGTCGAGGAGATCATCGGCCAGGGTCAGCAGGCCCCGTCCGGGCACATCCCGTTCACGCCGCGCGCCAAGAAGGTGCTGGAGCTGTCCTTGCGCGAGGCGCTGCAGCTCGGCCACAACTACATCGGCACCGAGCACATCCTGCTCGGTCTGATCCGCGAAGGTGAAGGCGTCGCCGCCCAGGTGCTGGTCAAGCTCGGCGCCGAGCTGACCCGCGTGCGCCAGCAGGTCATCCAGCTGCTGAGCGGTTACCAGGGCAAGGAGGCCGCCGAGGCCGGCACCGGTGGCCGTGGGGGCGAGTCGGGCAACCCGTCGACGTCTCTGGTGCTCGACCAGTTCGGCCGTAACCTGACCGCCGCCGCCATGGAGGGCAAGCTCGATCCGGTCATCGGCCGCGAGAAGGAAATCGAGCGCGTCATGCAGGTGCTGAGCCGCCGCACCAAGAACAACCCGGTGCTGATCGGCGAGCCCGGCGTCGGCAAGACCGCCGTTGTCGAGGGCCTGGCACAGGCCATCGTTCACGGCGAGGTTCCCGAGACGCTCAAGGACAAGCAGCTCTACACGCTCGACCTGGGTTCGCTGGTCGCGGGCAGCCGCTACCGCGGTGACTTCGAGGAACGCCTCAAGAAGGTGCTCAAGGAGATCAACACCCGCGGCGACATCATCCTGTTCATCGACGAGCTGCACACGCTCGTCGGCGCGGGTGCCGCCGAGGGCGCCATCGACGCCGCGTCGATCCTGAAGCCCAAGCTGGCCCGCGGCGAGCTGCAGACCATCGGTGCCACCACCCTCGACGAGTACCGCAAGTACATCGAGAAGGACGCCGCCCTGGAGCGCCGGTTCCAGCCGGTCCAGGTGGGTGAGCCGACGGTCGAGCACACCATCGAGATCCTCAAGGGTCTGCGTGATCGTTACGAGGCGCACCACCGCGTCTCGATCACCGACGGCGCGCTGGTGGCCGCCGCCACTCTGGCCGACCGCTACATCAACGACCGGTTCCTGCCGGACAAGGCGATCGACCTGATCGACGAGGCCGGCGCCCGGATGCGTATCCGCCGGATGACCGCTCCGCCAGACCTGCGCGAGTTCGACGAGAAGATCGCCGACGCGCGCCGGGAGAAGGAGTCCGCGATCGACGCGCAGGACTTCGAGAAGGCGGCGAGCCTGCGCGATCGGGAGAAGACTCTGGTCGCCCAGCGCGGTGAGCGTGAGAAGCAGTGGCGCTCAGGCGATCTCGACGTTGTCGCCGAGGTCGACGACGAGCAGATCGCCGAGGTGCTGGGCAACTGGACCGGTATCCCGGTGTTCAAGCTGACCGAGGCCGAGACCACGCGCCTGCTGCGCATGGAGGACGAGCTGCACAAGCGGATCATCGGCCAGGAGGATGCCGTCAAGGCCGTCTCGAAGGCGATCCGCCGTACCCGCGCCGGTCTGAAGGACCCGAAGCGCCCGTCCGGTTCGTTCATCTTCGCCGGCCCGTCCGGTGTCGGTAAGACCGAGCTGTCCAAGGCGCTGGCCAACTTCCTGTTCGGCGACGACGACGCGCTCATCCAGATCGACATGGGCGAGTTCCACGACCGCTTCACCGCGTCGCGGCTGTTCGGTGCCCCTCCGGGCTACGTCGGCTACGAAGAGGGCGGCCAGCTCACCGAGAAGGTGCGCCGCAAGCCGTTCTCGGTCGTGCTGTTCGACGAGATCGAGAAGGCCCACCAGGAGATCTACAACAGCCTGTTGCAGGTCCTGGAGGACGGACGTCTCACCGACGGACAGGGCCGCACGGTCGACTTCAAGAACACGGTGTTGATCTTCACCTCGAACCTGGGCACCTCCGACATCAGCAAGGCGGTCGGACTGGGCTTCAGCCAGGGCGGCGGGGAGAACAACTACGAGCGGATGAAGCAGAAGGTCAACGACGAGCTCAAGAAGCACTTCCGGCCGGAGTTCCTCAACCGCATCGATGACATCATCGTGTTCCACCAGCTGACGCAGGACGAGATCATCCAGATGGTCGACCTGATGATCGGCCGGGTCGGCAACCAGCTCAAGACCAAGGACATGGCCATGGAGCTGACCGACAAGGCCAAGGCCCTGCTGGCCAAGCGAGGCTTCGACCCCGTGCTCGGTGCCCGGCCCCTGCGCCGCACCATCCAGCGCGAGATCGAGGATCAACTGTCCGAGAAGATCCTGTTCGAGGAGCTCGGGCCCGGCCAGTTGGTCACGGTCGACGTCGAGGGCTGGGACGGCGAAGGTGCCGGCGAGGACGCGAAGTTCACGTTCTCGGGCGCGCCCAAGGCGGCCGGCTCCGATGGTCCGGACCTGGCCAAGGCCGGAGCCACTGCGGAATAACTGCACATGAGAAACGCCCCCACCCATCGGTGGGGGCGTTTTTCGTCCTGCCGATGGGTCGATCGCCTGCGCCGGTAGTTACGATGCTGATGTAATCGACAGGAACAGGAATCTGGTGAGAGTCCAGAGCGGCCGCGCCACTGTTAACAGTCAGACCCTGACCTGTCGCGACACGGACTGGGACGCGAATTCCCGGAAAGGACCACCCGATGGCTTCCACTGACGCACGCGCCAGCCACGCTCGGCCGATCGACCTGTCGGCCACCAAGGCGGTGCTCTGGCTGACCCTGACGGCGTTCGTGGCGCTGCTGGCCCTCTATTTCGTCGGAATGGACCAGGGCGCAACGTCGGTGTTCGGTAACAACACCTACGTGCACGAGTTCGTGCACGACGCCCGCCACCTGCTCGGTTTCCCCTGCCACTGACCCGCGGGCGAGATAACCGAGCCAATGGAAAGACAGATCATCGGGCGCGGCATCTTGGCCGGCGCCCTGGCAGGTGTGCTTGCTTTCGGATGGGCGAAGCTGCTGATCGAACCGATCATCGGCAGGGCGATCGACTTCGAGAACGGTGTCGGCGCAGCGGATGAAGCCGCGGAGCATTCACACGGCGCCGGTGGGCATTCCCACGGCGGTGAGAGCGTCGAGGTGTTCACCCGCGGCGTGCAATCCAACGTCGGCATGGGCCTCGGCGTCCTGATCTTCAGCGTCGCGATGGGCGCCCTGCTGGCCGTCGTGTTCTGCGCGGTCTACGGCAGGGCCAACCTGTCGGCGCGCGCGTTGGCTGCATTGACGGCCGGCGGCATGCTCGTCAGCCTGTGGATCGTCCCGGCGCTCAAATACCCGCCGAACCCGCCGGCGGTCAGCCTCGACGAGACCATCCAGCAGCGCACCCTGCTGTACCTGCTATTGGTGGTGCTCTCGGCAGGGTTGTTCGTCGGTTCGGTACTGCTGGCGCGCCGGCTGACACCGAAGCTGGGGGTGTGGAATGCGTGCCTGGTAGGCGTCGCGGACTATGTGGTCTCGATGGCCGTGGTCTTCCTGATCCTGCCGGGCATCCACGAGACCCCGTCGACGTTCCCGGCCGACGATCTCTACCAGTTCCGCCTGTTCTCGCTGGGCACGCAGGTGGTGATATGGGCGACGATCGGTCTGGTGTTCGGGGCGATGGCGTCGAGGTTGTTGGAAGGTAAGCGGGAGTCAGTGTCGGCGTGAGTCCCAGTGAGTGAGGTCGTCCGGCTGACGTTGGTGTCTCACGCCATGACCGACGCCACGGCAGCCGGCCGGTTTCCCACCGACGAGCCGCTGAATGCGCTGGGGCATCGTCAGGCTGATGCGGCCGTTGAACTCGGTGTCATCGACGCCGCGTATTGCGGGCCGGAGAAGCGGGCCCGCCAGACCGCCGAACTGCTGGGGCTCTCGGCGGCGGTCGAGCCGCAACTGGCCGATCTGGATTTCGGCGGCTGGCGCGGCAGTGTGCTCGGCGGCCTGCCGCCGGCCGACCTGGCGGTCTGGCTGACTGATCCGGCCCGGGCACCGCACGGCGGTGAAACGGTGGTCGGTCTCGTCAACCGGGTGCACCGTTGGCTGGACAGCCTGGCGCCGGTGCGTGGCCGGCTGGTTGCGGTGACACATCCGGCGGTGGTCCGGGCCGCCATCCTGGTGGCGTTGGACGCACCGCCGAGGTCTTTCTGGCGCATCGATGTTGCACCGATGAGCCGTACGGTCATGCATTTCCGCGGCCAGGCTTGGACGCTGCGAAGCGGCAGCTAGCCCGGTCCTAGTGCGCCACCGGAGCCATCGCGAATGCCCGCTTGGCGATTTGCAGCAGCCAGCCCGCGGCGGTAGGGCTGCGGAACTTCGGCCAGTTCAGCTGGAAACTGAACACCCACGGCTGTCCGGTGTGGTCCACCGCGTACCAGCTGAAGGTCAGGTCGCCGGGTAGGTTTCCGCCCTTGGCGCCGATGTATTTCCATTTCGCCGGATCCGGGTCGATGCCGGGCAGCGCGGACAGGATGTCCTTCACGGGCGCGGCAGGGCCGACGGCAGAGGCCTGCAGGGCGGCGTGCACCCGGCAGATGTCGGCGGCGCTGGCGAACCACTCCAGCCCGTCGTTGGAGGCCGGGGTGTGCGTGCGGTATGGATCTGGTTCGTAGGGACGGGAATTGGTCTGTTGCAGCAGTGCCACCCGCCCGGCGGGGGACGCGCTGTTCCACTCGTCGCGAAGGTTGGGCTTACCCCAGCCGACGGAGAAAACCTCGTGCATGGTCGGGAACGGGGTCATGCTGGCCGGGTCGTGGTGGCCGGCGGTCACCAGCGCGCGTTCCACGGCCGACGGGCCCACCCGTCCGATGAGCAGGTCGGTGGCCATGTTGTCGCTGGCCGAGATCATCTGCTGGGCTGCGGTTCGCACAGTGATCTCGGCACCGGGGGGAAGCTTGTCCAGGCCGGCCGAACCGAGCTTCTTGCCCTCCTTGGTGATTGTGAGGTGATCGTCCCAACGCAGGGTCCCGGCTTTGACCGCATCCGAAACTGCAAGCAGCACATAGAGTTTGAAGATCGAAGCCAGGGGCAGCGACAGCTCGGTGTTGGTGCCTGCGACCTGCTCGCACTTACCGTTGTTCACCTTGGACACCCGGTAGGAGTAGCGCGCGCCCGATTTGGTCAGCTCGGTGTCGATATCGGACCAGGTTTCGATCTTCGGCGGCACCAGCGTGACGTCGAAACGGTCGACCAGACCCGCGTCGTTGGTCCTCAGTTCGATGTCTTGGGCCACGTTGTAGGAAGTGAGTACGTGCAACGTGGCCTGCGCGGCCCCGATGTCCACCGAGGTGACCTTGAACGGGCGATCCCACCAGATGGAGTCCATCTTGGTGCCGACCAGATCGACCTTCTCGGGTGCGGCCAGGGTGCGCACGCCGATCGGACCGATCGGCCAGTCGGAGTTGAGCATGTCCATGGTCTGCTTGGCCCGCAGACCCGGAGGGGTGATGGTGTCGATGTGCGCGCCGTAGGACACTTCTGCCGCGGGCGCGACATTGGGCGAACAGCCACAAGCCAGGGCCGCGGCGACCGCCGTGATGGCCGTCAGGCCAACCGTGCGGCGCAGCGTCCGGCCGCGGCTACGCCTGGGCAGCCGGCCCTGCAACGTCCAACACAACCTCGAACTCCAGCAGCGATGCGCCGGTCGCCACAGGCTTTGCCTGCTGGCCCTTGTGTGCCTCGACCGCCGGGCCCGAAGCCCAGGCCTGGAAGGCCTCTTCGGATTCCCACTGGGTCACCACGAAGTAGCGGTCTTCGCCCTTGACGGGGCGGAGCAACTGGAAGCCGAGGAAACCTGGCTGACTGTCGACGGCATGTGCACGGTTCGCGAACCGCTTCTCCAGTTCCGGGCCGGCGTTGGGCGGGACCTCGATGGCGTTGATCTTCACGACGGGCATGGTGTCAAGGCTACCGCGGCGGCCCGGCAAGATAACGGGATGGTCACAGATCTACTCACCCATCGAGGAGGCCGCGGCGAGCCCATCGTCCTGGTGCACGGTCTGATGGGCCGTGGCAGCACCTGGTCACGTCAATTGCCGTGGCTGACGAACCTGGGTGAGGTCTACACCTATGACGCGCCGTGGCACCGTGGCCGCGAGGTGGTCGACCCCCATCCGATCAGCACCGAGCGGTTTGTGGCAGATCTCGGTGATGCCGTGGCCGGGCTCGGGAGGCCGGCGATACTGGTCGGCCATTCCATGGGAGCGTTGCATTCCTGGTGTCTGGCGGCGGCCCGCCCGGAACTGGCGCGGGCCGTGGTGGTGGAGGACATGGCCCCTGATTTCCGGGGCCGAACCACCGGGCCGTGGGAGCCGTGGGTACACGCGCTTCCGGTTGAATTCGGTTCGGCACAAGAGGTTTACGACGAGTTCGGTCCGGTCGCGGGCCAGTACTTCCTGGAGGCGTTCGACCGGACGGAGACAGGTTGGCGGTTGCACGGGTATCCGCAGTGGTGGCTGGACATCGCTGCCCAGTGGGGGACGCGCGACTATTGGCAGCAGTGGCAGGACGTGCGGGTGCCGACCCTGCTGATGGAGGCGGGCAATTCGGTCGCACCGCCCGGGCAGATGCGGCGGATGGCCGAGATCGGGCGGGACGCAAGGTATTTGTATGTCCGGGGCGCGGGCCATCTGATCCACGACGATGCGCCCGGGGTGTATCGCGAAGCGGTGACCAGCTTTCTAGCGGCGCTCGCCTAAGACGCCCGGCCTGGGCCAGGCCGGCTGGTGCTCGAACCGGCTGCGGATCGCGTCGAGATCCTGGCCCGCGCGGTATGTCTCGTAGTCGGGTTGGTGGATGTCGAACAGATCGAGGCGGAACCGCAGGACATTGCTGCGCCGTGCCGCCCAGCCCACCGCCGCGGCGACCGCGAATGGCGAGATCAGGATGATCAGAGCGAGTGCAACAGTCATGGCAGTAATTGTTGTCAGGTAAATATGCAGCCAACAGTGGCAGCGCTGACACCTTACGATAAAATGCTGCCATGCTGAGAAGCGTCTCCACGCTGGTGCTCGACGGCCTGGCCGTTTTCGAGTTCGGGGTCATCTGTGAGGTTTTCGGGATCGACCGGTCCACTGAGGGGGTGCCGAACTTCGACTTCAAAGTGTGCGGCCCCGAACCGGGCAAGCCGGTGCGGACGTCCGTGGGGGCGACGCTGACGCCTGAGCACGGCCTCGACGCTCTGCAGGGCGTCGACTTGGTGGCGATCCCGGCGATCGGGACGTCCGACTACCTGCCCGAGGCATTGGAGGCCGTACGGGCTGCCGCCGACGCGGGCTCGATCATCCTGACCGTGTGCTCGGGCGCGTTCCTCGCCGGCGCGGCCGGTCTGTTGGACGGTCGGCCGTGCACCACGCATTGGATGCACGCCGACGCCCTGGCCCGCAAATATCCGACCGCCAAGGTGGACCGCAACGTCCTGTTCGTCGACGACGGCAACCTGATCACCAGTGCCGGCACTGCAGCGGGTATCGATGCGTGCCTGCACCTGGTGCGCCGGGAACTCGGCAGCGAGGTGACCAACAAGATCGCCCGGCGGATGGTGGTCCCCCCGCAGCGCGACGGCGGGCAACGCCAGTTCATCGACCAGCCGATCCCGGTCCGATGTTCGGAAGGCTTTGCCCCGCATCTGGATTGGATCATGACCAATCTCGACAAGCCGCATACGGTGACCTCGCTGGCCAGGCGATCGGCGATGTCCACCCGCACGTTCGCCCGCCGGTTCGTCGAGGAGACCGGCACCACGCCGATGCAGTGGATCACCGATCAGCGGGTGTTGTACGCACGCAGGCTGCTCGAGGAGTCCGACCTCGACATCGACCGGATCGCCGGGCGGGCCGGATTCGGCACCGCAACGCTGCTGCGTCACCACTTTCGCCGCGTCATCGGTGTGACGCCCTCGGATTATCGACGTCAATTCGCCTGTGGTGCAGACGAAGAGGCCGTCACAGCCTGACGGGTCAGCCGTCGGGCTGGCAGGCCACATTGACGTAGACCGTGGTGTGTTGCGACGGATCGACCCGATACCCACTCGCGTCGATGTTGGAATCGGCCAGCCCGTGCACCCCGGTCAGCCGGCAGTTCGACAGTGCCGTATTGCTGTTGGAGTTGATCTGCACGTGGTAGCCACGGTTCTGCAGGTCCTGCACGGTGTCTGCGGCAGAGCCGGTGCCCGCGGGTGCGGCATCGGCCGGCGCCGCGAGGCCCAGCCCGACGGCCACCGCCGTACACCCCAAGGTTGCTAAAAGTTTGCTTGACATGACTCCGTTCTATGTGGCAAGGCGTCTATATGGCGCGCTGCGACGGGAATTCATGCCGATCTCATGTAATTTCGCCTTCACCGGCCAGTGCGAACCGGCCGTCGTTTGTTTGCTCGACCAGTCCGTCGACCAGTAGTGAGTCCAGTGCCCGATCCCGTTGCGCGGTGTCGGTGAGCCAGGCCACGTCCAGCTGCGCGCGAGTGACCGGAGAGCTGCTGCCGCGCAGCACGTCCAAGAGCCTGCCGCGGGCCTGGCGATCGGTTCCGGCGTACCGCTGGACGCGCTTGACTGTCGTTGCGGCCGGGTAACCCGCACTGCGCCAGCGGCATCGGCTCAATGGGCAACTGCGGCATACCGGCGCGCGGGCTGTGCACACCACCGCGCCCAGCTCCATCAATGCGGCAGAGAACGTCGGCGCGGTGGCGTCGTCGGGCAGCAGTGCGGCCACGTCATCGAGGTCGCGGGCCCGGGCGGGGGCGTCGGCCTGCCCGTGCAGGACTCTGGTGACGACCCGGCGCACATTGGTGTCGACCACCGGAACGCCGGCCGAATATGCGAAACAGGCCACCGCCCGGGCCGTGTATGCGCCCACGCCGGGCAGCGTCAGCAGAGTGTCGACGTCCCTGGGGACCTCGTCGCCGTACTCGGAGGCGATCACCACCGCACATTCGTGCAGGCGTTTGGCCCGGCGGGGGTAACCCAGCTTGCCCCAGGCGCGCAGCACCTCGGCCGAACCCGCGGCGGCCGTGGCAGAGGGGGTCGGCCACCGGTCGATCCAGGCCAGCCAGATCGGCTCCACCCGGGACACCGGCGTTTGCTGCAGCATGAATTCACTCACCAGGATCTGCCACGCGCTCACCCCGGGCCGCCGCCACGGCAGGTCCCGTTGGGCCTGCTCGTACCAGCTCACAAGCTCACCTGCGTCGATGTTCATCGGCGACTCATGCAGAATGGCTTACATGCCCAATTCGAATCCGGTGTCCGCGTGGAAGGCACTCAAGGACGGTAACGCTCGCTTCGTAGCGGGCGAACCGCAGCATCCCAGCCAGGACATCGCGCGCCGTGCCAGCCTGGCGAACGGCCAGAAGCCCACCGCGGTGGTGTTCGGATGCGGCGACAGCCGTGTCGCCGCGGAGTTGCTGTTCGACCAGGGCCTCGGCGACATGTTCGTGGTGCGTACCGCGGGCCACGTCATCGACAACGCGGTGCTGGGCTCGATCGAGTACGCGGTGTCGGTTCTGAACGTTCCGCTGATCGTGGTCCTGGGCCATGACAGCTGCGGTGCGGTCAAGGCCGCCATCAACGCCCTCGACGAGGGGCAGGTGCCCGGCGGCTACGTGCGGGACATCGTGGAGCGGGTGACTCCGTCGATCCTGATGGGTCGCCATTCCGGGTTGACCCGCGTCGACGAGTTCGAGGCCTTCCACGTCAAGGAGACGGTCAATCAGCTGCAGATGCGGTCGGCCGCGATCTCCAATGGGCTGGCCGCCGGCACGCAGGCCATCGTGGGTGCCACCTACCACCTGTCCGACGGTCACGTGGAGCTTCGTAGCCACCTCGGCAACATCGGCGAAGCCTGAGAATTTCGGCACCGGGCCGACACGCCGGGGCGCCTCGGTCAACTGCGCATGACCTGGGCTTACCGTGAAAGCCGTGTTGGATCTCGAACCTCATGGGCCACTGCCCTCGCAGATTTACTGGCGGCGCCGCGCGCTGGCCATCGGAATCGCGGTGGTGGTCGTGGGGATCATCGCCGCGATCGTCGCGGTCATCATGACCAGCGGGTCCGGAGCCGAGACCAAATCTGCTGACGAGGCCACCGCCGAGGCCGCCCCGCCGACGCCGCTGCCCGGCGAGAACCCCGAGGTCAAGACCCCGGTGGTGCCGCCGGTTCAGCATGCGCCGCCGCCGACGGCCACGCCGACGGCGGCTGTCACGCCGCCGCCGTTGCTCAGAGAGGGTGACGACTGCCCGGATTCCACCCTCGCGGTCAAGGGCATCACCAGCCAGCCCGAGTATGTCGTGGGCGATCAGCCGAAGTTCACCATGGTGGTGACCAACATCGGCTTGGTGGCCTGCAAGCGCGATGTGGGGGCGGCGGTGCTGGCCGCCTACGTGTACTCGCTGGACAACAACCGGCTGTGGTCGAATCTGGACTGCGCACCGTCCAACGAGACCCTGGTGAAGACCTTCAACCCCGGTGAGCAGGTCACCACGGAGGTGACCTGGACCGGCATGGGCTCGGCGCCGCAGTGTCCGATGCCCCGCCAGCCGATCGGGCCGGGCACCTACAACCTGATGGTTCAGTTGGGCAATCTGAGATCGGCGCCGGTGCCGTTCATCCTGGCCCAGGCCAACGCGCAGCAGCCGGTGCCACCCGCCGAGGGCGTGCCGCCGGGCCCCCTGCCGGGACCGGGCAACTGAGGCTCAGGCCAGCCGGTCGGCGATAGTCGACTCGGCCAGTAGTGACAGGCCTTCCCGAATATGTCGGGCCCACATCGATCCGATGCCGTCGACGGATTGCAGATCGTCGGCGCTGGCGGCCAGCAGCCCCTGCAGGGACCCGAACGAGCGGACCAGCAGATCGACATGGGCGAACTGCAGGCGCGGTATCCCCGCCATCGCGCGGTAGCCGCGTGAGCTCATCGCCGAATCCTGCGCCTCGGCCGTCGATGGGTATCCGAAAACCCTTGCCAGCGTGGTGAAGTCGAGAAGTTCACTGTCGGTGAGGGCGTCCAGCTCATCGAGGGTGGCGTGGACCTGTGCGGCGGTCGGCGGGTCCGGCAGGGCGTGGTAATCCCGCACGATCAGCTCGCGCGCGGCCTCGTTGTCGCCGACGAGTTCGTCGAGTTGCAACTTGAGCTGGCGCCCGTCGGTGCCCAGTTCCACGACGTCGGCATCGATCTCAAGGCTGATGCGCCGCACCATCTCCAGGCGCTGCACCACGGTCATGACGTCACGCAGGGTCACGAAATCTTCGATCTCGGCGGTGGACAGCTGCTTGCTCACCTCGTCGAGCCGGCCCTTGTAGCGCTCCAGCGTGGCGATGGTCTGGTTCGCGCGCGACAGGATGGTCGCCGAATCGGGCACCACGTGGCGTTCCCCGGCGACGTAGACCGTCACGATGCTCATCGAGTGGCTGACCGAGATCACCGGGTAACCGGTCTGGATGGCGGTGCGCTCGGCCGAGCGGTGGCGGGTGCCGGACTCGTCGGTGGGGATCGACGGATCCGGCACCAGTTGGACGTTGGCCCGCACTATCCGGCTGCCGTCACTGGACAGCACCACCGCGCCGTCCATCTTCGACAGCTCACGTAACCGGGTCGGGGCGTACCGCACGTCCAGGGCGAATCCGCCGTCGCAGATGGCTTCCACGCTGTCGTCGTAGCCCAGCACGATCAGCGCGCCCGTCTTGCCGCGCAGGATGCGCTCCAGGCCGTCGCGTAACGGGGTTCCGGGTGCCAGCCGGCCGAGGGTCTCTCGTAGCGTCGGCCGAGCCAGATGCACAACGGTGCGGCTGGTCCTGGCGCCGGAGTTCACGGCCATCAGCTCTCCTCGGGTCGGCCGCTATTGTCCGTGATGAGATTGATTGCTGGCAATCGCGATGTCTTTGAGTGCCCGTAGTGCCGCCCCGATGTGATCGACGGTGATGACGCGCAGCCCCGCGGGCACGCTGGTGACCCCGGGCGGCACCACGGCAATGTTGAACCCCAGCCGGGCGGCCTCTGCCAGCCTGCGGTCCATGCCGGTGACCCGGCGCAGATCGCCGACCAGCCCAACCTCACCGATCGCCACCGCGTTCATCGGCAACGCGACGTCGAGATAGGCCGATGCCACGGCCACCGCCACGGCCAGGTCCGAGGACGGGTCGGTCAGCCGCATACCGCCGACGGTGGACAGGTAGATGTCGTTGTTGCCGATCGGCAGGCCGCAGCGGGTCTGCAGCACCGCGCCGATCATGGCAGCGCGGGCCGAATCTATCCCGCTGACGACCCGCCGCGGTGGCCCCACGGGCGGGGCGACGAGTGCCTGCACCTCGCCGATCATCGGGCGCTTGCCGTCGAGGGTGACCGTGATGGCGGTGCCCGGTACCGCGGCCGGGCGCTGATCCAGGAAGAGCCCGGAGGGATCGCTGACGCACTCGATTCCGTTGTCGTGCATCTGGAAACAGCCGACCTCGTCGGCGGCGCCGAACCGGTTCTTGACGCCGCGCACCATGCGCAGGGTCGACGCGTGATCGCCTTCGAAGTGCAGCACCACGTCGACAAGATGCTCCAGCGAACGCGGGCCTGCGATGGCACCGTCCTTGGTCACATGGCCCACCAGGATCATGGCTACAGCCGGGTCGCCGACAGCGGTCTTGGCGTGCCCGGTCAGCGCCGTCGTCACCGCACGCACCTGGGTGACCCCGCCGGTCACGCCGTCGGCCTCGGTGGTCGACATGGTTTGCACCGAATCGACGATGACCAGACTGGGCTTGACCTCGTCGATGTGGCCGAGAGCGATCTGTAGATCGGATTCGCCTGCCAGATAGACGTTGTCGTGCGTGCAGCCGGTGCGTTCGGCACGCAGCCTGATCTGGCCCGCGGACTCCTCACCGGACAGGTACAGCGCGCGGCGGCCGGTGTGCGCCCAGCGGTTGGCCACCTCCAGGAGAAGCGTCGACTTGCCGACGCCGGGTTCGCCGGCCAGCAGCGTGACCGAACCGGCCACGAGGCCACCGCCGAGGACCCGGTCCAGTTCACTGACCCCGGTCGCATGATGCCGGGTGACGCCGGGGTCGATCGAGGTGATCGGCAGCGCGGGGGAGGTCGGGGCCACCGAGCGGCGGACCGACCCGCCCACCGACGACAGGGTGGCTACTTCGTCGACGGTTCCCCAGGTGCCGCAGTTGGCGCAGCGACCTACCCATTTGGGGGTGGTGTGCTGACATTCCGAGCAGCGGTATTGCGAACGTACTTTCGAAGCGGCCACGCCGTGACACTAACGGGTACCCCCGACATCGGCGGTTCGCACGCGCCGGTGGGGGTCCGGAGGGTCAGAGATCTTTCAGGTCAGTGATGGCCACCGGCGGCGGCGCCCTCGCCGGGCTCCTCGCCTGCCTTGTTGCGCCGGGGCGCCTCGCCCGCCGAAATCGGCACGGCCACTGTCGTTTCGCCGTTCTCGAACTTGAACGTGAAGTCGTAGAGCAGCCCGTTGGTGACCGGCTTGGTCAAGGTCACCTTCGCGGTGACAGCGTCGGCGGCCTCGGTCTTCTCCAGCGGTTTGGTCTGGCCGTCGGGCTCGCCCACCACGAGCACGCCGCCCGCCGGGATGGTCTGGTCCCCGGTCAGTGCCACGTCGCCGACGGTGGTCTTGATGGAGACGAGCTTGTTGGGCGCCTCGGTGGAACCGTTGGCTGCGACGAACAGCAGCTCGGCCTCGGAGCCGGGCTCGACATAGTCCTTCTGCTGCGGAGCGCGCAGGTGCACGTTGCGCAGGGCGATCGAGCCGGCCTGGGCGTTGACGCCGTTGACGGCGGGTTCCTGGGTCGCCGTCTGGGAGACCTGCCCGGCACTGCAACCGGTGAGAACGGCTGCGGTCAGGCCACATGCGGCCAGACCGGCCGAGGCACGCATTGCGAAGCGGTTCACTCAAGCCTCCTGAGCTGGGTCGGCGTACTTCGACTATGCACAGTAGTAGGTGGCCTCGGCGGGTGGAATGTGAGGGCGTGGCAGCGGGGTCGAAACGGCGTACCGCACCGGGTGGTTCGGCCTCGCAACCGCTTTGCGGCGGCACCCCTTTCGCACCTCCGGACGGCACTGCAGTTGCACGCTTTCGTCACCGTGTCAACCCCTGTTCTTCACCTGCAGTGCCCCTGACCTGCGCAGTTGGTGCGCATGTGATCTGGGCCCGTGTTACGATGGACTAGCGAAAGGGGCTCGAATCAGATGATTTTCAAGGTCGGAGACACCGTCGTCTATCCACACCACGGTGCTGCGTTGATCGAGGCGATCGAAACCCGGACCATCAAAGGCGAGCAGAAGGAATATCTCGTACTGAAGGTCGCCCAGGGGGATCTGACCGTTCGAGTGCCCGCAGAGAACGCCGAGTACGTCGGAGTCCGCGACGTCGTGGGCCAGGAAGGCCTCGACAAGGTTTTCCAGGTGTTGCGCGCGCCGCACACCGAAGAGCCGACCAACTGGTCGCGCCGCTACAAGGCCAATCTCGAGAAGCTGGCCTCCGGTGACGTGAACAAGGTTGCCGAGGTGGTCCGCGATCTGTGGCGTCGGGATCAGGAACGCGGCCTGTCCGCGGGTGAGAAGCGAATGCTGGCCAAGGCCCGGCAGATTCTGGTCGGCGAGCTCGCGCTGGCCGAGAACACCGATGACGCCAAGGCCGAGACCATTCTCGACGAGGTTCTGGCCGCCGCGTCCTGACGCGTGGTGGCAACAACTGTCGCGGTCGTCCCGGCCGCCGGCTCTGGTGAGCGGCTAGGCGCGGGCAGACCCAAGGCGTTCGTCAGTTTGGGGGACAAACCCCTGTTGGAGTATGCCCTGGATGGGTTGCTGGCTTCAGGGGTGATCGACACGGTCGTGGTCGCGGTGCCGCCCGCGCTCACCGACGAGGCCATCTTGGTGTTCGGGGAACGCGCGCAGATCGTGGCCGGGGGAGCCGACCGGACAGAGTCGGTGGCGCTGGCTCTCGCCGCCGCCGGCGACCCCGATTTCATCCTCGTGCACGATGCTGCCCGGGCATTGACTCCGCCTTCGCTCATCGCCCGGGTGGTTGCCGCGCTGGGCGACGGGCACGCCGCCGTCGTTCCCGGCCTCCCGTTGGCCGACACCATCAAGGCGGTCGACGCCAACGGTGCAGTGCTGGGGACGCCTGAGCGGGCCGGCCTGCGGGCCGTACAGACTCCTCAGGGCTTCCGCGCCGACGTGTTGCGCCGTGCCTACCAGCGGGCCGGCGCTGGAGCGGTCACCGATGACGCCTCGCTGGTCGAACAGATCGGTACGCCGGTGCAGATCGTCGAGGGCGACCCGCTGGCTTTCAAGATCACCACACCCCTGGACCTGTTGCTCGCCGAGGCTGTCATGGTGCGTGGGGCGTGAGGATTCCCAGGGTCGGTCTCGGCACCGACGTCCATCCGATCGAGCAGGGACGCCCCTGCTGGTTGTTGGGTCTGCACTTCGACGGTGCCGACGGCTGCGCCGGACACTCCGACGGCGACGTCGCCGCGCACGCATTGTGCGACGCGCTGCTCAGTGCGGCCGGCCTCGGTGACCTCGGCACGGTCTTCGGTACCGACCGGCCGGAATGGCGCGGGGTGACCGGCGCCGACATGTTGCGGCACGTCCGCGAACTGGTGCAGGCGGCCGGCTTCGAGATCGGCAATGCCACCGTGCAGGTGATCGGAAACCGGCCCAAGATCGGGCCGCGCCGCGAGGAGGCCCAGCGCCTGCTGACCGAGCTGGTCGGGGCGCCGGTATCGGTGTCGGCCACCACCACCGACGGGCTCGGGCTGACCGGCCGGGGCGAGGGATTGGCCGCGATGGCCAGCGCATTGGTGGTTCCTGCCGAATAGGCCGGTAAGCTGGGCCGTCGTGAGCGGAGCGAACGGACAGCCGAAGTGACTGATTTGCGGCTGTACGACACCATGGCGGGTGCCGTACGAGACTTCGTACCGCTGCGGCCGGGGCATGCTTCGATCTATCTGTGCGGTGCCACCGTCCAGGGCTTGCCGCATATCGGTCATGTCCGTAGCGGAGTCGCGTTCGACGTGTTGCGCCGCTGGCTGACCGCCAATGGGTACGACGTTGCCTTCATCCGCAACGTCACCGATATCGACGACAAGATCCTCAACAAGGCGGCCGACGCCGGCCGGCCGTGGTGGGAGTGGGCCGCGACGTATGAGCGGGCGTTCAGCGCCGCCTACGACGCGCTGGGTGTGCTTCCGCCGTCGGCTGAGCCGCGGGCCACCGGCCACATCACCCAGATGGTCGAGCTCATCGACCGGCTGATCGAGAAGGGCCACGCCTACGCCCAAGGTGGCGACGTCTACTTCGATGTGCTCAGCCTGCCCGATTACGGTGCGCTGTCCGGGCACCGTATCGATGACGTGCACCAGGGCGAAGGGGTGGCGACAGGCAAGCGCGATCAGCGCGATTTCACGCTGTGGAAGGGCGCCAAGCCGGGTGAACCGTCGTGGCCGACACCCTGGGGCCGGGGCCGGCCCGGTTGGCACACCGAGTGCGTGGCGATGTGCGAGGCGTATCTGGGCGCGGAGTTCGACATCCACGCCGGGGGTATGGATCTGGTCTTCCCGCACCACGAGAACGAGATCGCCCAGGCGCAGGCCGCGGGCGACGGCTTCGCCCGGTACTGGCTGCACAACGGCTGGGTCACCATGGGCGGCGAGAAGATGAGCAAGTCGCTGGGCAATGTGCTGTCGATTCCCGCTGTGCTGCAACGGGTTCGGGCAGCAGAGCTGCGCTACTACCTGGGCAGCGCGCACTACCGGTCCATGCTGGAGTTCTCCGAGACGGCGCTGCAGGACGCGGTGAAGGCCTACAGCGGTATTGAAGATTTCCTGCACCGGGTGCGCAACCGCGTCGGTGCCGTCGCCGTCGGTGCCTGGACGCCGAAATTCGCGGCCGCACTCGACGACGACCTCGCGGTGCCGATGGCGCTGGCCGAGGTGCACGCTGCCCGCGCCGAGGGCAACCGCGCACTGGACGCCGGTGATCACGCGGGGGCGATGGCGCAGGCCACCTCGATCAGGGCGATGATGGGCATCCTGGGCTGCGATCCGCTCGATGAGCGTTGGGAGTCCCGCGACGAGACGTCGGCCGCGCTGGCTGCCGTGGATGAATTGGTGCAGTGGGCCCTGGCCGGCCGGGCCGAGGCCCGGGCCAACCGGGACTGGGCGGCGGCAGACGCCATCCGGGACCGGCTCAAGGCGGCCGGCATCGAGGTCACCGACACTGCCGACGGCCCGCAATGGGCGCTGGTGGACGGGAACGGAGCGTAGATGGCCGGGAATTCGCAGCGGCGTGGCGCGGTGCGCAAGCCGGGGACCAAGAAGGGGCCGACGGTTGGGTCCGGTGGCGTGCGTCGCCGCGGCCTGGAAGGCCGTGGGGCCACACCGCGCGCGGACCAGCGTCCGCATCATCCGGCCGCCAAGAAGGCCGCCAAGGCGGCGCGTCAGGCGCAGGGCCGGCATCGCAAGACCGACGACACCGAATTGGTGCTGGGGCGCAACCCGGTCGTGGAGTGTCTGCGGGCCAAGGTTCCGGCCACCGCCCTGTATGTGGCGCTGGGCACCGAGGCCGATGAGCGGTTGACCGAATCCGTGCAGATCGCCGCCGACCGCGGCATCTCGATCCTCGAGGTGCAGCGCCACGATCTGGACCGGATGAGCAACAACGGGTTGCACCAGGGCATGGCGCTGCAGGTGCCGCCGTACAACTACGCCCATCCCGACGACCTGTTGAAGGCCGCCCGGGATTCCGGGGAGCCGGCGCTGATGGTGGCGCTGGACAACATCTCCGATCCGCGCAACCTGGGTGCCATCGTGCGTTCGGTGGCTGCCTTCGGCGGGCACGGTGTGTTGATCCCGCAGCGGCGCTCGGCTTCGGTGACCGCGGTGGCGTGGCGCACCAGCGCCGGGGCCGCGGCCCGCACACCCGTAGCTCGGGCGACGAATCTGACTCGCGCGCTGAAGAGTTGGGCCGACGCCGGCCTGCAGGTGGTCGGCTTGGATGCCGGTGGTGACACCACGCTCGACGAGCTCGAGGGCAGCGGCCCGATGGTCGTGGTGGTCGGCTCGGAGGGCAAGGGCCTGTCGCGGCTGGTGCGGGAGAACTGCGATGCGGTGGTGTCGATCCCGATGGCCGGGCCTACGGAGTCGTTGAACGCCTCGGTGGCCGCCGGAGTGGTGCTGGCTGAGATTGCCCGTCAGCGCCGCACTTCCTGATTCGCCGTTCGTTCTGCGGCTGCGGCGCAGAAGTGTGAGTGAGGCCCGCTGCGGCTAGCCTCCGAGGACGCGAAGGCTGACCCACAGCGCCACCACACCGGCCACCAGGGTGAACGGCACCGTCGCCAGCCCTACCCGACTGAACTCGGTGAACTTCGCGGGTAAGCCTTCGCGACGAACCACATTGCGCCACAGCAGGTTTGACAAGGAGCCGACGTAGGTCAGGTTGGGGCCGACATTGACCCCGATCAGCACGGCCAGCACCGCGCCCGGTCCGGCTCCGGCCACCAGCGGCAGCAGCACCAGCACGGCCGGAAGATTGTTGACCAGATTGGCCAGCACGGCCGCGACGGCCGCCAGACCCAACAACGCGGGTAGTGAATCACCGACCGGAAGCACGCCACGCATGCCCTCGCCGAGACCGTTTTGGACCACCGCGTCCACCACCACGCCAAGGCACAGCACAAACGCCAGGAACGGCACGTTGACCGCGCGCACGATCCCGCCGATGGTGCTGCGCCGCTGGGCCAGACTGCGCACGCCGAGCACCACCGCACCGGCCAGCGCCGCCCAGGCGGGCGACGCATCGAACACCGAGGTGACGACGAAACCTGCCAGGGTCAAACCCAGCACCACGAGCACGAACACCGGCACCTCGGGTGGCGGGGGAGTAACGTCGGCGGCCGGGGGTTTCAATTCGTGGCGGAAAAGCCAACGCAGGATGACGAATTCGACAGAGATGACGGCCAGCCAGGGCAGCGCCATCACCGCGCTGAACTGAGTGAAGGACAATCCCGCCACGGCGAATGCCAACAGATTCGTCAGGTTCGACACCGGAAACAGCAAGGACGCGGAGTTGGCCAGATGTGCGCTGGCATAGGCATGTGGCCGCGGCGGCACCGACAGGGTGCGGGCGGTGGCCAGCAGCACCGGCGTCAACAACACCACGGTCGCGTCCAGGCTCAGCACAGCCGTCGTCGTCGCCCCGATCAGGAAGACCCGGGTCAGCAGCCGCTGAGAGTCTCCCCGGCTGGCCCGGGCCATCAGCGTGCCCGCAGCGTGGAACAGGCCCTCGTCGTCGCACAGGTGGGCCAGAACCAGCACGGCCGCCAGGAATCCGACCACCGGCAGCAGGCGACCCGCCTCGGCCAGGGCGTCGTCCGGTGAGATCACGTCGCATGCGATCAACAGGCCGGCGGCCGGGATCGCGACAACGGCCTCGGGCCAGCCCTCGGGGCGCGCCAGTGCGAACACCAGGACCACGGCCAGCAGCACCAGGGCCAGAATCAACGGCGTGGATCCTTTCGGCCGGTCGGACATTCGATTTCACAACGAGCGTGACGCAGGGGCCGCCCCGTCGCGGTGCCCTGCGCCATTTCCGTCACTCTCGGCGCGGTGTGGCTGCCGCAAGCGGTTCAGCGGCTCAGCTGATCCACGGATCGGCACGTTCCCACAGTGTGGGCAGATGCAGGCTGACCCCGTCGCGTTCGGCCAGCCTGGTCAGCACGCGCATCGACACGTCCAGGTCGTCGCCGGCAAAAGGCAAGGCCCGCAACGGTTTGTGCAGCGGCCGGAAGAAGTCGTCCCAATGGATCAGAACCACGCGGCGCGCACCGACGGTGCGGACGGTTTCGGCCCAGTAGTTTTCGAAATACCGTTCGGGCTGCAGCCCGAGTTGGCCGACACCCAGGTAGACCACCTCGGCGCGCTGCCCGGCCAACGCGCCCGGCACCGCGCCGGCGCTGCCGACGATCAGCAGGGTGCGGTCGCTGGGCCGATGGTGCACCAGCGTCGACCAGGCTTCGCCGCACTTGTACGCCGAAGCTTTGACCGGCGGTACGACGGGGGTGGTGATCGTGCCGGGAAAACGATCCGGCGGGCAGTGTTCGGACTCGAACAGCGTCACGTCGAAGGCGCCCAGGGTGAGGGCTTCGCCCGGAGCGACCGTGACGATCCGTTCGGGGGCGAGGCCGCCGCCCACCCCCACCTGGGCCGTCGAGGTGCCGCCCACCAACCGGGCGCCGGTCCGCTCGGCCACCACGGCCGAGTCCATGGCGTGGTCGAAGTGGGTGTGAACCGGCAGCACCGCCTCGAGCTTGTCGATGCCGAGGCGGGCCAGGCTGCCGTCGATGCGGGGCAGTGACGGCTTCAGCTTGCGCAGCACGACGCTGGGCAGTGCGGGCCGCGAGAAGAAACCGTCGGTCAAGACCGCCGACGAGCCGTCGTCCACCAGCAGCGTGCTGACCCCCGCCCAGGTGAGGGTGACCGGGGATTGTGCTGTGCTCGACGGCACGTCGAAGAACCGCGCATAGGAGGCCAGGTCGGGCCTGCCGGGCTTGGGCCGCATGGGCCCACCCTAGGACTTAGATGTGTCCGTAGCGGCGCCGGAACTTCTCCACCTGCCCGGCTGCGTCGAGATGGCGGGCAGTGCCGGTCCAGAACGGGTGTGAGTCGCTGGTGACGTCGACGACGATCAGCGGGTAGGTCTGGGGTCCGTCCGGCGTGGCCCATTCGATGGTGCGCTCACTGGTGGCTGTGGACCGGGTCAGGAACTGGGTGCCGGTGGCGGCGTCCTGGAACACCACTGGGTGATAGTCGGGGTGGATGTTGGGTCTCACGGTTGTCCTCCTTCGTGGTGGCCGCGCGTCGCGGCTTCGTCGGCGCCGGCCTGGTCATCGCATGGGTCTTCGTGCCAGTCGCCGAACGGGTCGGGGTAGCGCGCCCACTCGCCGGGCCGGGTGAGTTCGTCGTCGGTGAGCAGCGCGCCGTGCAGCGCGTCGCTGATCTCGTCCGGGCGGGCGCCGCAGACCAGGACGGTCAGGGACACATGGCGGTCCCCGAACGTGTTGTCCCAGTCGATCGCGGCCATCGCCAGCCGTTCGGGGTCGGTGTAGGCACGCTCGGTGGAATCCATTGCTGCCAGCCATTTCCCGGCGCTGCTGAAATGCAGTCCGCCGCCGGCGGACTCGATCCACATCACCTCGGCCGGGCGGTTGGCCAGCCAGGCTCGGCCGCGGGTGCGTACGACGCCCTCGAGCAGTGGATCGATGGCGGCGTGCAGGCGCAACGGATGAAACGGCCGTCGCGCGGTGAACTCGACGATGCCGACCTCACCGTCTTGGTCCAGCGGTGGTTGTCCGTCGAGCAGCGGATCGTGCGGTGAGCCGACGCGGCCACGCCGGGTCCCGGGGTCCAGGTGTGCCAGCGCCGTCTCGACGCGTTGGGTGCCGACGGTGATGCGGGCTCGGGGCGCGAGCCGGCGCAGCACGGACAGGGTGGTGGCCTCGGGCTCGGTCAGCACCAGCGCATCGGCGAACTCGGCCTGGCCGACCACCACCTGGGCGACAGTGCGGCCGTCGCCCAGCTCGTCGTCGCCAACCGCTTGCCGCAGCCAGTCCTGGGTGTCGATGCAGGTGGTGACCGCCGCGATGCTGACGTCGCGGGCGGCGGGCCCATCGATGTAGCCCGGCCCCACCTGCACGTGGATGTTCTCGATGGCCCAGCACACCGGTTCGGGTTCGAGCCAGCCCATCAGGGCCACGACGATGCGGGTGACATCGCTGCGCCGGTGCAGCCGCCGCAGCAGGATCAGCAGGTCGTCGCGCACTGTGCAGGTCACGCAGCCGTGCGCCAGCTCGAGGGCCATCTCCGACGAGCCGTTCTGATCGGTGACGTTCCTCAGCACCACCTGCCCGTCGTAGGTATGACGGACCAGCACGGTCCCCGGACAGCGGCTCAACTGATCGGCCACACCTTCGACGTCGCCCTGACCGGCGACCAGCACAACAGGGGTGCGCACCTGGCCTCCCAACTAGCTATTGAAAATGATTATCATTACGCTTAAGCCAGGCTACCCCACGAGTGAGGAGATTCAATGTCGGCCCATTGCCAGGTCACCGGGCGCTCGCCCGGGTTCGGCAACACGGTGTCGCATTCGCACAAGCGAAATCGCAGGCGCTGGAATCCGAACATCCAGAACAAGACGTACTACCTGCCGTCGGAAGGGCGCCGGATCCGACTTCGGGTGAGCGCCAAGGGAATCAAGGTGATCGACCGCGACGGCATCGAAGCCGTGGTGGCACGGCTTCGTAGCGCAGGGGAGAAGATCTGATGGCCAGTACCGAGGTTCGCCCGATCGTGAAACTGAAGTCGACGGCCGGGACCGGCTACACCTACGTCACCCGCAAGAACCGCCGCAACGATCCCGACCGCATCGTGCTGCGCAAGTACGACCCGGTGATCCGCAAGCACGTCGACTTCCGCGAGGAGCGCTGATGGCGAAGAAATCCAAGATCGTCAAGAACGATCGGCGCCGTGAGCTGGTGGCGCGCTATGCCGAACGGCGGGCCGAGCTCAAAGAGACCATCCGCAACCCGGCCGGCACGCGTGAGCAGAAGGCCGCGGCGGTCTCGGCGCTGCAGCGGCTGCCGCGCGATTCGAGCCCGGTGCGGCTGCGGAATCGAGATTCGGTCGACGGCCGGCCGCGCGGGCATCTGCGCAAGTTCGGCCTGTCGCGGGTGCGGGTGCGCGAACTTGCCCACCGGGGAGAGCTTCCCGGCGTGCGGAAGTCGAGTTGGTGATGGCGACCAAGACCCGGAAGAACGCGCGGAAACGTCCGCCGGCAACGGAATTGAAGAAGCCTCGGCGTAACCAGCTGGCCGCCCTGGGCATCACCGAAGTCGACTACAAGGATGTCCAGCTGCTTCGCACCTTCATCAGCGAGCGGGGCAAGATCAGGTCCCGCCGGGTCACCGGACTGACCCCGCAGCAGCAGCGCCAGGTCGCCACCGCGATCAAGAACGCCAGGGAGATGGCGCTGTTGCCGGTGGTCGGCCCGGCTTGATTTACCATCGACGGTGATAGAGCGACTGCGGATCGTGGAAGCCGGTGTGAATCCGGCGCGGTCCCGCCACTGTGATCGATGGATCGGCATCAGTTGATCCACGAGAGCCAGATACGCACCGCAGTCGCCACCTCGCACGTACTGGGGCGGATCTCCCCGGAGAGGATGGGTGCGCCCATGGCTGTTCGTTGGTTGTTCGCCGGTCTGGCGTCGGTGCTACTGGTATCGGGATGCGCCTCGACCCCCGCACCCGACACCGATGCGGCAGCGGCCGGATATCCGGTGACCGTCGACAACTGCGGTGTGACGACGACCTATGACCGTCCGCCGGCCAGGGCGGTGGCCCTCAACCAGCATGCGATCGAGACGCTACTGGCGCTCGGCCTGGAAAACTCCATGGTCGGTACGTCTTATCTCGATGACCGCATCCTGCCCGAGTATCAGGCTGCGTACGACAGCGTGCCGGTGCTGGCCGAGGAGTACCCGTCCTATGAATCCCTGCTGGCCGTGGAACCCGATTTCGTCTACGGCGGGTGGGAAAGTGCCTTCGACGAAAAGGAGGGGCGCGGCAGGCAACGGCTGGCCGATGCCGGGATTCCCACCCGGCTCAACATCGAGGACTGCCTGGACCACCCGGTCAGCCTGACGACCGTGGATGACGAAATCCGCGACGTCGGAACGATCTTCGGTGTCCAGGACCGCGCCGAGCGGCAGATCGAGAAGCTGCACCGCGAGCTCGCGCTGTCCGGCGACAAGGTGCGCGGAGTCCGACCGGTTCGGGTGGCCGTCTATGACAGCGGTGAGGCGACGGTTTTCACCTCTGGCGGCAAGGGCATCGGCAACTTGATGATCGAGGCGGCCGGTGCAGTCAACCTGTTTGCCGATGTTCCCAAGGTGTGGGGCGACGTGTCGTTCGAGCAGTTCGCCGAACGCGCACCCGAAGCCATCTTGATCTACGACTACGGCGATCAACCCGTCGCGGACAAGAAGCGATTCCTGACCGAACATCCTCTGCTGCAGCATGTTCCGGCAGTGCAACAGCAGCGGTTCGCGGTCCTTCCGTTGTCCTCGGTCGTGGTCGGGGTGCGGGTCGGTCAGGCGGTGGACGCCCTGGCCAGGCAGCTGCACCCGGACCGGTTCTGGTGACCCGCTACCGCTTGGTCATCGCATCGCTCGTGGCACTGCTGTTGGCGTCGATGACCGCCGGCGTCGCGGCCGGGTCGGTGTCGATCCCGCCGCAGCAGGTCTGGGCCATCGTCGTGCACGCCATCCACCCGGTACTGGCCGAACAGAGCTGGCCCGCGGTGCGCGAGTCGATCGTGATCGACGCCCGGCTGCCCCGGGTGGTGCTGGGTGCGGTGGTCGGTGCGGGCCTGGCGGCCTGCGGCATGGCCCTGCAGGCAGTGGTGCGCAACCCGCTCGCCGACCCCATGCTGCTGGGCGTCTCCTCGGGAGCATCGGTCGGGGCGGTCGCGATACTGGTTCTCGGCGCGGGCGCACTCCAGGTGGTCACCTTGCCGCTGGCGGCTTTCGTCGGAGGGTTCCTCGCGCTCGTCGCGGTGTACTTCTTGGCCCGTTCGGGCGGGCGGATGACCACGGTGCGGCTCATCTTGGCCGGCGTCGCGGTGGCCGAGGTGCTGTCGGCATTGGCCAGCCTGGTGATCGTCACCTCCGATGATCCACACAAGGCGCAGTCGGCCGTCCGGTGGATGCTCGGAGGCCTGGGCGGAACCACCTGGCGCATGGTCTGGATTCCTGCGCTGGCCGTATTCGTCGGTGTTCTGGTGCTTTTGGCGGCCAGCAGACCGCTGAACCTGCTCTACACCGGTGAAGAGGCGGCCGCGTCGCTCGGGCTGGAGGTGCACCGGTTCCGGGCGGCGATGTTCGTCGTCGTGGCCCTGATGGTGGGGGCGATGGTGGCGGTTAGCGGCACCATCGGCTTTGTCGGGCTGATCATGCCGCACGTGGTGCGTCTGGTGGTCGGCGCCGATCACCGCAGGGCGTTGCCCGCCGTCGTATTGCTGGGCGCGGCGTTTCTCGTACTCTGCGACATCGTGGCCCGTACCGTGGCCGCACCCGAGGAACTGCCGGTCGGGATTCTCACCGCGCTCGTCGGCGGACCGTTCTTCCTATGGTTGATGCGGCGGAAGGCACAGGCATGACGCCAGTTTCGTTCGAGTCGGTCTCGGTGTCCGTGCGCGCCAAGTCCTTGATCACCGATGTCTCGTTGTCGGTCGGTTCGGGGGAGATGCTGGCCGTGGTCGGCCCCAACGGAGCGGGCAAAACCACCCTGCTGCGCACGCTGTACCGGGCTCAGCGGCCCAGTGCCGGACGCGTCCTGGTCGGCGACGCCGACATCTGGACGCTGCCGGGAAAGCGGGCCGCCCGTCGGGTCGCGGCGGTATTGCAGGAAGCCACCGGCGATTTCGAGCTCACCGTGTTCGACATGGTGGCGATGGGTCGCACACCGTACAAACGATCGTTCGAGGCCGACAACTCCGAGGACGTCGAGATCATCGACGCGGCGCTGGCCGCACTGGACATCGCCGAGCTGAGCGGCGCCGACTACAGCCGGCTGTCGGGAGGACAGAAGCAACGGGTGCTCATCGCCCGTGCCCTGGCGCAACGCACCGGTGTGATCGTGCTCGACGAACCGACCAACCACCTGGACCTGCGGCACCAGCACGAGGCTCTGCAGTTGCTGAGGGATACCGGCGCCACGGTGGTCGCCGCTTTGCATGACCTGAACCTCGCCGCGGCGTATTGCGATCGGATCTGTGTCCTCGACAAGGGCCGGCTGGTCACGGTGGGCGAGCCCGGGCAGGTTCTCACCGTCGATCTGCTCGGCGACGTGTATGGCGTCGAGGCCCGGATCGATGCCGATGCCGATACCGGCAGGCCACGCGTCACCGTCGCCCCCAGAGCGGTGGCCCGGCTGTGAACATCGAGACCCAGCTTGCCGAGATCACCTCATACGGAGGGTTTTTCGCGATCACCGTGGGTGGGAATCCGGCCGGCTGGGTTCCGGTGCAGCGCTGTTATGACGAGGGTTGCGCCGATCTCGTCGCCAAGACCAGCGCCGGGTACGGCACGCCGGATCTGCGCATCGGTGCCTCTCTGGTCCAGTTCAGCCATGCTTCACGGCTTTGGTCACCGCTGCTGGCCGGTGCGCTGGTGTACCGGGTACTTCCCGATCTCACCGACCTGCAGCGTCATGCCTCCCGTACCGATCTCCGGTTGCCTGGCCCGGTGGGCGCTCCTGTCGAGGGCCCACTGCCACTGCAGTTGTACCAGCGGGTGATCACCGACCACCTCGAGCCGCTGGCGGCCGGACTGCGGGTCAAGATGTCGCCGCGACTGCTGTACGGCAATGCCGCGGCGGCGTTGGTCGCCGCGGCCCACGAGCTGTCCCGGATCCGGCCGGAATTGCGCGACGAGGCCCGCGATCTCACCGAAACCCTCTTGACCACCGGGGAGCTCGCGGGGACGGGGGAGTTGGCCGGCCTGACCTTTCGTCGCCGCAGTTGCTGCCTGTACTACCGGGTGCCAGGCGGGTCGAACTGTGGTGACTGCGCGCTGACGAGGCCACGAGGCTAGGCGTAGGGCTGCTTCGGCGGGTCGGTGCGCACGGCGCTCAGTGCCGTCATCGTCGGAATGCTGCCTCTGCTCGAATCGCTTTGTCCCGCAGGGATCGTGCCCTCGACTTTGATCCAGGTGTTCTCCGGATATCCGGCCAGCTGGGCGGCGGCCGGCCCGGCGAGGTGGATACGGGCGAGTTGGGCGTCGGCGGCGCAACAGATGATCACCACGCGGGCCAGATCTGTGCGGTCACCGTCACGCATCGTGAACCCGGAGACGGTCACGGTGCGGCCATCGAGGGTGCCCGCGCTGTCTTGCGCGATCCGGGTAAGCACGTCGGGCAGTGAGATTTCCGGAGCCCGGCCGTCGGGCAGCGGCGGAAACGCGCGCCGCAGCACATCGGTGGACACCTCGGACACCGAGGCGGCCTGAGGGCGGATCGCCGGTGGCACGACGAACGCCAGGAGGGCGATCGGTACGAGCAGCAGCCAGGTTGTGCCCCGGCGGTGGGCGTGGTCGTGGTGGGCGTGTTCCTCGCCGCCGCCGTGGCGGATGTCGGCGACGATCGATGCCAGGGCGAGCCCGATCAGCAGCACCGACGTGGCAGCCAGGTACGGGAGCAGGGACGGTTTGACGTACCGGGTGAAGGCGCCGGTCACGGTGATGATCGCGGTGCTGACCCCGATCAGCAGTAGCAGGGCGTTCTCGGTTTCCCGGCTCACTGCGGTCCCAGGATCAGTAGTCCGACACCGGTCGCCACCATGGTGGCAACCAGGAACGTCGCGGGTGCGAAGCGGACGGCGAACGCCCGGCCGAACATGCCGGCCTGCATGGCGAACAGCTTGATGTCCACCGCGGGGCCGACCACCAGGAACACCAGCCGCGGCAGCAGCGGCAGCATGGTGAGGCTGGCTGCCACGAAAGCGTCGGCCTCCGAGCACAATGCGAGCACCACGGCCAGCACGGCCATCGTGATCACGCCGAGGATCAACTGGCCGGCCAGATGCTCGTACACCCAGCCCGGGACGACTACGTGCAGGGCTGCCGCGGCCGCGGCCCCGACAACCAGATATGAGCAGGCGGACAGGAAGTCGTGACGGGCCGCTTCGGTGAACACCAGCCACTTCGAACCGTCACTGTGATGCGGCCGCGGCAGTCGGCGGGTGATCCATTCCGGGCGGCCGAACCGGGCCCACGCGAGCCCCATGATCAGCGCGGTGCACAGCGATGCCACACAGCGGGCAGCCACCATCTGCGGGTGGCCGGGGAAGGCGACGGCCGTCGCCACCAGGACCACAGGGTTGATCGCCGGTGCGGCGAGCATGAAGGTCAGGGCCGCCGCGCCGACGGCGTCGTCGCGAGTCCCATCCCCGAAGAGCCTGCGCGCCACCGGAACCGACCCGCATTCGCACCCGGGTAGGGCCGCACCACCGATACCCGCGGTCACAATGGCGGCGCCGGTGCGCTGCGGCAGCCATCTGGCCAGGCGGTCCGGTGTGGCGAACACAGCGATGAGTCCGCTGATGATCACGCCGAGCGCCAAGAAAGGCAGCGCCTGCACGAACACCCCGCAGAACACCGTCGCGGCCGTCGCGGCCGTCGCGACATCGGGCGTGCCATCGACGAAGCTGCGCATGGCGTTGCCCGCCAGGGCCAATGCGATGATGCCGACCACCAGCACCTGCATCGATGTCGGCCGCCGGCGCAATGCTGCCGATGTCATGGCCACGGCGGCCATGATGCCAGCCACGGTTGGGGCTCAGCCGGGCGGGATGCGAATGACTATCATTTTCAATCGGTGGGGCTAGGCTGGGCAGATGGTGTGGCATGGCTTGCTGGCAAAGGCAGCGACAACGGTCGTCACCGGTGCTGTTGGGGCCGCGGCGTACGAAGGTTTGCGCAAGGCGGTCGCGAAAGCGCCGGTTCGGGAAGCTGCGGTGACCACGACCGCGTGGGCATTGCGGGGTGCGCGAAAAGCCGAGGAAGGCGCTGAGGCGGCCCGGCTGAAAGTCGCCGACGTGATGGCCGAGGCCCGGGAGCGGGTCGGCGAGGAAGTGCCGCCACCAGCCGTTGCCGACGCCGGCCATTCGCACGACCACTGAGCACGTGAGCACGCTCGCGGTCGTATCCGACGCTGCGGGGCGGATGCGCGTGCATGCGCCGTGGTTCCGCGGTGATGCCGTGCGCGCGGTTGCCATCGAGGACGCGGTCGACCAGGTGCCGGGGGTGCGGGCGGTCCACGCCTATCCGCGGACGGCGTCGGTGGTGGTGTGGTACTCGCCGAAACGTTGCGACCGGGACGAGGTGATCGCGGCGATATCGACGGCCGCCGAGGTGGCCCGGCACCTGGTCCCGGTTCGAACGCCCCGATCGGCGGACATCCACAACGGCGACATCCTGCGAATGACGCTCGGCGCTCTGGCGCTGGCGCTGCTGGGGGTGCGGCGATACGTCTTCGCCAGGCCGCCATTGCTCGGGCCGACGAGCCGGATGTTCGCGACCGGAGCGACGATCGTGACCGGCTATCCGTTCTTGCGTGGCGCGTTGCGGACTCTGGCCGGAAACCGCAGTGCGGGCACTGACGTTCTGGTCTCGGCCGCCACGGTGGCCAGTCTCGTCCTCCGGGAAAACGTCGTGGCGCTCACGGTCTTGTGGTTGCTCAACATCGGTGAGTATCTGCAAGATCTGACCTTGCGCCGCACCCGCCGGGCGATCGCCAACTTGTTACAGGGCACTCAAGACACGGTGTGGTTGCGGCTGGCCGATGGCACCGAGGTCGAGGTGCCGATCGACGGACTCCGGGTCGGGGACGAGGTGGTGGTCCACGAGCAGGTGGCGATCGCGGTCGACGGAGTCGTGAGCGACGGAGAGGCCATCGTCGACCAGTCGGCGATCACCGGTGAGAACCTGCCGGTGGCGGCAACGATCGGGAGCAAGGTCTATGCGGGTTCGGTGGTTGTCCGCGGCAGGTTGGTGATCACCGCGGAGGCGGTCGGAAGTCACACCACGATCGGCCGGATCATCAGCCGCGTCGAGGAGGCCCAGCAGCATCGGGCCCCCATTCAGACTGTCGGCGAGAACTTTTCGCGCCGCTTCGTACCTGCATCCTTCCTGTTGTCGGCGCTGACCTTGGTGGTCACCCGCGACGTGCGTCGTGCGATGACGATGCTGCTGGTGGCCTGCCCCTGCGCGGTCGGTCTGGCGACGCCGACGGCGATCAGCGCAGCCATCGGCAACGGGGCCCGGCGCGGCATCCTGATCAAGGGCGGCTCACACCTCGAGGAGGCCGGCCGGGTCGACGCGATGGTGTTCGACAAGACCGGCACGCTTACCGTCGGCCGCCCGATCGTCACCAATGTGGTTGCCTTCCACAAGGACTGGGAGCCCGAACAGGTCCTGGCCTACGCAGCCAGCTCGGAGATCCATGCCCGTCATCCGCTGGCCGAGGCCGTACTGAGATCGACCAAGGAACGACACATCGAGATACCGCCCCACCAGGAGTGTGAGGTGCTCGTCGGGCTGGGTATGCGCACCCGGGCCGACGGGCGGACACTGCTGCTCGGCAGTCCGTCGCTGCTGGCGCAAGAGAAGGTCCGCGTGACGAAGCGGGCGTCGGAATGGGTGGACAAGCTTCGCCGGAGTGCCGAGACACCCCTGTTGCTGGCCGTCGACGGAAAACTCGTCGGCCTCATCGGGTTGCGGGACGAAATTCGGCCCGAAGCCCTCGCGGTGCTGCAGACGTTGCGTGCCAACGGTATCCGCCGGATGGTGATGCTGACCGGTGATCATCCCGATGCTGCGGCCGCCGTCGCCGATGAGCTCGGGATCACCGAATGGCGCGCCGAGGTGATGCCTGAGGACAAGCTCTCAGTGGTGCGAGAACTACACGGCGAGGGTCACACCGTCGCGGTCATCGGCGACGGGGTCAACGACGCACCCGCACTTGCCGCGGCCGACATCGGCATCGCGATGGGCCTCGGTGGCACCGATGTCGCGGTCGAGACCGCGGATGTGGCATTGGCCAGCGATGATCTGCGGCGACTGATCGATGTGCGGGCGCTCGGTGGTCGGGCGGTGGACGTGATCCAGCAGAACTACGCGATGTCGATCGCCGTGAATGCCATCGGTCTGCTCGTCGGGGCCGGTGGCGCGCTCTCGCCGGTTCTCGCGGCGTTGCTGCACAACGCGTCATCGGTTGCCGTGGTGGCCAACAGTGCCCGGCTGATCCGTTATGAACTCGACCAGCAGGCGCCGCGGGAAGGTGCCTCAGTTGTGAGCGCTCACCCGGACCAGGCTCCGATCGGCTCGTAGGCGCTCGGGCAGGTTTGCCCGGTCCCACTGGCCGGCTGCGATCCATCCGCACGCATCTCGTGCGTCGGCTTCGTTGCCTATCGGCCCGATCCAGATGGCGGCCGCACTCGGGACGCGCTCTGCCGAGCAAGGCTGCAGCACGAGCACCGGGTTGAGGCCGGCGCCCCTGGTCGCGCAGGTGAACGTGCCCAAAAGACATTGTGTGCTCACCAGGACCCCGTGCGGACAGCTCCGGACCACGTTCCTCAACATGGGCAACAGTGGCGATCGGGAAGCGGACGACGAGCAGTGCGCGCAGATGGCGACGGTGAACGGTTCGCAGGTGTAGACCTGCTGCGACATGCGGACACCTTCCCGTGGCGGCCGGTGCGGCCTGGAGTTTTTGAAAATCATTTTCAACTTGGCGGTTCCACGCTACAGTGCCGATCACGGCGTGTCGAAAATCATTTTCAATAAGACCTGAGTGGCGCTCGTCTTCCGAAGGAGATCGCATGGGAAATGGCCGTATCGACCCCGCGGCGAAAGCGGTTGCTACTCGCCGGATCTCGTTCACCTTCAACGCCGCATCACCGTCACGCAGACATTTCGTCGCCGACGACATCGCGATGAGCCACCTGGTTGCGCTGCTGTCCGGTTTCTTTCCGTCGGGGGAGGAGTTCTTCATCCACTCCGTGCGCCGCTACCGCGACCAGATCGACGACCCGTGGCTCAGGGTGCAGGTCGCGGGCTTCATCGGCCAGGAGACAACCCACGGTGTGCAGCATCGCGCGTTGAACAGCGAACTGATCGGGATGGGTTACTGGGCCACGGGAGGCATCGATCGGCTCGGCACCAAGCTGGTCAAGAGCTTTGGGCGACAACGAGACAGGCTGCCCAGCGGTATCGCGAGGTTCGCATTGGCGTGTACCGCTGCCGTGGAGCACTTGACCGCGGTGCTCGGCGCCCAGGTGTTGGAAACGCCGTGGATCCAGCGGCAACTGACCGACCCGGAGGTCCGGGCCATGCTGAATTGGCACGCGATCGAGGAGATGGAGCACAAGGCGGTCGCTTTCGACGTGTACCGGCACATCGGTGGAACCGAGCGGATGCGCCGGGCCGCCATGGCCACGGTGCTGTTCTTGTTTCTCACCAGAGCTGCGGTGCTGCTGTTCTCGGTGGCGTCGGACAGCTGGGCCTGGCGGCATCCCGTCCGCGCCCTGCGCAGTATGGCCGCCCTACCTCGCACCCCGCTGTTCGCCGGAGTCTTCCCCTCGATCCGGCGGTACTTCGCCGTCGGGTTCCATCCGGATGACATCGATCACGGCGAATTGCTCGAGCGGTGGCGCGACGACTACTTCGGCAGTGAGGGCGCCCTTTTGGATCACATGAAATAGTGCCGACCGGCAGGGTTCGTCGTCACCGGTCGTTGCCGTCACGCTGTGTTTCCTCGTCGAATCTCGGTTTCGGGCAGGCGTTTACCGCGCCCGTGTGGCGGCCACCACATTTTGTCAGCGCCGGTGGAATCGGCGTTGACAGCAGCTGTCGCCCACCCTACGTTATGTCGATAACGATAACCATTTTCATTAGAAGGTCGCAGTCGGGCCGCGAGGAGGGGTTGGGATGGCCGCTGGAATGTCCACCGGGACGGCCGGAGTCGCCGCAGACGCTCGTCGGCCGCGACCGAAAGACGGCGAACACCAACCGGGCTGGTTCGTCAGTCGCCGGGTCGACATCTACTTCGTCTTCGGTCTGGGCGCCCTGCTGTCGGCGATCCTGTTCGCAGCCGAAAGCCACAAGGGAGTGTTTCTGGTTGGAGCAGTGGCCTTTTCGCTGCTTTCTGACCTGCCGCACGTGCTGACCACGACCGTTCGGGTATGGCTCGATCCCCGGGAGCGATCGCGGTACCGCGTGCACTATCTGCTGAGCTTCGCCGTCGTCGCGACGATCGTCGGAGTGCTCTGGTTCGGTGGCTGGCTGGTGCCGTTGTTGGCAATCTGGGCGTACTGGCAGGTCTTTCACGTCCTCAAGCAGCACTTCGGGATCATGAACATCTACGCATCGAAGAACGGGTACAAGGGACCGCGAAACCGGCTGAAGTACGCGCTGTATGCGACCTGCCTGGCGCCGGTTCTCTACCGGGCCAGCCACGGGCTGCACTTCTCGGAGTACGAAGTGTTCGGCCACCGGTTGCCGTTTTCGAACCTGAGTGTGCCGGTGCCGCCGATTCCCGGCGTGCTCATCGTGATCGCGTACGCGGTCGCCGCCGTGCTCCTGGCCCTGGCGGTCGCCGAACAGGTCAAGCTGCGCCGCGACGGGCAGACCACGCTGCCTGCCATGGCGGTGGCCACCTTCATCATCGCGACGCTGTCCTACAACCTGTCCTACCTGCTGGTGTCGGACCTGTTCGCGCTCATCCTGATCGCCACCACCACGCACAGCCTGCAGTACCACCTGATCAACTGGACCCGGAACAACACCCGGTTCGCGGCGTCGGAGGACCCCAGCGAGAAGAAGCTGCTGCTGGCCCGGCTCTCGACGCGCAAGGCGCTTCCGTTCTACGTGGCAGGTCTGGCCCTGCTGGGCATCCTCGCCGGGCAGTTGGACACCGTCATCTTCGCCGTGCCGCTGATGTTCGTGCTGCATCACTTCTACATGGACGGCGCGCTCTGGAAGAGCAAGGGCAACCCGGAACTCGCATATGACCTGGGAATCGTTCGTGCCAAGTGACTTGAAAACCTCGCTGGACGTCCGTGAGGTCACCTCACCCGCGGAGGCCAGACGGTTCGTGGACCTTCCGTGGCACCTCTACCGAGGTGACGCCCGGTGGCGTCCGACGCTGCGCCGGGCCATGCGGCACAAGATGGATGCCAGGAAGAACCCGCTGCACCGCGAGGTCACGGTCGCCAACTTCGTTGCCTACCAGGGAGAAAAACCAGTCGGGCGGGTATCGGCGAGCGTTGACTCCGAGTACGTCAAGCGGTACGGCGACTGCGCGTTCTTCGGGCATTTCGAGAGTGTCGCTGACGAGGCCGTAGCCGACGCACTGCTGGAAACCGCGGAGAACTGGGCACGCCGCCGCGGTATGGACAAGATGATCGGGCCCTATAGCTATTCGACTCGCGAGGAGGTAGGGCTGCTCGCCGAGGGTTACGACACCCCGCCAACCCTCATGCAGCCCTACAACCCGCCGCATTACCTGCAACTCGTCGAGTCTGCCGGCTACCGAAAGAAATTCGACAGCGCCTCCTACCGCTGGACCACGGGGTCCGGCAGCACCGTCCAACGCCGACTGGTCCGGCGGGCCGACGCGGTGATGGACGCGCAGGGCGCGACCGTGCGGTCCGTTCGGATGAAGGACTTCGACAACGAGCTGGAGACTCTCCGGGTCCTCTACAACGACTCCTTCGCCCGCCATCCCGAGAACGTCCCGCTGAGCAGGGCAGTGTTCGCCGGCATGGCCGCCGAGATGCGGCCGTTGATCGACCCCCGCCTCGTCCGGATCGTCGAGTCCGCCGGGACACCGGTCGGGTTCTTGTTGATGCTGCCCGACGTGAACGAGATCGCCGCACAATCCGGGAGGCTCACTCCGTCGATGGTGGCGCGCATCGTAGCCAAGCGCCGAGGACGCATCCGTGGGGTCGACACCGCGGTCGTCGTCCTCATCGGTGCCGTCGAAACCCAGTTCGGGGCGGGTATCGGCCGGATCCTGGCCGGCGAGATCGTCCGGGCCAGTACCGGAAGCGGTTACTCAGCGGTGGCGACCACCTGGGTGCACGAAGACAACGTGTGGTCGAATTCCCTGGCCGCGCAGATGAAGACCGAGCCGGACAAACGGCACCGCGTCTACCAGAAGGCACTGTGATGGGCGGCCGAATCCTGGTCACCGGGGGTGCCGGGTACCTGGGTGGTGCGCTGGTCGCCGAGCTGGTCGGCAACGGCGAGGCGGTCACCGTCATGGCTGGGCCCGACGACCCTGCGCCCCAACCGGGGGGTTGGGGCCGTGATGTCGAAGTGGTCCGGGCCGATGTCACCGCCGCGGCCAGTGTCGACGCGGCCATGCGTGGCATTTCGCACGTGTATCACCTGGCCGGCATCGCCTCACCGAATTCCCGTCTGGCCCACTCCATCTGGAATGTCAACGTCCTGGGCGCCTACCACGTGGCGCAGAGTGCGCTGCGCCATGGAGTCCAGCGCGTCGTACATGTGTCCTCGACGGCCGCCATTGGCTATCCGCCTGACGACGTGGTGGCCGACGAGCAGTTCGATGTCCGGAACTCCGTGCTCGACAACGTCTATGCCGCGACCAAACGCACCGGCGAGCGGGTCATGCTCGATTTCGGCCAAGATGGGCTCGACGTCGTGGTGGTCAATCCCGCAGCGGTTTTCGCGCCGGCTTCCGGCCCGACACGATCCTGGCAGGGCCTGTTGGTGGCCGCGCGACGCGGGCTGCTGCGGGCGGTACCCTCCGGTGGGACTGCGGTCTGCTCGGCCCGCGACTTCGTCATCGGAGCTACCGCGGCCATGGTCAAGGGCGGCTCCGGTGAGCGCTACATCCTGTCCAGTGCCAACCTGAGCTACCGCCGGATCGCAGAGCTGCTCGTCGAGGCCGTTGGGCGGAAACATCGCGTTCGTACCCTGCCCATGGGTTTGTTCCGGGCTGCCGGAGCCGGGAATCGGGTCGTGCGCGACCTGACCGCCACTGCGCGTCACGACGATGCGCTGGTGCCCGAGAACGTCGAGTTGATGGCCCGCCATGTGTATTACACCTCCGGCAAGGCCGAGCGAGAGCTCGGCATTCCGCAGATGTCCGCGTCTGAATTGATCACGGAGTTCACCCGATGACCAGTGATGTCCGTCAGACACCCGTCGGGACGGGTTCCAGGGACGTGCTCGGTATCTCGATGGCCGAGGCTCGATCTCTGGTCGCCGATCTGGCCGCACGCCGGCAGTGGATCTACTGGGTTGACCTCACCGTATGCGTGGCGATCGGCTATACCGCGTTCTTCCTGTGTCCCGTTGACCGTCTGGCCTCGCCGATGGCCATCGGCTGCATGGTGCTCGCCGCGTTGGCGTTCTACCGCGCAGTGCTCTTCGTCCACGAAATCGTCCATGCGCCCGAGGAATTGCGGTGGTTCTCGGTGGCATGGCATGTGGTGTGCGGAATTCCGTTGCTGGTCCCGCAATTCACCTACGAGTTCCACCAGGACCATCACGGGTCGCGGACCTACGGCACTGCCGAGGACGGTGAGTACGTCCCCTACGCGGTCGAGCCTCGCTGGCGGGTGATCGCGCTGCCGTTCACCGCGCTGCTGGGTCCGCTGGTCTTCGTGCTGCGGTTTCTGGTGTTGGCTCCGTTGAGTTGGTTGGTCCCGGGTATCCGGTCCTATGTGCTGACCCGGGCCTCGGCGCTGATGATCGACGCGGACTTTGTCCGCAAGCTGCCCGAGGGCCGGACGCCGCGGTCCTGGCTGGTGCAGGAGGTCGCCTGCTTCGCCTACCTCGCGGTGATGCTGGCGCTGGCGGTGGGCGGAGCGTATTCGCCCAAGCGTCTCCTCGAGGCCTACCTGATCGTCGCGGCGGTGCTGTTCGTCAACTGGGTCCGGGTGCTGGCTGCGCATCGCTACGAGAGCCGCAACGAGCGGATGACGTTCCCAGAACAGATTCTCGATTCCATCGACCACCCGTCGATGCCGATCGTCGGAGAGCTGTGGGCGCCGCTCGGGCTGCGGTTTCATGCAGTGCACCACTTGTTCCCCAAACTGCCCTACCACCAGCTCGGAAAGGCCCGCCGCCGCCTGGCCGGGGCGATCCCGAGCGACGGCGGCTTCTGGCAGACCGAGGATCGGTCACTCACGACGTCGCTGAGAAGGCTTCTGGCGCAACCACGTACGGACAGTTCACGGCCGGCCGGGGGGGTGCTGTGATGCGGGATTCGGCTGCGGCAACCTACTCGCGACGGTTGCCGATCCGGCCCGTCGAGGCGGCCGGTTCGCGGCTGCGTGACGCCGGCGGTCGCTGGTACGTCGACTGCCTGGCCGCGGCCGGCGCGATGTCCCTGGGATGGAATCATCCGGCGGTCAGGGAGGCCGTGGCCAAGACCCTCGAATCGGGCGAACCTTGGCAGTCACTCGACTTCCACACCCCGACCCGCGAGCGATTCGTCGAGGATCTGCTGTCCATCCTGCCGCCCGGGCTGGCGCGTGAGGGACGGGTGCACCTGTGCTCACCGAGCGGTGCCGGCGCGATCGAGGCCGCCCTGATGCTCGCCGAGATCTCCACCGGCGGACGCGAACACATCGCCGTGCAAGGCGGCTTCCACGGGTGTACCCGGGCGGCGCGGGCGGCCAGCTCGGGCGGTGGGCTGCGCCGCCAGCCTGTGGTGCTGGCTCCGCGGGCCACGTTCGTGCCGTATCCCCAGGACTACCGGTGCCCGTTCGGGGTTGGCGGGGAGGGTGGAATCGACCTGGCGGTGGCGGCCGTCGAGAACCTGACTCGACCCCACTCGGGTGTCACCGCGCCGGCCTCGGTCCTCGCGGAGTTCGTGCTGGGCGAGGGCGGAGTGATCCCGGCCCCGTACCGGTGGGGTAAGGCATTGCGGGACATGGCGAGCCGACTGGATGTTCCGCTGATCGCCGACGAGGTGCAGGCGGGGATGTTCCGGACCGGGCCGGCCTGGGCTTTTCAGCGCTGCGACATCGAACCGGACATGATGGTGATCTCGAAAGGCCTCGGTTCCGGCCTGCCCATCGCGGTGCTGGTGATCCGGGAGCGCTATGACGCGTGGGAGCCCGGGGCCTTCACCGGTACGTTCCGCGGGAACGCGATGGCGTTCGCCGCGGCCAGCGCGGTGATCCGCTTCGCTGTCGAGACCGGCCTGTCCGAGCGCGTACAGGCGATGGGTGCTGACTTCCTCGAAGGATTGAAATCGGTTGCGGCGCAATCCGAGATCGTGGGCGACGTCCGGGGTGCCGGGCTGATGCTGGCTGCCGAGATCGTCGAGCCGACGCTTCCGCGGCGACACGGTGCCGCGGCACCGGACGCGGAACTGGCGCGACAGATACAACTGGCCTGCCTTGAGCACGGTTTGATCGTCGAAACCGGGGGACAGTACGGGAATGTGGTGCGCTTCCTGCCGCCGCTGACCATCGATGAAGCCGATATGTCGGCCGCGCTGACCGCGTTCGACTCCGCGGTGCGCCAAGTCCAGCGGCAACGGCCTGCCGGCAGCATCCTGATGGGGGCCCAGTGACCACCGATTCGAGCCCGTTCGCGGGCGACTTTCTCACCCCCGCCGGACTGAGCGGCTATCGCGAAGCACTGACCTTGGCAGCGATCTGGACCGGGACCGAGCTGCGGGACCCGGCGCGGCCGGGACTGGTGGCCGGTTACGCCGAGATAGGCAAGTCCGTCGACGAATTCAGTCTCGACAGCCCGGCGGGAATCGGGCTGCCACGTGCGCTGGGCGAGGCGGCCGGTTTGCTCTCCGGGCGGTCGGCCGTGGTCACCCATCCCGGCTATCTGGCGCATCTGCACTGCCCGCCGACACTGTCGTCGCTGGCGGCCGAGGTCCTGGTCAGCGCCTTCAACCAGTCGCTGGATTCGTTCGATCAGGCGCCCGCGGCCACGGCTGTCGAACAGAAGGTCATCGCTGACCTGTGCGTCACGCTCGGTTACGACGACGGCGCCGACGGAACGTTCACCAGCGGGGGGACCCAGTCCAACCTGCAGGCACTGCTGATGGCCCGAGACCTGTTCGCCCGCGATCGATTCGGATCCGATGTGTCCGGGGGGCTACCGGTCGAGGCGGGTTCCTGGCGGGTGTTGTGCACTCGTCAGACGCACTTCTCGGTGCGGCAGGCGCTGCGAATCCTCGGACTGTCGGGTGCAGCGGTCGAGGTACCGACCGACGCCGACGGCCGCATGCGAGTCGACGGTCTCGTCGGCTGTATCGATCGGGCCGCAGCGGACGGCACGGCGATCATCGCGCTGGTACTCACCGCAGGTACTACGGACTTCGGCGCGATCGACCCGTTGCCAGAGGCGATCACCATTGCGCGCGAGCACGGGATCTGGACCCATGTCGACGCCTGCGCGGGCGGTTGCCTGGCGTTCAGCGACACCCACCGGCACCTGCTTCGTGGAATCGAGATGGCCGACTCCGTGGCAGTCGACTTTCACAAGCTGCTGTTCCAGGCCATCAGCTGCAGCGCGCTGCTGGTACGTCGCAGCGAATCGTTCGACATCCTGGCCGACCACGCCGATTACCTGAATCCGCTGCAGGATTCGGCCGAGGACGTGGTCAATCTGGTCGGGAAATCCCTTCAGACGACGCGCCGGTTCGATGCGCTGAAGGTGTTCGTGACCCTGCGGGCCCTCGGCAGGCAGCGGATCGGCGAGATGATCGACGCCACGTGTGCGGCCGCAGCCGCGGCCGCCGGCGCGGTCGGGGGTCAGCCAGGGCTGACCCTGGTGGCTCCGGTCGCGACGAACACCGTCGTGGTCCGCTGGCAGCATCCCGACCTGACCGAGGCCGAATGCGACGACGTGAACCAGGAAATCCGGATCGCCCTCGCTGATTCGGGGCGTGCCGTGATCGGCCGCTCCACCGCGGGCGGCACCCAGGCGCTCAAGCTGACTTTCGTCAACCCTCTCGTCGGTCGTGAGGCGGCCGCAGAGGTGATCGCTGCCATTGCCACCGAGGGCAACCGGATCTTGCAGGCCCGCAGAAGGGAATTCACGAACGCATGAGTACGAGTCTGCTTCGCGTCGACCGGGTACGTCCGGGTGACGAGAGATTCAACTGGGCGAAGGGCGTGGAATACCGCATCTTCGGGCTGGAGAACGACTACGCGAGCGAGTCGGATATCGCAGCCGGTGAGATGGTGCATTACCGGCCGTGGGAGCGGTCTTCGGAGTTCTTCGTTGGATTCGGCGAGGACTCCGGGGATGCACCGGTCGCAGTGCTGCGAGGTCTGCGGGTGGACGCCGAACTGGGCTTGGACAGTTTCAGCACGCTGCGTGACGGTCGCAACATTCTGTACCCGCAGTGGAATTCGTTCTTCGAAGACATCGCGCCTGAGCGCATCGCCGAGCTGGCCACCCAGGGAGTACTCAAGAAACACCGGAGGGTCGGCATGATCGAGCAGATCTGGCAGGCCTTCTTCGGCGATCTGGCCGCCGACGGTGTCGACTACGTCACCGTCGCGCTCGTGGTGCCGCTGTTCGAGTGGTACAGCCAGCTGCTGCCGACACGTATCCACCAGATCGGCGAGATCATGCCCGACTACATCGGAGCCGACAGCGTGCCGGCCGTCGTCGACATCAGTGGGTCCTTCGTCGCAGATGCCGCCAGAGACCTTTCCCCGTCAAGCAATTAGAGGAACCGACATGCGATCAATTCACACGCAGGAACACGTCTTCCGCAAGGTCAGCGAGATCGACTGCCCCGTGGATCAGGTGTGGGAGCGCGTCACCACCCAGGAAGGCATCAACGACGAGATGGGCCCCTATCTCAAGATGACGATGCCGCGTCAGTTCCGGGGGCGCTCGATCGCCGACGTCACGCCGGGCACCCGCATCGGCAAGAGCTTTCTGCTGTTGTTCGGCATCCTGCCGTTCGGGTTCGACGACATCACGATCGCCAGGATCGATCCCGGCCGGATGTTCCGTGAAGAGTCGATCATGACCGGCATGCGCATCTGGGTGCATCACCGCACCCTGGAACCCTTGGGGGACAAGACGATCGTCACCGACGAGATCACGCTGGCGCCCCAGGCGCCGATGGGTCTGATCCCGGGCTGGGGCAAGGTGATGAGCCGGGTGCTGTCTGCATTCTTCAGCCATCGGCACCGCAGGCTGAACCGGACCCTCGCCGGGGCGGGCGCAGCACGGTGAACGGATTCGTGACGGCTGCCGGTGCGTGTGTGCTCGGGTCCGCTCTGCTGGCCGGCTGCGCTTCGGTGAACGAAGAGGCCGGAAGGCCGGTGGGACACGCCTACGCGTTGCTGAAGTATCCCGATGCCGCGGCCGGACCAGCCGCCGAACCACGCGCCGATTCGCCCTACGGGACCTATCCACTGGAGATTTCGGGTTCGGTGACCTATCTCGACGAGACCACCTCGCTGCCCACCTCAGGGGTGCTGACCATCGGTCCCGGGCCGCGCCGCGGCGAGTTGCAGGTCGAGCAGTACTACTCCGGTGATCGGTTCCCGTACGAGACCGGCATGGTGTCCACCGGCCCCAGCGACTCCGCGGCCGGCACCCTGGACGCCATCACGATCGTCAATCCGCTCGATTCCCGTGTCTCACTGCAGTGCGCGGTGAACGGCGGAATCGACCTGGGCGGCACCGGTGAGCCGCGTGAGCTGACCGGCTCGTGCGGTGGCGGCGCCTCGGTGAGCGGCAATGTGCGTTCGGAGGGAACCCGGAAAGCCACCTGGCGCGGCAAACCCGTCGAACTGGTCCGGACCGTGGTCGATCTCGACGTGACGGGGGTGAGCACCGGAACCATCCACCAGGTCAACGAGACGCCCAAGGGCGGGAGCTTCCCGCTCTACACCGCTCTCGACGTGGATCTCACCGCACAGGGGATCCACCTGACCGAACAGCTGGAACGCCACGTCCTCCCCAGAGTCGGAGATTGAACGACCCATGCCTGAAGCCAAACAAGACAATTCGTCACCGGCATTGCTCGCTGACGACGTCACCAAGTCGTATCCGGGTGCGGAGACCAGTGCGGTCGACGGCCTCAGTCTGACGGTGCCCCGCGGGGTGGTCTACTGCCTGCTCGGCCGAAACGGGGCGGGCAAGACCACCACCATCCGCATGGCCACGACACTGCTCGCACCGACGAGTGGGCGGCTGGAGGTGCTGGGCATCCCGGTGGCCGAAACCGATGCACTCCGGCCGCTGATCGGCGTGGCGCTGCAGGAGGTGGCGCTCGACCTCTGGATGTCGCCGGTCGAACAGATCCGGATGAGCCTGGCGATGGCCGGTTGGCCGAAAGACCAACGGCGTCAACGGGAGGACGAACTGGTCGAGCAATTCGGCCTCGGCAAGTACCTCAACCGCAAGGTGGGTGCGTTGTCGGGTGGTATGCGACGCCGGGTCGACGTGGCGCTGGCGGTGGCGCACGACCCGAAGATGCTCTTCCTCGACGAGCCGTCCAGCGGCCTCGACATCGAGGGCAAGCAAGAGGTCTGGAACGCCATCCGGTCCCTGCGTTCTCAGGGCCGCACGGTGGTTTTGACCACCCACGACATGGACGAGGCGGTCTCACTGGCCGACGAAGTCGGAATCATCAAGGACGGCACATTGGTCGCATCCGGATCGACCCAGGAATTCACCAGAAGCCACGGATTCGTCGCGGCGATCTCGTCGGACGTGGCGATACCCGACGACTCGGTGCAGGCATTGGCCGTCGCCGGCTATGCGGTCGAGCGCACCACCGACACCGCGCTGACGACCACACTCGACTCGGCGTCGGCCTCGGCGCTCGGCAAGCTCAGCGCCGAACTGGAACGAATCGGACTGGACCAGGCCGACATCGAAGTGCGGTCGACCTCGCTGCGCGACGCGTTTCTGGAGGCCACCCGATGAACTCTGTGTCGAACACCCTGCGGCTGTTCCGTCGCTATGTCGTGGTGGGCCTGCGCCAGCCCGTCTTCGGATTCATCTTCCCGATCGTGTTTCCCGTTGTCCTGGTGATCTTCGTGCGCTCGATGTTCCAGCGGGTCGCCGATCTTCCCGGATTCCCGCTGTCGTCGTATACCGCCTACATCGCACCCGGCCTGATCATGCTGATCCCGATGCTCGGGGCGGGGTATGGAGCGGGCACGCTGATCGACGAGATCCGGTCCGGTTTCACCGATCGACTCCGTCTCTACGGTGTGTCGACCGGTCAGATCATGGCGGCCAAGTTCGGTTTCGAGATGTTCCGGATCCTGCCGGCGGCGGTCATCGTGATCACCCTGCTGGCCTTCCTCGATGCTCCACTGCGGGCCGGGATCCTCACCGGCGCAATGCTGGTCGTACTGATGTTCCTGTGGTCGGCGGCTTACAGCTCGTTGTTCTATCTGGTGGCGCTGCGCACACTCAACCCGCAGGCCCCGGTGGCGATGCTGCCGCTGGCGCTGCCGGTGCTGTTCATCAGCCAGGCCCTCATGCCGTCGGTGTTCCTGTCGGACTGGCTGCGGTTCAGCATCAACCTCAACCCGTTCTCCCACATCGTGGCGGCCGCGTCGACCATCATGTACGGCGAGTTCGACGTCCGCCTCGTCATCACGGGATGCCTTGTCGCCGTGGGCATGTTCGCCCTCCTCCAGATACCCATTCACATGGTGATTCGCCGCAAGATCGGAAAGTAAGGTAGCCAGGCCGTGTCAGAAGTACGCGAATTCCTCATCGAGTTCATCACCGACGAACTCGAATTGCCCGCCGAAGACGTCAACGATTTCTCGGAGCTGGTCGGGGATCTGGGGTTCGACTCGTTGTCGTTCGCCCTCGGGGTGTCGGAGATCAAGAACCGATTCGGTGTGGTCCTCAACAAGGACGACGTGTTCGAGTGCAAGACCGTCGGTGCCCTGGTCGAACTCGTGGAGAACCGCAGGCTGGCGGGCTCCGGTGCGATGAGCGCGGTGGGCAACCCGCCGGGACAGCCGTGAACCGCGTCCTGTCCAGACTGCACGCCGGGACGCAGATCACCTCGCGGGGCCTCAGCACGGCACCGGTCGACACCGACGGTCGGTCGCTGCTCGACCAGCTGACGACGGCCACCTGGGCACAGGTGCACCAGGCCGGCCGCGACATCGCCGGAGGGCTGCAGCGCGCCGGGGTGCTCCCCGGGGACTCGGTGGCCGTACTTGCCGGTGCGCCAGGCGAAATCGCCCCGCTGGTGCAGGGCATCTGGATGTCCGGTGCGGCCGTGACCATGCTGCACCATCCGACCCACCGCACCGACATCGCGGAGTGGGCCGCCGAGCTGGTCCCGACGCTGTCGGCGATCGGCGCCTCCACCGTGGTGGTCGGCAACCCGTTCCTGTCGGCCGTCGAGGCATTGGCCGGCGCCGGGGTACATGCCGTGCTGCTGCCCGCTCTGCTCGACGGGCCACCGGGACAGATCGTGGAGTCGGATGAGGACGCGATCGCCTTCCAGCAATTGACCTCAGGCTCGACCGGCCGGCCCAAGGCCGCCGCCATCAGCTACCGCAACATCGAGGCCAACCTGGTCGCGATGGCGGCCGCCTCGGCAGCCGACGCCGAAACCGATGTGGTGGTGAGCTGGCTGCCGCTGTTTCACGACATGGGCATGATGGGTTACCTGATCACGCCGATGTGCCTGGGCATCGCGACCGTGAAGGTCACCCCGGTCGACTTCCTCGCCGATCCGCTGCTGTGGGCCGAGCTGATCACCAGGTATCGCGGAACCATGACCGCGGCACCGAATTTCGCCTACTCGGTCTTGGCCCGCCGGCTCCGCAAAGCTGCCGACGGCGCTTACGATCTGTCGACGCTGCGGTTTGCACTCAGTGGCGCCGAGGCGATCGACGTCGCGACGCTGGACCGGTTGACCACCGAGGGGGCCCGCTTCGGCCTGCGTAAACATGCCATCGTTCCGGCCTACGGGATGGCCGAGGCGACGCTGGGAGTATCGTTCGTCCGCCCCGGCGACGGATACCGGGTGTGCGCACCGCATCCTGATCTGGTCGCCGGACAAGGCGATGCGGCGCAACGGGTGGCGCTCGGGCCGCCGCTGCCGGGTTGTGAGATCCGGGTGGTGGCCGAAGACGGCTCGGTGGTGGAGCCGCCCGGCATCGGGGAATTGGAGATCCGTGGCGACAACGTGACCCGCGGATACCGCACCGCCGACGGCATCGAGACCGTCACCGACTCCGACGGATGGTTTCGCACCGGCGACATCGGTTACCTGACCGACGACGGCCAACCGGTCATCTGTGGCCGCAAGAAGGACGTCTTGATCATCTCGGGCCGCAACGTCCATCCTGAGGACATCGAGCGAAGCGTGTCCGGGGTGGCCGGCGTACGCTCCGGAGGTGTTGCCGCAGTGCGGCTTTCCACCGCGGCCGCGGGAGAGGGGTTCTCGATGGTGGCCGAGTCGGCGCTGCATTCCGACAGCGCCGAGACCGCGCGGATCCGTGCCGAGATAGCCGATCGCGTCTATCGGCAGCTCGGGATCAGTCCACGGGCGGTGCACGTGGTCCCGGCCGGCTGGCTTCCCAAGACCTCGTCGGGCAAGTTGCGCCGGCTGGAGACGACGGCGCGGCTGGACCGGTTGGGACGTTCCGGGGAGCGTGAACTCGTCAGATGACAGTGCGGGGCACCAGTTCCCGTGTTGTCCAAGTAGGTGCGGGATACCTGCGGCGTCATCCGGTGGCGGCCTTGGCCACCGTTGGCGAGCAGGTGGTACTCGGGTTGACGACGATCCGTTTCTGCGTCACCGACCTGATGACCGGGCGATTTCAATGGGCCGAGTTCGTTCGGCAGGCCGCGTTCATGGCCGGTGCGGCTGTGATGCCGACCGTCTTGGTGGCGTTGCCGATCGGGGTCACCCTGTCGATCCAATTCGCGCTGCTGGCCGGGCAGGTCGGGGCGACCTCACTGGCCGGTGCCGCCAGCGGGCTGGCGGTGGTGCGGCAGGCGGCCTCGCTGGTCGCGGCGCTGTTGCTGGCCGCGGCGGTCGGCGCGGCGATGACCTCGGACCTGGGCTGCCGGACCATGCGTGAGGAGACGGCAGCGATGGAGGTGATGGGCGTCTCGGTGGTCCGGCGATTGGTCGTACCCCGGTTCGCGGCCGCGATCGTCATCGGTATCGCCCTGACCGGGGTGGTGTGCTTCGTCGGCTTCCTGTCCAGCTATCTGTTCAACGTCTATGTACAGGGCGGTGCGCCAGGCAGTTTCATCGCTACCTTCGCGTCGTTCGCCACCACCGGTGACATGCTGCTGGCGCTGTTCAAGTCGGCGGTCTACGGCGCGATCGTCGCGGTGGTGTCCTGCCAGAAAGGCCTCGCTGCCACCCAGGGTCCGGCCGGCGTGGCCAACGCCGTCAACGCGGCCGTCGTGGAATCGGTTCTGGTCTTGATGACGGTCAATGTCGCCGTGAGCCAGCTCTACACCATGCTCTTCCCTCGGACGGGGTTGTGAGATGACCCAGGAGATGACTCAGCCCGTGATGACGCGGCCGGTGGCGCGCTTCGGTCATTTCGTCGCTTTCTCGTCACACGCCCTCACCGGCGCACCGCTGGCCCTTCGCCGGTACCGGCGTGAGTTCCTTCGGCTGGTCTCCGACATCACCTGGGGTAACGGGTCGATCGTGGTGGGCGGCGGGACCGCCGGAGTGATCCTGGTTCTCGGCATCACCACCGGTGCCCTGATCGCCGTCGAGGGTTACGACTTCCTGAACCTGCTCGGGCTCGGCCCGGCAACCGGGATCATCTCCTCGCTGGTCACCACCCGCGAGCTGGCCCCGATCATGGCGGCCCTGGCTTTCGCCGTCCAGGCCGGCTGCCGGTTCACCACCCAGATCGGCTCGATGCGGATCTCCGAGGAGATCGACGCCATGAACTCGCTTGCCATCAGGCCGATCCCGTACCTCATCACGACCCGGCTGTTGGCCTCGGTCGTCGCGATCATCCCGCTGTACGCCGCGTGCCTCGGCATCTGCTACCTGTCGTGCCAGATCATGGTGGGGTTGATCAGCGGCGGATCGCTCGGGCCGTACCTGCATTACTTCACCTTGCTGATCAGTGGCACCGACATCCTGTATTCGACGGTGAAGGCGGTCGTGTTCGTCTGGATCGCGGCGACAGTGCAGTGCTACTACGGTTTCTGCGCCGGCGGCGGCCCCGAGGGCGTCGGTATCGCCGCAGGACATGCGATGCGGGCGAGCATCACCGCGGTGATCATCGTCAACATGCTGCTGACCATGGCCCTGTGGAGCGTGAATTCCGGTGCAAGGCTGGGTGGTTGACCATGCCGGACATGGTTGATCTGGACGGAAACCATCTCACCGGAAGGCAGCTGCTCCGGCGTGGTGCGGCCACGCTGGTGGTGGTCGGAGTAGTGGTCTCGGCGTTGCTGGTCAAGTCGACCGGGCTGTTCGACCGCAACCTGCATGTGGTGGCCGAATTGCGCAACATCGGTGACGGTCTGCCTACCCGGTCGGATGTGAAATTCCGCGGCGTCCTTGTCGGCGCCGTGGAAAGTGTCGTGCCCGGCACCGGGGAAGCGCCCAACCGTGTGCACATCCGATTGAATTCCGCTTATGCACAGGGCATCCCGTCTGGCGTCACCGCCCGTGTGGTGCCCAGTAATGCCTTCGCGGTGTCGTCGTTGCAGTTGGTTCAGACCGCGGCCGACTCGTCGGGTCCGATCCGCGACGGCCAGCGGATCACCGAGGACACGGCGCTGCCGACGGTGTTGTTCCAGACCACCATCTCCAAACTGCGCGACGTCCTGGCCGCGGCCGGCCGCGGACGTGACGACCACACCATCGGCCTGCTGGCCGCGGTGGCAGCAGCCACCAACAACCGCCGCGGGCAACTGCTGACCTCGGCCGCCGAACTCAACCGGCTCATCGACGAGTTGAATGCCGTCGTCGCCACAGATGAAGGGCCGTCGACGGTTTCGGCGTTGTCCGCCGCTGCGCGCGGGCTGTCGCAGACGGCTCCAGAACTGGTCGATGCTTTGCATGAAGCGGTCGGCCCGATGCGCACCCTCGTCGAGCAGCGACGCAGCCTCGAGGATTTTCTGGCGGCGTCCGCGCATACCACCGGCACCAGCATGGAGGCCTTGCACAATCAGACCGACCGGCTGGTCCACATCACCACGGACCTGACCCCGGTGCTCGGGGTACTGGCACAGAACGCCCAGCACTTCGTGCCGATCAGCCAGCGGATGACCCGGTTCTCCGACGCGTTCTTCGCCCAGGTCTGGGATTCCGAACTGGATACCCCACGAGGCCGGGTGAACTTGTCGTTCACGCCGTCCTACACCTACACCCGTGCCGATTGCCCGCGCTACGGCGCGCTGGCCGGACCGAGCTGCGTCACCGCACCCGAGGTCCCTGTCCGGTCTGAGCTCCCGGAAGTCCTGCTGCCGCAGAACTACCAGCCGCCACCGGATCTGGCGCCACCGCCGGGGACGGTCATCGGGGAGAACGGCAACCTGATCGCGGCCGGGCCGCCGCTGCCCACCGGGCCGACGTTGCCGCCGACCGATCCGTATCCGCCGCTCCCGCCTGGCGTCACCCCGTCGCCGCCGGTCCCCGGCAGTGCGGCACCCGCCTCGTTCGGCGGCAACGTCGGCCCGGTGGGCAGCGGTCTCGAGCGCGACCGGTTGGGCGAGATCACCGGACAACCCGCGACGGTGGCCACGCAACTGATCCTCGGTCCGGTGGCGCGCGGGATGGTCGTCACGCAAACCGCTTCGGCCACAGGCCAAAACACGCCGTAGGAGAATTCGATGTTCAGTTTTTCCCCGAGGGCCGACTCGATACGGCGCCGTGGCTCGCTGCTGGGCCTGTGCCTGTTCCTGGTGGTGGCCACCGTGCTGACGTGGCTGGTCTACGTCACGCTGCGACGCGATGTCGGCGGCCCCGCCACGTCGTACTCCGCGGTGTTCACCGACGTCTTCGGGCTGCGCGAGGGTGACGACGTCCGGGTGGCCGGTGTGCGGGTCGGGCGGGTGCAGACGATCGAGCTGCAGGGAACCCTGGCGAAGGTGTCGTTCCTCGTGCAGGACGGCCACCGGCTCACCACCGGCACCGTGGCGGCCGTCGACTATCAGAACATCGTCGGGCAGCGGTATCTTGCGCTGGACCGGGGGCGTGCCGAAGCGGCCACGGTGTTGCCGGCCGGATCGGTGATCGGGATCGATCGGACCGAGCCGTCCTTCGACATCGGCACCCTGCTCAATGGCTATGAGCCCCTGTTCGCCGTCCTGGATCCCGACCAGGTGAACAACCTCACCAACGCCGTCGTCGGATCGTTGCAGGGCGATACTGCCTCGATCACCCAGCTCGTCGATCAGACGTCAGTGCTCACCGAGACTTTCGTCGGCCAGGACCGCGCGCTGGACCGCGTCATCGCGGGGATGGACGGTGTGGTCGGCAATCTGGCCGGACAGAACGACCATTTCGAGCGCACGATCACCGCAGCGCGAAAGGCCGTGACGGCCTTCGACAATCGTCGCGACAGCCTGGTGTCATCGCTGGGGACGATGACGGCGGTGGCCGGCAATCTGTCGCGGATCGGGCGTGACGTGCAACCGACCGTCCGCGACATGCTCAACCGGCAGCCCGGCTACACCCGGCACATGCTCGACATCGAACCGCAGATCGCTTACACGGGCCTGAACACGCCGCTGCTGTTGAAGGGGTTGTCCCGGGTCTTCGGGGAAGGGGCCTACATGAACGCCTATGCCTGTGACGTCAACGTGTACGGGTTTTTCCCAGGGCTCAACGACGTAGTGCCCATCATCGTCGATGCCGCGACGCCGGGCGGAACCGCCAAACACACCCCCAAGTGCCGGAACATGGCCGATGGCTGACCGGGTCGCCAGGAAAGCCTGGCTCGGACTGCTGGCCGTCGCCACCGTCGGAACCCTGATCGCGGCAATGCTGCTCGTCAAGGAGGCCGGCATCGGATACCAGCGTTACACGGCGAAATTCCTTCAGGCGGCGGCCTTGCGTGCCGACGACATCGTGGCGGTGGCGGGTATCCCGGTGGGAACGGTGACCGCCGTACGCCTGGCCGGCGATCACGTGGAGGCCGAGATCCGTGTCCGCGACGACATACCCGTGGGCCGCGACACCCGCGCCGCGATCAAGGTGACGACATTGTTCGGTTCCCGCTATCTCGACTTGCGCCCGGCTGGGGACAGCGCTCCCGAGAAGCACACGATCGACCTGGCGCACACCGAGGTGCCCTACGATCTGCAAGCCGCCCTGGCCGATTCGACCAGGACCTTTGAGCAGGTGGACGCCGACCGCATCGCGGAGTCCCTCGATGTGCTGAGCCGGCAGATGGACGGGTTGCCCGCAGTGGTGCCCCAGGCGATGGACAATGTGCGGGCCCTGTCATCGGTGATCGCGCAGCGACGGGATCAACTGGGCAGTCTTCTGGCGAACACCGAACACGTCACCAGCATGCTGCGGCGCCAACAGTCCGAGATCGGCAACTTCATTCGCCAGGGGCAGGAACTGGTGGGTGAGTTCGTCGCGCGCTCAGCGGCCTTCCATGCATTGATGCAGTCTCTACGGTCGGTCGTCGACTCGCTGCGCACCATCGCGGTGCACGACCGGACCGCGGTCGACGACGTGCTGTCGACGATGCAACAGCTGAGCGAGAAGTTCGCCGAACAAGATGCGCTCTTCCGAAATCTGCTGCAGATCGCGCCCGTTCCGATCCGCCAGATCGCGAACGCCACCGGATTCGGCAACGCGATCGAGACCAATGCCCCCGCAGGCGCTCTGATCGATTCCTGGATGTGCGCCATCAGTGGCCGGGCCGAACAGTTCGGCATGGTCCCGTATCTCAAGGACTGCAAGTGATGAATGGACACCGGCGCCTGGTGGTCGCCGCCGTGCTGATCACCGTGCTGGCGATCGTCGGCGCTGTGGGCTGGAAGCTGCTGGCCCACCGTGACCGCAGCATCACCGTGACCGCGCAGTTCGACAGCGCGGCGGGCCTGTACGTCGGCAATGTGGTGGCAGTGCTGGGGATTCCGGTTGGGCAGGTCACGCGGGTGACGGCGCGGGGAAGCTACGCCGAGGTGGACTTCACCGTCGACGAGGGTGTCGCGATACCTGCTGACGTGGAGGCCGTCACCTTGTCGACGTCGATCCTCACCGACCGCCAGATCGAGCTGTCTCCGCCGTACCGTGGGGGCCCGACGCTGCGCAACGGCGACATTATCGGCCTGCATCGCACCAAGACACCGGTCGAGTTCGACCGCGTGCTCGGCATGCTCGACAAGCTGTCCACGTCATTGCGGGGGAATGGCATGGGAGGAGGGCCCGTTGCGGACCTGCAGAATGCCGGCGACGGTGTGATCGCCGGACACGGTGAGCAGATCAAGGGTGCCCTCGACGAACTGTCGCGAGCCCTGCGGCTGAGCTCCGACGGTGGGGCCCGCACCCGCCAACAGGTGACCACCATCATCACCAACCTCGATTCTCTGCTGGACGCCGCGGCGGGAAACGACGCGAAGCTACGCGAATTCGGCTCCGTGGTACGCCAGCTCAGCGCCGTCCTGGCCGCCGAGGATTTCGGGTCGGGGACCACCGGTAGACAACTCAACGAGGTCGTCGAACAGACCGGACAAATCCTCTCGGCCAACCGTGAGGTGATCAAGCAGGGAATCGCCAATGGCGACACCAGCGTCCAAACGCTTCACGACCGGCAACGGGAGCTCGCGGAATTCTTCGATGTGCTTCCGCTGATGGCCGACAACCTCTACAACGCGATCGATCAACGAAACGGAGCGATCCGTGCACATTTCCTGGCCGACCGGATGGTGTTCGACGGCCAGATGGCCAAGGAGGTCTGCAACATGATGGGTCTGCGCCAGCTCGGATGCAGCACCGGGACACTGCAGGACTACGGACCCGACTTCGGCTTGACCAGCATGCTGGAGGGGCTCGCGGCGATGGGGCAGAAATGATTTCGGTACAACGGCTTCGGATACGGACGCTGGTAGCCCTGGCCGCGGCCCTGCTGACCGCAGGCTGCGCCACGAACGGGCTGGCCGACCTGCCGCTACCCGCACCGGGGCTCGGGTCGGGCGGCTACCGGCTGACTGTGGTGTTCGCCAACGCGCTCAACCTGCCCGAGCACGCCAAGGTCAAGCGCGCAGGCGCCGATATCGGTCAGGTCGAGGACATGGTGGCGCGCGATTTCACCGCGGTGACCACGCTGCGGATCAACGACGACGTCCGACTCCCGGCGGGCAGTACAGCCGAACTCCGTTCGGCCACACCGTTGGGCGACGTCTTCGTCTCGATCAGTCCGCCGCGTGCTCCGCAGCCGGGGGCCCGCCTGCTCTCCGACGGCGACACGATCGACCTGGACTCCACAACCGCGGCCGCCACGGTCGAGTCGGTGTTGAGTTCAGCGGCCGTCTTGGTCAACGGTGGCGCCGTGCACAACCTGACCAACATCGTCAACGGAATGGGCAAGGCCGCCGGGCCCGACGGCCGGGCCTTCGGTGATCTGGTGGCCAAGTCGAACCAATTGCTCGGCACGGTGAATGCTCGTTCGGCACAGCTCGATTCCGCGATGTCCGAGACGACGCGGCTGGCTGAGCTGCTCGACGCCAAGAATCAGGAGGTCGGCGAGATCCTGCGGGCCGCCGCACCGGCGACCGAGACGCTGGCCGGCAACACCGGCCGGATGACCGACTTGGCCCTCACCCTCGGCGACATCTCGCAGAACTTGGCCAAGTTCCCGTCCATCGCCGGGACGGACACCAGCGGTCGCAGCGTGATCGCCGACGCGGACGCCATCGCACGAGCATTCAACGACGTCGTGGTGGACCCGCAGACCAGCTTGGCCTCGCTGAACCGGCTGTACGCCCCGTTCGTCAAGATGACCGCGGGCACGTCGATGGCGGGAGCGGCCGGGATCGACCGGCTGGTCCTCGGATCCATTCCCGACGCCGGGTTCGGCGGGGATCCCGGCCTCCACGGCCCCAAACGGGCCGATTGGCACCAGCTCGTCGGATCGCTCAAATTCGTGCTCTGGCGGTTACAGGAGCGGGTGGTCGGTCGGGGGCCTCAGCCGTGAGCGGTGATCGCCGCAGCGCCTGGACCGCGCTGGTGGCCTTGGCGCTCACGCTGGTCGTTTCGGTCTACTACCTGATGACCGGCGTGTTGCAGGTGCGCCCGCTGGCCGCGACATACCTTGTGACGGTGCAGCTTTCGGAGTCTGGAGGACTGCTGCCCAATCAGGATGTGACCATGCGCGGGGTTCGCGTGGGCAAGGTCGAAAGGCTCGCGTTCACCCCGGGTGGTGTCGAGGCGGTCCTGCGGGTATCCGAGGATGCGCGGATCCCGGCGGCCAGCTCGGTGCGGGTTTCGGCGCTCTCGGCGGCCGGCGAACAGTACGTCGACTTCGCCGCGACCTCCGATAGCGGCCCGTATCTCTCGGATGGCGCCGTGATCACCCGTGACCGGACCGCGGTGCCGGTATCGATGGCCGAGCTGTTGGCCAACGCGGACGGGGTACTGGCGCAGGTGGATCCACAGAAGCTGGAGCGGATGAAGGCCGAGCTGAGCCTGAGCAGTGCCGGCCCGCAGAAGCTCGCGGCGATCGTCGACGGCGGGACGTTTCTGCTGTCGACTCTGGATTCCGTGCTGCCCGAAACGGTGGGCGTGATCCGCAGCAGCCGGGTCGTGCTGTCGTCGGCGGTGGATGTCAACAACGGAATCGGCGCCACGGCAACCAATCTGCGCCATACGATGGCCGGCGTGGCCGGCATGCAGGACGGCTACCGCAGGCTGCTCGGCCAGTCCCCGGCGGCCCTGGGCGCCATCGACAACCTGTTCGCCGACAATTCGGACACCATGGTTCAACTGCTGGGAAATCTGGCCACGGTGGCGCGGCTGTCCTATGTACGGGTGCCTGCCCTGGATGCACTGTTCCCCGACTACCGCGGTTCGGCGCTGGAGGCCTTCATCAGCACGATGCACGAGCATGGACTGTGGGTGACTGCCGACATCTATCCGAGGTATGCCTGTGACTACGGCACACCTCGGCGGCCTCCTTCGGCGGCGGACTATCCGGAGCCGAATTTGTATACCTACTGCCACGATGACGATCCGAGCCTGCTGGTTCGCGGTGCCCGCAACGCTCCGCGACCTGCCGGCGATGACACCGCCGGCCCGCCGGCGGGGGCGGACCTGGCCACGACGGCCGATCCGACGCCGTCGGGCCGCTACACCATCCCGACGCCTTACGGCGGACCCACGCTGCCGATCGAGCCGCCCCGTTGATCGTCGTGGCGGGCCGGCTTGTTCGGTGACGGAGTGGGCCACCACTCGGCGACGACGACGATCAACCGCAGCAGTCGGACGAACCAGGTCATCGCGGCGACTTTCAGCCGATCGCGGATACGGGAGAACCGAGTCATATGGAAATGGTAATCATTACCAATAAAGCGCAGGCGGCCTGGTCAGCTGAACGGTGACAGCTCGGTTCCCCCGGCTCTCAGGCGGTCGCGTACCGCCGCTGCGATCTCCACCGCGCCCGGTGAATCGCCGTGTACGCAAATCGATTCCACGACGATGGGCACGGTGGTGCCGTCGACGGCGGTGACCCGGCCCGTCGTCACCATCGTGGCCACCCGTTCGGCGATGGCCACGGGGTCGTGCAGCACTGCGCCCGGTTCGCGACGTGACACCAGCGTTCCGTCGGCCTGGTAGGCGCGGTCGGCGAAGGCCTCGGCTACGGTGCGGAGTCCGAGTTGCCGGGCCTGTTCGAAGAACACCGAACCGGACAACCCCAGCACCGGAAGGCCGGCATCGACGGCGCGCACCGCTGCGGCCACCGCCTCTGCCTGTTCGCGGTGACGGACAATCGTGTTGTACAGCGCGCCATGGGGTTTCACGTATGTCACGGCGGTGCCCGCGGCCTGGGCAATACCCTGCAGCGCGGAGATCTGGTAGATCACGTCGGCCGTCAGCTCCTCGGGCGTGACGTCGATGAAGCGTCTGCCGAAGCCGACCAGGTCCCGGTAGCTGACCTGGGCGCCGACGCGCACGCCCCGCGCCGCGGCCTCCCGGCAGGTCTGTAGCAACACCGACGGATCCCCAGCGTGGAATCCGCAGGCGACGTTGGCGCTGGTGACCAGGCCCAGCATGGCCTCGTCGTCGCCGAGCTTCCAGGCGCCGAAGCTCTCCCCGAGGTCAGCGTTGAGGTCGACGGATGCAGCCACCTCACCAGCCTAAGGCGCCGCCGCGGCCGGCCAGCCGTTCTCGGACACGAATTCGGGCAGGGGGCGACCGACTGTCCAGTGCTCGATCTCCAGCACCGGCCGGTCCGGAAACTCGGGCACCGGTCCCAGGCACAGGATCGCCACCGGCTCGGCATCGGCGGGCATGCCCATGAGTTGTGCCAGCGGCAGTGGCTCGAAGATCGACACCCACCCCATGCCGAGGCCCTCGGCCCGGGCGGCCAGCCACATGTTCTGGATCGCGCAGGACACCGAGGCCAGGTCCATCTGCGGTAGCGTGCGACGGCCGAAGACATGCCGGTCGCGGTTCTCGCCGAGGGCGACGACGAACAGTTCTGCGCAGTCGAGAATGCCCTCCACCTTGAGCGCCAGGAATTCCTCCCCGCGGGACCCCAGCGCGTCCGCGGTGTGGATGCGCTCCTCGTCGACCAGCGCGTGGATCTTGCCGCGCAGCTCCTCATCGGTGACCCGGATGAACCGCCACGGCTGCATCAGGCCGACGCTGGGTGCCGCGTGGGCGGCCTGCAACAGCCGGCCGAGCACCTCGGGCGCGACGGCGCTGCCGGGGACGAACCGGCGCATGTCGCGGCGTTCGGCGATGGCGCGGTACACGGCGCGTCGCTCGTCGGGGCTGAAGGCGTGCTCGGACACAGCGTCGAGCTTAGGCGGGGTCCTCGGCCGTGCGGAGCGCCAGTTGGGGTATTCGTGCTCGCGGGTGGCCACCTATGGCACACGTTTGACCAAATTGCGTGTCATAAGTGGCCTTTCGGCCTGACGCACTCCGGTCAATGCGCGTGGGTGACGTTCCAGGCCGGTAGCGGGTCCGGGTAGCCGGCCCAGGCCTGCTCGCCCTCGGCCAGTTCGGCGTCGGTCAGCAGGGCCCCGTCGAGTAGCCGGTGGACCTTGTCACGGTCGAGCTTTATCCCGATGAACACGATCTCCTGACCCGGCGCGATCTCGGTGCCCGACCAGTACTGCGCCGGCTCGATCACCAGGTTCGGGCCGGCCTGTGACCAGATGGCGGCGATTGTCGGGCGGCTGGCGATCCAACAGAATCCCTTGCTGCGCAACACCCTTGTCACCTGACCGAGCGCTTCGCCGAGGCGCTGTGGGTGAAACGGCCGGTCGGAGCGGAAGGTCATCGAGCTGATGCCGTACTCCTCGGTCTCGGGTGTGTGTCCGGCAGTGGTCGTCTGCTCCTCGCGCGAGCGCTCGTCGGCGATCTCCTCGTCCCAGCCCGGGGTCTGGGCGGCGGCCTCCGGATCGAACAGCCCGGTGCCCAGTACCTCGCCGATATCGACGACGCCGTGGTCGGTCCGGATCAGCTTGGCGGTCGGATTCAGCCTGCGCAGCAGCGTTCCGACGGTGTCGAGGGTCGCCGGGCTCACCAGGTCGGTCTTGTTGAGCAGGATGACGTCGGCGAACTCCACCTGGTCGGTGAGCAGGTCGGCGATGCTGCGGGCGTCGCCGTCGCCGACGGCCAGATCCCGGTCGGCCAGGCCGTCACCGCGGACGACCTCGGTCAAGAACGTGGACGCGTCGACGACCGTCACCAGGGTGTCCAGTTTCGCGAGCCGGCCGAGCTGGAACCCGTCCTCGAACTCCCACTCGAACGTCGCGGCGACCGGCATGGGCTCGGAGATCCCGGTCGACTCGATGACCAGGTTGTCGAACCGGTTCTGCCGGGCCAGTGCGCCGACGGCCTCCACCAGGTCCTCGCGCAGCGTGCAGCAGATGCAGCCGTTGGTCAGCTCGACGAGCTTCTCCTCGGTGCGGTCGAGGTGCCCCTGCCCGGCGATGAGCGCCGCGTCGATGTTGACCTCACTCATGTCGTTGACGATCACGGCGACGCGCCTGCCCTCCCGGTTCGCCAGGATGTGGTTCAAGAGCGTGGTCTTGCCGGCGCCGAGGAAGCCGGACAGGACGGTGACGGGTAGCAGGTCGGACATCGCACTCCTTAATGAAAACGATTTTCAATAAATCATCATCCGGGCGTGCGTCTCCTAATGCAAACGGTTATCGTTATCGCCGTGCTCTCACCTCTGAACCTCCGCGCCGTGGCCACCGCGTTGATGCTGGCCACACCACTCGCCGCCGTTTCCTGCGGCTCCGAACAGACCCAGCAGTCCGCCTCCCCGGGCAACTGCGTGACCACACCGGTCAACGTCGTCGTCAGCGTCGACCAGTGGGGTGACATCGTGTCCGCATTGGGCGGCGACTGCGCGAAGGTGACCACCGTGCTGGCCGGCTCCTCGGTCGACCCGCATGACTTCGAACCATCGCCCGCGGACGCGGCCAAGTTCCAGGGCGCGCAGTTGGTGGTCATGAACGGCGGGCACTACGACGAATGGGCGGCCAAGCTGGCCCAGAGCACGGCGCCCAACGCCGTCGTCGTCTCCGCCACCGGGACCGGGACCGGCGATGACAACCATGACCATGACCATGGCAATGGGGACGGCGGTGCACATGCTGACGAGCGGTCGGCCAACCCGCACGCCTGGTACGACCCGGCCGCGGTGACCGGCGTCGCCGACACGATCACCGAGGAGCTGAGCCAGCTGGCACCCGACGCGCACGACTACTTTGCGCAGCGCCGCGCCGAGTTCACCACCTCGATGCAGCCTTACCAGCAGCTGACCACCGACATCAAGACCAAGGCCGCCGGTAAGCGCTACGCCGCCACCGAGACGGTGTTCGACAACATGGCAACGGCGCTCGGCCTGGTCAACCAGACGCCTCCGGGCTATCAGGCGGCCACGTCCAACGAGTCCGACCCGTCACCGGCCGACCTGGATGCATTCCTGCGCCTACTCGCCGATCACGGGGTCGATGTGCTGATCTACAACACCCAGACCGAGGGCTCGCTGCCCAAACAGATCCGGTCCGCGGCCGAGAGTGCCGGAATTCCGGTTGTCGATGTCACCGAAACGGTGGCGCCGGGAGCGGATTCGTTCGAGGCTTGGCAGGTGAATCAACTGACCGCGCTTGCCGAAGCGCTCGGAATTCAGACCTAGTGTCCAGCGAGACCACACCTTCACCGGCCCTCGTCTTCGACGACGTCAGTGCCGTACGCGGGGGCCGGTTGATCTGGTCGGAGGGCACCTTCGAGATCCCGGCCGGCGGCATCGTCGCGCTGATCGGATCCAACGGATCGGGCAAGTCCACAATGCTGCAGGTGATCTTGGGCCTACTGCCCGCAGCCTCGGGTTCGGTGCGGGTGCTCGGCGGCGCACCGGGTGAGCACAACGACCTGATCGGTTACGTCCCGCAGGATTATGCCGACGGCGCGGGCGAGGCCATCCGGGCCCGCGGCGCGGTGACCCTGGGCCTCACCGGGCGGCGCTGGGGCTTCTCCCGGACCTCGGCTGCCGAGAAGGCCCGGGTCGACGAGGCCCTGGCGTGGGTCGAGGCCACCGGCTTCGCCACCATGCGACTGTCGGAACTGTCCGGCGGTCAGCGGCAGCGCATCGCGTTGGCCAATGCCCTTGTCGGACATCCGAAGATGCTCATCCTCGACGAACCCCTGGCCGCGCTCGATTTGCGCAACCAGCACGAGATCGTGCAGTTGCTGGCCCGGCTCAACGCCGACCTCGGCGTCACCATTCTCGTTGTCGCCCATGACCTCAACCCGCTGCTGAGCGTGCTCGACAGTGCCATCTATCTGCTCGACGGCCACGCCCACCACGCGGCCATCGACGAGGTGGTGGACGATGACCTGCTGACCCACCTCTACGGGACCAAGGTGCAGGTGGCCCACACCCCGCTGGGACAGATGTACATGAGGAGCGGGTGATGTCGGCGAGCCTGATTGCTGCAACGTTCGCCCAAGGGAATCTGGCACTGGGCTACCAGTACAACTGGTGGCAGATCCTGACCTCGGCCTTCATGCGCAACGCGTTGATCGGCGGCACGTTGGTGGCGTTGGCTGCCGGGCTGATCGGCTACTTCGTCATCGTGCGTAACACCGCATTCGCCGCCCACGCACTGGCCCACATCGGCCTGCCCGGCGCCACCGGAGCGGCGCTGCTGGGGCTTCCGGTCGGGTTTGGCCTTTTGGCGTTCTGCGTCGGTGGGGCCCTGGTGATCGGGGCGCTGGGCAGTCGCGCGCATGATCGCGAGGTGGCCACCGGCACGGTGCTGGCCCTGGCCACCGGCTTCGGGTTGTTCTTCAACTCGTTGGCCACCAAGAATTCGTCCACCCTGACCAACGTGTTGTTCGGCAATCTGCTGGCCATCACGCATCAGCAGTTGCTGACCTTCACTGCGCTGCTGCTCCTGTTGGCCGCCACTGTCGTATTCGTTTTCCGCCCACTGCTGTTCGCATCGGTCAACGCGCAGGTGGCCGAGGCCAAAGGGGTGCCGGTACGGGCATTGTCGGTGCTGTTCATGGTCCTGCTGGGGGTGGCGGTGACGATGGCGGTGCTGGCCGTGGGCACGTTGCTGTTGTTCGCGCTCGTCGTCACCCCGGCCGCGACGGCGATCATGGTGACCGCGCGACCGGTTGTGGCGATGATGATCTCGACCGGGATCAGCGTCGTGTCGGTGTGGGCGGGTTTGGCGGTGTCGGCGATCTTCAACATGCCGCCGAGCTTCGTGATCGTGACGATTGCGTGCGGGATCTGGCTGGCGGTGTGGACGGTTGACCGGGTGAGGTATTCGACGATCCACTAGCCTCAGACAGCATGCCAAGGAGTCCGCACCCGCCGCGGCGGGCCACCCTGGCGTCGTTGGCGGCCGAGCTGAAGGTGTCGCGGACTACCATCTCCAACGCGTACAACCGTCCGGACCAGTTGTCCGCCGAGCTCCGCGACAGAATCTTCGATGCGGCCAAGCGGCTGGGCTATGCCGGGCCCGATCCGGTGGCACGCTCCCTGCGCACCCGCAAGGCCGGTGCCGTCGGGTTGCTCATCACCGAGCCGCTCAACTACTCGTTCAGCGACCCGGCCGCACTGGATTTCGTTGCCGGGCTTGCCGAATCCTGCGAGGCGGTGGGGCAGGGGTTGCTGCTGGTGGCCATCGGACCCAACCGCAGTTTCGAGGACGGCGCCGCGGCGGTGCTCGCGGCCGGCGTCGACGGATTCGTGGTGTATTCGGCCTCCGACGACGATCCGTATCTGCCGGTGGTGCGCCAGCGCCAATTGCCGGTCGTGGTGGTGGATCAGCCCAAAGACGTGCCCGGGGTGTCGCGGGTCGGCATCGACGATCGCGGTGGGATGCGGCTGCTGGCCGAGCATGTGATGGAGCTGGGGCACCGCGACATCGGACTGCTGACCATGCGGCTGGGCCGCGACTGGCCCCGCGAAAGCGCGAAACCCGCACTGGCCGATCCGGATCGGGTGTTGTCTCCGCATTTCCACGTGCAGCGCGAACGCATTCACGGTGTGTATGACGCGATGACGGCCGCCGGCCTGGCGCCGGGCACCCTCACCGTGGTGGAGAGCTACGACCATCTGCCGACCTCCGGGGGCTTGGCCGCCGAGGTGGCCCTGGATGCCAATCCTCGCATCACCGCACTGATGTGCACCGCCGACGTACTGGCCTTGTCCGCCATGGACTATCTGCGTTCGCGGGGCATCTACGTGCCGGGTGAGATGACGGTGACCGGGTTCGACGGGGTGCCGGAGGCATTGCGCCGCGGCCTGTCCACGGTGGTGCAGCCCAGCGTGGCCAAAGGGCGGCGGGCCGGGGAGTTGCTGCACAATCCGCCGCGCGACGGGCTGCCGGTGATCGACGTGCTTCCCACCGAGGTGGTGCGCGGCCGGACCTCGGGCCCACCTGCCTAGTCGCCTCCGGCGTCAGCGGCGCGCGGCCAGCAGGAACTTCAGCGCGGCCACGACATCGTCGGGCTCGTCGACGCGGTAGCCGGCCAGTGTGTCTCCCGGCCCCACCTTGACGCCGACGTCGCCGTCACGCAGCCGGCGGAACGCCTTCTCGTCGGTGACGTCGTCGCCGAAGTAGACCACCGCCGACGCCTGCTGCTCGTCACGCAAGATGTCGATCGCCTCGCCCTTGTCGGTGGTGATCACCGCGAACTCGAGCACGGCCTTGCCCTTGGTCAGCTGCGCATCCCAGGCTTGGGCGGCCTCGAGTGCCTGCGCGCTCGCGGCTTCGGCATCGGCGGGTTCGGCATTGCGGACGTGCAAAGCCACGCTCGCCGGTTTGAGTTCGACGGTCACCCCCGGCCGGGTGGCGGCGATCGCGGTGAGCTCGGCGGCGATCCGAGCCAGCAGGTCGCGGTCGATGGGATGGGAGAACCCGGAGTCGAACTCGGCGCCGTGGCTGCCGACCATGTGCACGGTTGTGGGCATCCCGGACAGTTCCCGCAGTACCTCCAGCGCACGGCCGGAGATCAGGGCGGTCCAGGTGTGTGGACACTGCGCCAGTGCCACAAGGGCTTCGGCGCCGTCGCGCAGTGGGCGCGCGTCGGCCGGATTGTTGACGATCGGGGCCAGGGTGCCGTCGAAATCGGAGGTGATGAGCAGCCTGTCGGCGCGGGCCGCGGCCGTCAGCGCTTCGGTCAGTTCGGCGGGAAGGCTCACCCGCTAGATCTTAGGTTTGTCCTCTGCGCCGATCAGCAGCCGCACGGCCAGGTCCAGTCGCTTGCTGACGTCGGTGGCCGAGGCCCGGCGGGTCAGCCAGGCCAGCAGGTTGGACAGCCACACATCCGAGATGACCCGGGCAATGTGGTACTGGTCCTCGGTCGGCTCGCCGTCGCTCATGGCCCGAGCGAACATCGAGTCCATCAACTTGCCGACGTGGTCGACCTCACCGGCGGCGGAGGCGTCGGCGAAGACGAACGCCCGTGTCATGGCCTCGGTGAGCAGCGGGTTGCGCTGCATGGCCCGGTTCAGCTTGCCGACCATGAAGCTCAGCCGCTGATACGGGGTGCCGCCGGAGAGGGCAGCCCGGTCGGTCTTGGCGTCGATGCGTTCGAATTCCCGTCCGAGGGCCGAGACCAGGAGATGGACTTTGGAGGGGAAGTAGCGGTAGAGCGTGCCGACGGCGACATCGGCACGTTCGGCCACGGCGCGCATCTGGACGGCCTCGTAGCCGCCCTTGGAGGCGATGGCCAGGGTGGCGTCCAGGATGCGCTTGCGACGCTCCCGCTGTGCTTCTGATCCCAGTTCGGATTCGGCGAGGACAGCCACGTTTAGAACCTCACGCGGTCGGGTGTCCGACCCGGACGATTCGCTGCCTGCCTGCTGTGGTGCGCTGGACATGCGGTGTGTGGCCCCCTCTCGGCGCGTACCTGGTCGAAAACGATACGCACGGCAATCTCCTTCTACGCACCTCCGCGCCGGTAAACACACGGACGTGTCCTGCTGTGATGCGGGTCGACTTGACGGTCGAACACTGTCACCATTAGAACACGTTCTAGTGGGAAGCACGGACTTCTCGCGTTAGGGGCTAGGAGGTCCACCATGTCCGGCGCGTCTGCGACCATCACCGACGAGCAGTTTGCCGCCCGTGACCTGGTTAGGAGCTGGGCCGGTGCGACCGACACCGCCGCGGCCGTCCGATCCGCTGAACACGATGCCGATGCCTGGCGCGGGCCGTTTCAGGGTCTCGCCGAACTAGGGATCTTCAGCGTTGCGGTCCCCGAGGAACAGGGTGGGGCCGGCGGCACGGTCGAGGATCTGTGCGCGATGGTCGACGAGGCCGCCGCCGCGCTGGTGCCCGGTCCGGTGGCCACGACGGCGCTGGCCACCCTGATCGTCACCGACGAGGCCGTGCTGGAGGCGCTGGTATCGGGTGAGCGGACGGCCGGAGCCGCCCTGAGCGCAGACGTGACGTTCGAAACCGGCAAGGTGTCCGGTACCGCTGACTACGTCCTGGGCGCCGACGTTGCCGGGGTGTTGCTGCTGCCCGCCGGGGACCAGGTGGTGCTGGTCGACGGGAACGCCGCGGGTGTGAGCATCGAACTGCTGACCGCCACCGACTTCTCGCTGCCGCTGGCCCGCGTCGTGTTCGATTCCGCGCCCGCTCAGGTCCTCGACGTCTCGCGACAGCGGTTCACCGACATCACCGCGGCCGTGTTGGCCGCCGAGGCAGCCGGGTTGGCCCGCTGGACCCTGCAGACCGCCACCGAGTACGCGAAGGTGCGCGAGCAGTTCGGCAAGCCGATCGGCAGCTTCCAAGCCGTCAAGCACATGTGTGCCGAGATGCTGCTGCGCTCTGAGCAGATCTCGGTGTCGGCAGCCGACGCGGCGCGTGCGGTGTCGGAGTCCGACGATTCCCAGTTGTCGATCGCTGCCGCGGTCGCGGCCGCCGCGGGCGTGGACGCGGCCGAGGCCAACGCCAAGGACTGCATCCAGGTGCTGGGCGGCATCGGCATCACCTGGGAGCACGAGGCGCATCTGTATCTGCGTCGCGCATACGGGATTTCGCACGCGCTCGGTGGCCGGCGTCGCTGGATCCGCCGCGTGTCTGCTCTGACCCAGCAGGGTGTGCGGCGTGAGCTGCGGATCGATCTGGAGTCGGTGGCCGACCTGCGTCCGGAGATCAGCGCCGCGGTCGCCGAGGTGGCCGCGCAGCCGGTGGAAAAGCGGCAGGTGGCCCTGGCGGAGTCGGGGCTGCTGGCCCCGCACTGGCCACGCCCCTACGGCCGCAACGCCTCTCCGGCCGAGCAGCTGCTGATCGACCAGGAGCTGGCCGCGGCCGAGGTGGAGCGTCCGGATCTGGTGATCGGCTGGTGGGCGGTGCCGACGATCCTGGAGCACGGCAGCGGTGAGCAGATCGATCAGTTCGTGCCGGCCACCCTGCGCGGTGACCTGGCCTGGTGCCAGCTGTTCTCCGAGCCCGGCGCCGGCTCTGACCTGGCCGCGCTGCGCATGAAAGCTGTTCGCGCAGAAGGCCCCAACGGTGAGCCGGGCTGGAAGCTGACCGGTCAGAAGGTGTGGACCTCGGCGGCGCAGAAGGCGCACTGGGGCGTGTGCCTGGCGCGCACCGACGCCGACGCTCCAAAACATAAGGGCATCACCTACTTCCTGATCGACATGAAGACGCCGGGCATCGTGATCCGTCCGCTGCGCGAGATCACCGGTGACGAGCTGTTCAACGAGGTGTTCTTCGACGACGTCTTCGTGCCCGACGCGATGGTGGTGGGCACCGTCAACGACGGCTGGCGGCTGGCCCGCACCACGCTGGCCAACGAGCGGGTGGCGATGGCCGGCGGTACCGCGCTGGGCAATCCGATGGAGGAACTGCTGCGCACCCTCGGTGCCCAGCCGGATGTGGACCCGGCCGATCTGGACCGGCTCGGCGGGTTGATCCTGACCGCGCAGGTGGGTTCGCTGCTGGATCAGCGGATCGCCCAGCTGGCGGTCAGTGGTCAGGACACCGGCGCGCAGGCCAGTGCCCGCAAGCTGATCGGGGTTCGCTACCGCCAGGCGCTGGCCGAGTTCCGGCTGGAACTGTCCGATGGCGGGGGTGCGGTGCGCAACCAGGAGGTGCACGACTTCCTCAACACCCGCTGCCTGACGATCGCCGGGGGAACCGAGCAGATCCTGCTGACCGTCGCCGGTGAGCGTCTCCTCGGCCTGCCGCGGTAGATCACTTTCCCTCGCCGAGCAGACACAGAATCGCCCAAAATCATGGGTTTTGGTGCGACTCTGTGTCTGCTCGCGCAGGTGGGTGAGTACTTAGACCCCGCAGGTAGCCCGCCAGCATCGTGACGATGCCGTCCTCGAGCTGCTCGGTATCGGCGGGCTTGTCACAGGCCAGCAACCGGTGGGTCAGCGATTCGACGGTCGCGACCACCATGCGGGCCGCGAATGCGGTGTCGGCCACCGTCACGTCGGAATGACTGTCCAGCAAGGCTTTTGCCGCACCGACGGCGCCTTCTTCGGCCCGGTGTAGCCGATCCAGCAGGACCGGTGACCGCGGAGCCTCTTCGAACAGCACGCGGTGCAGACGGGTGTCGTCGCGGTGGTTGTCGATCGCCGTCCGGACGAACAGCCGTAGCAGCTCCTCCAATGATTCGGGCAGACCGGCCGCGGTGCGGTCGCGCAGCAGCGCCGCTCCGGCGTCGACGTGTGCATCGGTGAGCGCCGACAGGATCGAGTCCTTGTTCGGGAAGTACTGATACAGCGAGCCGATCGACAGATCCGCGGCTTCGGCAATGCGGTTGGTGGTGCCCGCGGCATAGCCGTACTCGGCGAAAACGCGAGCCGCCGCTTCGAGGATGGCCTGCCGGGTTTCCACGGCGCGCTGCTGTCTGGGCTGTTTGCGGGCCCGGAACCGGTCTGTCGGCGTCATCGCCACCTCCGCACGAAAAGCGAGTAGTCAGCCGGTGCGCAGCTCTCGAAAATTGATGACATGCAGCGCATCCATGCCGAAACGATTTTGCCCGCCGACACCGGACGAGTGTGGCAGGCCATGCAGCAGGTCCCGACGTTTCTCTACGTCTGCCGCGGCTTGTTCGGGGTGCCGGCCCTGGCCGGGCGCACCGAGAAGTTCGAGGCCGGCGAGCGCGGAACTGGTTGGCTGATGGCCTTTCACGTCATCCCAGCCTACCGGCACACCATCGAGGTCCTTGAGGTCGACGACACCACACGCACCATCCGCACTCACGAGTACGGCGGGGTGCTGCGGACCTGGGACCACACGTTGCACGTCGAACCGGTCACCGATCGGTCGTGCCGCTACAGCGACACCGTGGAGATCGACGCAGGCCGGCTCACCCCAGCGGTGGCAGTGCTTGCCCGCGGCATCTACGCCTACCGGCACCGCCGGTGGCGCAAGCTCGTGGACAAGCACATGTCAGAAGCGCGTCGTGGTGCAGGCCGTGGGTGTGGTCAGGTTGACCCCCCCGAACACCACCTGGATGACTGAGCAGATGATGAAGTCGTCCTTGGTGTTCGGCTGACCGGTCCGCCACTCGGTCGGGGTTGACACGCCCTCGATGCGGAAGCGTTCGATGGGCCCGCCACCGAAGTACGTCGCCGAGATCTCCACTTTGTTGACCGAGCGGTACAGCTTCGACAGCACGTTGTCGTGGTTGGATCCCTTGATTTCTCGCGGCATGCCGGCCGGGGCGCCGTAGGAGGCCTCCTGCCAGGTGTCCTTGTTCGAGCTGCGCAGGGTGATGGTCTGACGTGCCCACGCGTCACCGGGGAATCCGATGGGGCCGCTCGGCGTGAGCAGGTTGGCTTGCGTGTTGAACGTGCACTGCGTGCCTGCGCAGTCCGCGCTGACGTGCATCTCGATGTCGCCCTGTGGGCTGGGGATCGAGGTGACCGACGAGTTTGCGGCCGCGGAGGCCGACGCGGGAAACGCCAGCGCTGCCGCGGTCAGCACTGTTGCCGCGCTCGCTGCGGAGAGCCTGTTGATCGTCATCGTCAAGAAAGGTATCCGCTCGTTACTCGTCGTAGGTGACTTCGACAGAATCTGACACCGGTGTGGCCTGGCATCCCAGGATCAGGCCCTCGTCGAGGTCGGAGGGTTCCAGCACGTCGTTGATCTTCATCTCGACGTCGCCGGACTTCTTGAGCACCGCGCACGCACCGCAGTGGCCTTCTCGGCAGGAAAACGGCGCATCCAGGCCCTTGTCCAGCAGGACGTCGAGCAGTGTGGCCGAACGCGGCCAGCGGACCTCGTGAGTGGTGCCGTCAAGGGTGACCACCGCGGTGGCCGGCCCCTGATCGCTGTCATCTTCCTCGATGACCACCGCGGCGAACGGGTCGGAGTCCAGCGACTTGAACACCTCGATGTGGATGCGTTCGTCGGCGGCGCCGGCCTGCTGCAGTGCCTGCTCGGCTGCCGCCATGAACGGCCCGGGTCCGCAGATGAACGCCTCGCGCGAGGCGTAGGGCGCGACGACGCCGGCCAGCGCTGCCGGGCTGGGCAACCCCTGCACGGTCTCCAGCCAGTGCACGACGGTGAACCGGTCGGGGTATTTGGCGGCCAGCTCGCGCAGGGTCGCGCCGAAGATGACCGAGTTCTCGTCGCGGTTGGCGTAGACGAGGACGACGTTGCCGCTGCCCTGAGCGAGGGCCGACTTGCAGATCGCCATCATCGGCGTGATGCCGCTGCCCGCGGCCAGAAGCAGGAAGTCGGTGTCGAGATCCTTTGGCACGAAATTGCCCGACGGGGCCAGCACGTGCATCTTCATCCCGGCGTGGGCGTTGTCGCACAACCAATTTGACGCGTAGCCGTCGGCGGTCCGCTTGACCGTGACGGTCAGCTGATCGTCGGTCACCGGGGAACTGGACAGCGAGTAGCAGCGGGCCACCGAGCCGGTTCGCTCGCTGGGTACCCGCAGGGTCAGGAACTGGCCCGGGGAGTAGCGGAGTCTCTCGGAAGGGATGACCGGATCTCCTGGCCCATCAGGCACACAGAACACCAGGGACCGCGCGTCGGCCGTCTCCTCGATGACCGCGCTCACCTGCAGTTCGAGCACATGGCTGCCCAGTGGCTCATCAGTCACGGCTGGACCCTTTCTTCACTCATAACTAGAACATGTTACAAAAACGTACTTGCCCTGGTCCAGCCCACCATTACAAGGCGCTACTCGACACAAATCGTAACGTGTTCTAATCTCTGTCTAGGCGGTCAGCTCGCGCTCATCGCAGTCCGAATCTTGGGAGGCATTTCCGTGACATCCATTGAACAGCGTGACGTGCAGGCGGTTCTGGCCGGCATCGATGAACTGCTGCCGACGCTGCGTGAGCGCGCTCAGGAGACCGAGGATCTGCGCAAGTTGCCCGACGCGAACGTGAAGGCGCTGGAGGACGTCGGTTTCTTCAAGCTGCTGCAGCCCGAGCAGTGGGGTGGCCTGCAGTGCGACCCGACGGTCTTCTACGAGGCCGTCCGGCGACTGGCCAGCGCCTGTGGTTCCACCGGATGGGTGGCCGGCATCATCGGCGTGCACAACTGGCACCTCGCGCTGTTCGATCAGCAGGCCCAGGAGGACGTCTGGGGTGAGGACACCTCGGTTCGGATCTCCTCCTCCTACGCCCCGATGGGTGCAGGCACCGTGACCGAGGCCGGCGACGGCTACATCGTCAACGGCGCCTGGAACTGGTCGTCGGGTTGCGATCACGCCACCTGGGCCTTCCTCGGTGGCCCGGTCATCAAGGACGGCCGCCCTGTCGACTTCGGCAGCTTCCTGATCCCGCGGACCGACTACCAGATCGACGACGTCTGGAATGTGGTCGGCCTGCGCGGCACCGGCAGCAACACGGTCGTGGTCAAGGACGTGTTCGTGCCCAAGCACCGCTTCCTGTCCTACAAGGCGATGAACGACGGCACCGCCGGCGGGTATGAGACCAACGCCGCTCCGGTGTACAAGATGCCTTGGGGCACAATTCATCCCACTACCATCTCGGCCCCGATCGTGGGCATGGCCTACGGTGCCTACGACGCCCACGTCGAGCACCAGGGCAAGCGGGTACGCGCGGCGTTCGCCGGCGAGAAGGCCAAGGACGATCCGTTCGCCAAGATCCGCATCGCCGAGGCGGCCAGCGACATCGACGCCGCCTGGCGCCAGCTGTCGGGCAACGTCGCCGACGAGTACGCACTGCTGGTGGCCGGCGAGGAGATCCCGTTCGAGCTGCGGGCCCGAGCCCGTCGCGATCAGGTCCGTGCCACCGGCCGCGCCATCGCCTCGATCGACCGGCTCTTCGAGGCATCGGGTGCCACCGCGCTGTCCAATGACGCTCCGGTGCAACGGTTCTGGCGTGACGCGCACGCCGGCCGGGTGCACGCCGCAAACGATCCCGAGCGCGCCTACCTGATCTTCGGCAACAACGAGTTCGGCCTGCCCCCGGCCGACACGATGGTCTGATAAATGACTGCCACCCAAGAGATCACGTTCGAGTCCACCTCCCGCTACGCCGACGTGCAGGCCGGCGAGCTGGCCATGCGGCTGCACTACCACGAGGCGGGCGATCCCAACGCGCAGACCATCGTGCTGTTGCACGGCGGCGGGCCCGGTGCGTCGAGCTGGTCGAACTTCGGCCGCAACATCGCGGTGCTGGCCGAGCACTACCACGTGCTGGCGGTCGACCAGCCCGGCTACGGGTTCTCCGACAAGCACACCGAGCACGAGCAGTACAACCGCTACAGCGCCAAGGCGCTGCTCGGACTGTTCGACCACCTCGGTCTGCAGGGCCGGATCCCGCTGCTGGGCAACTCGCTCGGTGGCGGCACCGCGGTGCGTTTCGCGCTGGACTACCCGGACCGGGCGGGCAAGCTGGTGCTGATGGGCCCCGGTGGCCTCAGTGTCAACCTGTTCGCGCCCGACCCGACCGAGGGCGTCAAGGCGCTGGCCAAGTTCAACTTCGAGCCGACGCGCGAGAACCTCGAAGCCTTCATCCGGATCATGGTGTTCGACCAGAAGCTGGTCACCCCGGAGCTGGTCGACGAGCGGTTCGCGATTGCCAGCACGCCGGAGTCGCTGGCCGCCACCCGGGCGATGGGTAAGTCGTTCGCCGGTGCGGACTTCGAACTCGGCATGATGTGGCGCGAGGTCTACAAGCTGCGCCAGCCGGTGCTGCTGATCTGGGGCCGCGAGGACCGGGTCAATCCGCTCGACGGCGCACTGGTCGCGCTCAAGCAGATTCCGCGGGTGCAGCTGCACGTCTTCGGGCAATGTGGACACTGGGCTCAGGTCGAGAAGTTCGACGAGTTCAACAAGCTCACCATCGATTTCCTTGGGAGTTAGCAGATGAGCATCAAGGCACTCGGCTATATGCGCATCGAGGCCACCGATGTGGCGGCCTGGCGCGAGTTCGGGCTGAAGGTTCTGGGCATGGTCGAGGGGGACGGTGCCATCCCCGGCGCGCTCTACCTGAGGATGGACGATTTCGCGGCCCGCCTGGTGATCGTGCCCGGCGAACAGGACCGGTTGCTGATCTCCGGCTGGGAGGTTGCCGACGCTGCCGCCCTGCAGAACCTGCGGGAGACCTTGTCCAAGGCGGGTGTCGATTTCGTCGAAGGCACCCGCGACGAGATCCGCGAGCGCCGGGTCGAGGGCCTGATCCGCTTCTCCGATCCGTCCGGCAACGTGCTCGAGGCGTTCTACGGTGCGCAGTACCTGGGCCGCAGGTTCGTCAGCCCGTATGGCCACAAGTTCGTCACCGCCGAGCAGGGTCTGGGGCATGTGGTGCTGACCTGTGACGACGACGCCGCAGCTCAGGCGTTCTACCAGGACGTGCTCGGCTTCCGGCTGCGCGACTCGATGAGCCTGCCCCCGCAGCTCGCGGGCCGGCCGGCCGACGGCGATCCGGTCTGGCTGCGCTTCTACGGCTGCAATCCGCGGCACCACGCGCTGGCCTTCATGCCGATGCCCAACCCGACAGGCATCGTGCACCTGATGGTCGAGGTGGAGAACTCCGACGACGTCGGCCTGTGCCTGGACCGCGCCGACCGCCGGAAGGTCAAGATGTCGGCCACGCTCGGCCGGCACATCAACGACAAGATGCTGTCGTTCTACATGAAGACCCCCGGTGGGTTCGACATGGAATTCGGTTGTGAAGGATTGGAAGTCGAGGACGAGAGCTGGATCGCCCGCGAGAGCGTGGGCATCAGCCTCTGGGGCCACGACTTCTCCGTCGGATTCAAGTAACGCAGGCGTTCAGATGACACAGGCTCAGCCGATTGACCCGCGTACGTTCCGAAATGTGCTCGGCCAGTTCTGTACTGGCGTCACGGTCATCACGACACTGCACGACGACGTGCCGATCGGCTTTGCCTGTCAGTCGTTCGCCGCGCTCTCGCTCGACCCGCCGCTGGTGTTGTTCTGCCCCACCAAGCAGTCACGGGCGTGGCAGGCCATCGAGGCCAGCGGGAAGTTCTGTGTGAACATGCTGCACGAGAAGCAGCAGCATGTGTCCGCGCAGTTCGGCTCCAAGGCGCCGGACAAATTCGCCGGAATCGATTGGACGCCATCAGAACTCGGCTCTCCGGTGCTCGACGGCAGCCTCGCTCACATCGACTGCAACGTGCACTCCGTGCACGACGGTGGCGACCACTTCGTGGTGTTCGGTTCGGTGCATTCGCTGTCGGAAGTTCCCAAGCGCAAGCCTCGTCCGCTGTTGTTCTACCGTGGCGAGTACACCGGGATCGAGCCGGACAAGAACACCCCGGCGCAGTGGCGTGACGACCTGGATGCATTCCTGACAGCTACGACGTCCGACACCTGGCTCTGACCTTTCACAGCTGACGCGAACTGGGCCCCCTCCTCACGGAGGGGGCCCAGTTCGTGCGCTCAGCACATATTTACCTAGACGAAAGTCAGGTTAGGCATACCTATTGATATTTAGGGAAAGCTAAGCTAATTTTTGGTCGTTCCTCAGTCAACTATCAGTTTCAGGAGATTTCGTGCCCCAACCTGCTCTTGCCTCCTCCGGTGCCGCTCCGGCGGCCAGTCGGAGGGACAAGTTCCTTCTCGCCGGCGTCGCCATGATGAGCGCCAGCGCCATCGCGGTGACCCCGGTCGCTCAGAACAACACGGTCATCCAGCAGGCAAAGTCGCTTGCCTACGACCTGACCGCGACGATGGACGCGACCGCGTCTCCGGTCGACGTCTACGGGTCGTTGTTCGAAGCAACGTTCGACAACCTCCAGTCCCTGGGCGGAGCCGTTGCCGCCAACCCGGCACCGTTGCTGAGCCAGGTGATGGAGAACCAGCTGGGCTACGCCGAGAAGTTCGGTGCGGCGTTCGAGGCCATCCCCACCTCCCTGCAGAACTGGTACGACGGTCGCAACGGCAAGATCAAGTTGGATGCGGCGCAGGCCGCGCTCCAGAACGGCGACGTGGCCGGCGCGTACGAGTTGTTCAACGCCTCAATGCTGTACGCGTTCCAGGGCGCCTTTGGTCCGTTGATCGCTCCTGGGTTCATCCTCTCGGGCATCCCGCGCGGTGGCAGCGAGTACATGGTCGGGATCCCAGAGCAGATCGCCCAGAACTTCACGAACCTGGTCGCCGCGACCTTTACCTCCAGCGTCGTCGTGAGTGCCCTCTTCCAGGGCGGCTTCGCGATGGTCAGTGGCCCGGCATTCGAGCTTGCACGCGTTGCCGAGGCGATCAGCACCAGCGTGTCCACCGGAGATATGGAGGGTGCCTTCAACGCCGTGGTGAACACGCCGGGCATCCTCGTCAACGCGGCGCTCAACGGATTCGACTATGCCGACCCCGATGAGTCGGGCGCCGGTGGCTACACGGAATGGCCGGCGCTGCTCACCTGGGCCGAGCCCGGCGAGCAGGGCGGCTCGCGGGTCGTCGCTGGTCTGCTGCAGAACCTGCTGGTCAACATCCCCAAGAGCCTCGCCGATGCCATCGACAACACCCCGGAGGTCGCCGCTCCGTCGGCGGTGCCGACGAGCGCCTCTGCCCAGCTGGTTTCCGCGCTTACTCCCAAGGCCGCCTCGACCGAATCGGCCGCCGAGTCGGTCAAGGAAGCGGCGCCTGCCGTCGAGTCGCCGAAGGTCGAGACCCCGGCCGTGGAAACCCCGAAGGTCGAAACCCCGGCCGCCGAGACTCCGAAGGTCGAAACCCCGGTTGCTGAGGCCGTGAAGGTTGAGACGCCGGTTGCCGATGCTGTTCCGGACGCAACGGAGGAGGCTGCTGCCGATTCCGCCACCGCACCGACGGTCTCCAAGTCGGTTGCTGCCGAGACCAAGGTCAAGGCCAAGGTCGCCGACCGGATCAAGGCCAAGATCAGCGAGGCCAGGCAGGCCCGGCAGGCCAAGGCCAAGGAGGCCAAGGAATCCAAGGCGGCCACGGCAAAGGCCAAGCCGGCCAAGACCAAGGCCGGCGGAGCCGACAAGTCGAAGGGTTCCAGTGACTCCAAGAAGAGCTCGGGCTCTGACTCGTAACAACTAGCGCGGTATGTAGCTGGGCCCCATCCGTCTGGGTGGGGCCCAGTTTCGTATGTTCAGCCCTGCTGTCGGCGGCCCTCGATGCTGACCAACTGATCAAAAAAGTCATTGACAACCGACCTTTGAAATGTGACGGTTTGATCGACCGATCAAAATTAATCGAGAGGGTGGCTATGGTAGGCAGAGTTGAGGGCAAGGTTGCCCTCGTCACCGGGGCGGCACGCGGGCAGGGGCGCAGCCATGCGCTGCGATTGGCTCAAGAAGGTGCCGACATCATCGCCGTCGACGTCTGCGGCCCGATCACCGACACCAGCGCGATCCCGGCGTCGACCCCGGACGATCTGGCCGAGACGGCGGATCTGGTCAAAGGGCTGGATCGCCGGATCGTCACGGCCGAGCTGGACGTGCGTGACTTCGCCGCGCTCAAGGAGGCGGTCGAAAGCGGTGTCGAGCAGCTCGGCCGCCTCGACATCGTGGTGGCCAACGCGGGCATCGGCAACGGCGGCGACGTCTTGCACGAGACCAAGGAATCCGACTGGGACGACATGATCGGCGTCAACCTCTCGGGTGTCTGGAAGACTGTGAAAGCCGCAGTGCCGCATATTCTTTCCGGCGGTCAGGGTGGATCGATCGTCCTGACCAGCTCGGTCGGCGGGCTGAAGGCCTACCCCAACACCGGGCACTACATCGCGGCCAAGCACGGGGTGATCGGCTTGATGCGCAGCTTCGCGGTGGAGTTGGGGCAGCATTCGATCCGGGTGAACTCGGTGTGTCCGACGAACGTCAACACCCCGATGTTCATGAACAAGGGCACGATGAAGCTCTTCCGCCCGGATCTGGAGAACCCGGGCCCCGACGACATGGCGGTGGTCGCCCAGCTCATGCACGTGCTTCCGGTCGGGTGGGTCGAGCCCGTCGACATCAGCAATGCGGTGCTGTTTCTGGCCTCCGACGAGGCCCGCTACATCACCGGCCTGCCGGTCACCGTCGATGCGGGCAGCATGCTCAAGTAGCGGTCGCCTCGCTGCCGAACCGGCGCAGGAACCGTTCGACGAAGGCGCGGAACTCGGCGTGGCCTTCGGTCACGCCGACCGCCTCTTCGTTGCACAGGCTGCGGGCGGACTGGGTGAGCAGCATCGACATCACCACCGGCGGAAACTCCTCCATGTCCACACCGTGGGCCCGCAGGACGCCGGCCATGGCGGTCGCCTCGATGTCGCGGACCCGTTCGGAGTAGGCCTTGAGTTCCACGCCGATCGCCTTGCGGTGATTGGCCAGCGCCATGAACTCGGTGTTGAGGCCGGTCACCCGCGAATCGGAGTTGATCAGCCACAGGGCCCGCAGCGGATCCTCGGTGGTGATGGCCTCGCGCAGCCGGGCCAGGGCGGCGTCGCCGCCACTGCGCAGTACCGCGATGTAGAGGTCGTCGAGAGTGTCGAAGTAGTAGTAGACCAGCGCCGAGCGCACACCGGCGACAGCCGCGATGCGGCGGGTGGTGGCCGCAGCGTAGCCCTCGTCGCGGATAACCTGGGCGGTCGCCTCGATCAGACGCTTGCGGGTGCCCGCGTCCTTTTCCTTCGCCGCACGTGCCGCCGCCATCAGTGCAGCTCCCCAAAGTCATTGCCCGGCAACATGTATTTCGCACCAGCCGGGAACCTTGACCGACGAATGCCGGGGGTGGTAAGCATGAGCCATCCTAACGGTTTGATCGACTGATCAAATTTGGAACTGAGGAAACAGATGCCCGAAGACATCAGCGCGGCCCGGGTCCAGGTGGACGCCGGCCTGTGCGAAGGCCATGCACTGTGCATCCAACTTGCCCCTGAGGTATTCGACCTGTCCGACGACGAGGTGGCCGGCGCTGCCCCGGTGGACGGGCAGTGGGATCAAGGTACCTGGGACAACGTCAAATCCGCCGTCGACGCCTGCCCGCGCCAGGCGATCAGCCTGCTCAACACCAGCACGAAAGGCCAGTGAGCCATGACCGATCTCGCCTCCGTCGACTACTTCGCCGACCCGGCTGTTGCCCAAGCTCCTTACGAGTACTACGAATACCTGCGCAGCAATGGCCCGGTGTTCGCCGAACCGCACCACGGCGTGGTGGCGGTGACGGGCTACCAGGAGGTCATGGCGGCCTTCAAAGACCATGGCTCGTTCTCGGCCGTCAACGCGATCGGCGGGCTGTTCCCACCGCTGCCCTTCGAGCCCGAGGGCGACGACATCACGGAGCAGATCGAGGCTCACCGCCACTTGTTCCCCATCCACGAGCACATGGTGGTGATGGACCCACCGCAACATGAGCGGGCCCGCTCATTGCTGAGCAAGCTGCTCACGCCGCGGCGGCTCAAGGAGAACGAGGACTACATGTGGCAGCTGGTCGATCGCCAGCTCGATCGATTCATCGACAACGGAAAGTGCGAGTTCCTCTCCGAGTACGCCAAGCCGTTTGCCACCTCGGCGATCATCGACCTGCTGGGTGTCCCGCAGGAGGACCGCCCGGAATTCCTTGCCGCACTGGGTGCCGAGCGGCCGGACGGCAACCGCGTCGGTGCACTCGACGGCGAGCCGGTAGGACTGGACCCCCTGCAGTACCTGGACGACAAGTTCGCCGGCTACCTCGCCGAACGCCGGCGCGAGCCCCGCGGGGACGTGCTCTCCGGTATGGCCACCGCCACCTATCCCGACGGCTCGACCCCTGAGCTGTTGGAGGTGGTCAAGCCGGCGACATTCCTGTTCGCTGCCGGCCAGGAGACTGTTACCAAGCTGCTCACCGCCGCGGTGCAGGTGTTGGGCGACCACCCCGAGTATCAGCAGAAATTGCGCGAAAACCCAGACGGTATACCGACTTTCATCGAGGAAGCACTGCGGATGCATTCTCCGACGAAGGTCGACTTCCGGCTGGTCCGCAAGACCACCACCCTCGGCGGCGTGCGTCTGAAGGCCGGAACCATCGTCATGCTCTGCCTGGGTGCGGCCAACCGTGACCCACGCAAATTCGACGATCCGCACGAGTTCCGTCCGGATCGCAAGAACGTCCGCGAACACATCGCGTTCGGCCGCGGCATCCACACCTGCGCGGGGGCCCCGCTGGCCCGCGCAGAAGGGCAGATCACCGTCCGCCGGCTGCTGGACCGCATGCGGGACATCGGAATCGATGAATCCGCACACGGTCCGGCTGGGCGGCGCAACTACACCTATGAGCCGACGTTCCTGCTCCGGGGGCTGACCGAACTGAACATCACCTTCACCCCGGCCGGATAACACTCGGCCGAACAGACACATATGTCCCCGAAATCGATGGATTTCGGGGACATATGTGTCTGCTCGCGGCAGGAAAATCAGCGCACTGCGATCCGGATGTTCTTCACCTGCTGGAACTCGTTGAGGCCCTCGATGCCGCCGGTGCGCCCCGCGCCGCTCTGTTTGTAACCGCCGTACGGACCTTGCGGTGAGATGTCGCTGAACTGGTTGATCCACACGGATCCGGATTCGAGTCGCCGGGCCACGCGGTGTGCGCGGTTGAGGTCCGTCGTCTGGACGAACGCGTTCAATCCGAAGGGGGTGTCGTTGGCGATCCGCACGGCCTCGTCTTCGTCACGGAATCTCATCACCGAGACCACCGGCCCGAAGGTTTCCAGCTGCGCGAGTTCCGAGGCGTTGTCCACACCGCCGAACACGGTGGGCTCGATGTAGTAGCCCTCGGCGAGCTGCCCGCCGATCCGCCTGCCGCCCAACAACAATTCACCTGCACCGCCGGAAACGGCAGTGTCGACCGCGGTCAGGATCCGGTCGGCCGCGGCCTGGCTGATCACCGGCCCGAACGTGGTCGCCGGATCCATCGGGTCGCCGATGCATGCCGTGCCGACCACGTCGAGGAACTTCTGAACGAATTCGTCGTAGACCTTGTCTTGGACCAAGATCCGGCTCGCGCAAGCGCAGCTCTGCCCGGATTGCATGAGCGGGCCCTGATGCGCCGACAGGGACGCGGCCAGGTCAAGGTCGGCGTCGGCGAAGATGAGGTTGGCCGATTTGCCACCCAACTCGGTGACCACCGGCGTGAGATTCGTTGCGGCGGACTGCAATACCTTGCGTGCGGTGGCGCCGCCGCCGGTGAAGGCGATCTTGCCGATCTCGGGATGACGCACCAACGCATCGCCGCCCTTGGCGTCGGCGGGGACGACGGTGACCAGCCCCTCGGGTAGTCCGGCCTCGAGGCACAGCTCGCCGAAGCGCAGCGCCGCGAACGGCGCGAGCTCGGAGGGCTTGAGGACGACGGCGTTGCCGGCGGCCAGTGCCGGTGCGACGCATGATCCCGTGACCACCAGGGCGCCGTTCCACGGAGTGATGACGCCGACGACGCCGTACGGCTCACGCTCGACGAGGTTGATGTCAAAGGATCCGTTGACCGGAGTGGTCACCCCGTGTGGCTTGTCGGCATAGCCCGCGAAATGCCGGAGGAACCGTTCAAGAAGCATTGCGGTGCCCGCGAACGAGATCGGCACCGCGTAATCGTCCACGTTCAGCTTTGCGAGCTCTCCGAGGTGCTCGTGCACCACGTCGGCCAGGCCGATCAGCAGGTCCCGGCGCCGGTCGACTGTCAGTGAGACCCATTCACGCTGCGCCTTCGCGGCCGTTTGGACTGCCTCGTCGATCTCGGCAGGACCGGCCAGCGTCACAATGCCGTTCGGCCGGCCGGTGGCCGGATAGATGTGCTCGACCTTCATGCCTCGGCTTTCCACTCGCCAAGCACCCGCTGCTTCTGCTCGCCGATCACCTGATTGAGGTTCGCGGCCTTGGGCCATCCGTAATAGGCGGCGAAATGCAGTGCCAGCTCGTCCATTTCCTCGAAGGAGACGTCGCGGCTCTTGAGCGCGGCATAGACGTGGCTGAGGATCGGCAGCGGCGCGTCCTGGAACGCCACACAGGCCACCGTCACCAGGCGACGCTCCTTCATGCCGAGTCCGGGCCGCAGCCACATCTCCCCGAACACGAAATTGAGGATGCCGGCCCCGGAGTACGGATTGTCGCGGGTCGGGGCGAACGGTATGCAGTTGATGTCCCGGAAGGACTGCTCGCCGCAGACCAGCCGTTCCTCGGGATCGCTGGGCGTGGGCAGCGGCAGCAGCGGTTCCGGTGGGGGTGGTGTCAATCCCCGTTCGCGGTGAATGCGGTCCCACTGCTCGTCGACCACGATGTTGAACCGCGAGGCCTTGGGCCAGCCGGCGTACACCGCGAAATGCAGGACAGTTTCCCGCATTTCGACGATGGATACGTCGCCGCTGTTCAGCGCGGCATAGACGTGATCGCGCAAGGGCCCTTCGGCGTCGGCCGCCGCGACGCACGGCAGCGTGACGAATCGTCGGTCCCGACGGCTCAGAGCGGAGCGCGGCCACACTTCGGCGAACACGAAGTCGATGAGATTGGTGGTTGCCGGGGAATCATCCGGAGGTGCCTCGAATGTCATCACCTCGGCGAACTCGCGTCTGCCTCGCTCGGTCCGGGTATCGGAGGCTGTCATCGGACCGTCGCCCCCGCGTCGATCTTGAATTCCAGCCCGGTGACGTGCCGGGCCTCGTCGGAGATAAGGAACAGCACCGCGTTGCTGATGTCCCGCGCGTCGGTCATCTGGATCGGCAGTGCGTTCTGGAAAATCGGCCCCAGGTCTTGACGAGACTCGTGGATCAAGGTGTGCAACGTGTCGGGCCGGAGCCCCGTGGCGACACCGGTGGGGTGCACCGTGTTGACCCGAACATTCACCGCGGCAAGCTCATTGGCCAGGGCACGGCTGAGGCCCACCACACCGTGTTTGGATGCCGTGTACGGCGTGTGCAGAGGTGAGCCCTTGATCCCCGCCACCGAACTGACGTTGATCAGGCTGCCGCCGCGTCCCACCAGGTGGGGCAGCGCGGCCGCGCAGGTGTTCCAGGTGCCGATCAGGTTGACATCGACGACGGTGCGCCATTGCTCCGCGGTGGTGGTATCCCAGGTGCCCGCGGTCAGCACTCCGGCGTTGGCGATCGAAGCCTCCAGGCCGCCGAGCTTTGCCACGCCCTCGGCCACCGCGGAGCTCAGTGCCGCACCGTCGCGCACGTCGACCACGTATGTCAGTGCCTTCCGGCCGAGTTCCCGCACCTGGCGGGCAGTTTCGTCCAGATCCTCGCGGGTGGCCAGCGGGTATTCCACCTTTGGCAGCGACTCGCAGATGTCGACGAGGATGACGTCGGCGCCTTCCTCGGCCAGGCGTACGGCGTGGCTTCGACCCATTCCGCGTGCTGCGCCGGTGATCAGCACGCGCTTGCCGGTGACGCGTCCCATCAGAGTTTGTTCGTGAAGCCGGCGTCGACGGGGAGGGTGACCCCGGTGACGTACTTGGCGGCATCGGAGACCAGATAGCTGATGGCCGCGGTGATGTCCTGCGGTTCCAGCAGCGACACCGGCATCGGGTTCTGCAGATGTGGGCCGCCGTCGGGGTAGTTCTCCAGGAATGCCGTCATCGCCGGGTTGACCGCCATCATGGTGTTGACCGCGGTGGGATGCACCGTGTTGACCCGGATGCTGTGTGGGGCAAGGGCATTGGCCAGGGTGCGCATGAGCCCGACGATGCCGTGCTTGGACGCCGCGTAACCCAGGCCGCCGCCCTGCAGTCCACCGAACCCGCGGAGCCCGGCGGTGGAGGAGGTGAAGACGATCGACCCGCCGCGACCGCCTTCGATCAGATGGGGGATTGCGGCCTTGGCGGTATGGAAGGAGCCGACGAGGTTGACGTCGAGCACGTCGGTCCACATCTCGAGGTCTTCTTCGATGGTCAGCTCGCGGAACGCCATCGTGGCGATGCCCGCGTTGGCGAGCACGATGTCGAGCCGTCCGAACCGTTCGACGCCCGCGTCGAGCGCGGCTTTCAGTTCGTGGAAATCGCGGACGTCGGCGACCGCGGCCACCATCTTGCCGCCGGCCGCCTCGACGAGGGCGACCGTTTCGTCGAGCTCCTCGCGGCTGGCCATCGGGTAGCCGTTCGATGGGATGTCGGCGCAGATGTCCACGCCGATGATGTCCGCGCCGTCACCTGCCAGTGCCACCGCGTGACTGCGGCCCTGGCCTCGGGCTACCCCGGTGATGAAGGCAACTTTTCCGTCCAGATTTCCCATTGATCCTCACTTCGCCGAATGGCTGTAACCGTGTTACAGCGGTACGGTAACGTGGTTACTCTCCGGCGGCAAGGGTGTTCTCAACAGTGGCAGAAGAGCGTGATCGGATCCTCGACATTGTCGTCGAGCTCCTCGAAACCGAGGGCTACGAGGCGGTGCAGTTGCGTGAGGTGGCGCGGAGGGCCAAGACCTCACTGGCCACCATCTACAAGCGCTACTCCACCCGCGACGAGTTGATCCTCACCGCGCTGGATTCCTGGATGGCCGAGAATCGGTACTCCGGCGTTGCGGGGCAGACGCGTGAACCGGGGGAGTCCCTCTATGAGGCGATGATGCGGATGTTCCGCACGATCTTCGAGCCGTGGGAGAAGCACCCCGACATGCTCAGGGCCTACTCCCGGGCCAGGGCGGCTCCCGGTGGTGACCGTCTGGTGCGCCGCGGGCTGGACGCGGTGGTTCCCGCCGGCCTGTCCATCCTGGCCGGGATCGACGAAGACTTCGTGCACGACCTCGACACCATCATCACCAGCCTGGTGTTCGGTTTGGTCGGCCGGTTCACCGCGGGCGAGATCGCCATCACCGAGATCCTGCCCAGCCTCGACCGCACCATCTACTGGCTCAGCGCGGGGTACGAGGCGCGTCGTTAGCCAAGGTGTGCGCCGATGAACTCGACGATGTCCGCGGCGACCTCGCGGTGCACCGACTCGTTGAGGATGTCGTGACGCCCGCCCGGAAACTCCTTGAACTGCAACGGCTCTACCTGTTCGGCATAGGCCCTGACGGCGCCGGCCGGGGCGATCACGTCGGCCGCGCCGTGCAGGGCCAGGGTGGGCACCGTGAGCTTGGGAAGTTCGGCGCCGAATCGGTCCCAGGCCCGGTCAAGCTCGCGGGTGAGCGAGGTCCCGTCGGCGTCGACGAAGGCCAACGGGTCGTTCTCCAGGGCGTCGAGGTAGAACGGGTCGGAAGACAGCCAGTTCGGGTCCAGCTCCAATTCGGTGTTCCTGTCGAGCATTTCGGGGATCGGGACCAACGGGGCGCCGGAGATGACGCCGGCCCGGTACCGGTCGGGTTCGCGAAGCAACCGGAACAGGGTGACAACCGAACCGAATGAATGTCCCTGTGCCACCAGCGGAATACCTGGGGTTTCGTGCTCGGCGAGGCCGGTCAGGGATTCGGCCAGTGATGAGCTGTCCTCGATACTGCCGAAGTCGCCCCGGGTGCCCGGGGTCAGGCCGTGACCGAACTGATCGACCGCCCACAGGTCGATCCCCGCGGCGTTGAGGGCGAAGCCGTAGCGGTGGTAGACGCCGGTGTGCTCACCGAACCCGTGCAGGAAGATGACGGCGGCGCGGGGCTGGGGTGCGGCCCAGTGCCGGTAGTAGGCCCGCCCGCGGTCGTGGTCGATGAATGGCATGCCTGCCAGTCAACGTCAGTCGAATGGTGGTCGCCAGCGCAATCCGGGAAATCGCGCGAATGCTCGATCGGTGGTGATCCAGGTCGCGCTGTTTTCGATGGCAAGCGCGGCGTGGTACGCATCAGGCACGGCGTTGGCTTTTGCTCCGGTGTCGGTGCACAGCGAGGCGAAGATGGCCCAGTGGCGGGGCCCGGGCCGAATGGGCACTGCCGCCGGTGCCGATCGGATCGCCCGGCACGCGTCGAGCGCCTGGGACGTCGAACTGGGCTCCCGGAAGACCCGGTGGTTGGTCAACAGTCGGATCACGCCGGACAGCACCAGGTCGCTGACGCCGACGGGCTCGTCCGCGTTGAGCGCGCCCGAAAACCATGCGGCGTACTTTTCATGGTCGACGCTGTCCTGGCGAATGGCGTAGATCAGAACGTTGACGTCAGGGAGAAGCATTGTCGCCCAACAGTTCGGCGAGTGCTTCCTTGTCGTCGAGGTCGACGCCCGGGCGCAGGCCGCCGCTTCCGTGTGTCGGCAATCGGAACTCGGGTGCTGCGGTCTCGCCGGCGACGCGACTCAACATCTCGCGCAGTGCATCCTCGACCACAGAGCCGAGGGAACGCGACGTGCGGGCCGCCACAACCTTGGCCTCGGCCAGCAGCGCGTCGTCGATGTTGACAGTGGTGCGCACTGTTGCATCATAGCATCAGGCATGTGCATCATGATGCGTCGGTGCCCAACAGCACGTCCTGCTGGTCGGCCATCCGGTCGTGGATCGCTTCGACCACCGCGGCCACCACCGGGCGCCGCAGCGTCTCGGCCCGCGCCACCAGCCAGTAGCTCAGTTGAACGGTCAGTTCTGCGGGCAGCACCCGGACCAGGTCCTCATGCCGGTCGGCCATGAAGCAGGGCAACAGGCCCAGCCCGGCCGCGGCGCGGGTGGCCTCGACGTGGACGAAGACGTTGGTGGAGGTCACCGATTCGCGCATGGCCGGCGCGAAACTGGTCGCCATGTCGAGGTCGTCCACCTGCAGCATCGAGTCGATGAAGTAGACCAGCGGAAAGCGCGCCAGATCCCCGATGTCGGACGGGGTGCCGTGCTCGGCGAGGTAGTCGCGGGCGCCGTAGAGACCGAGGCAATAGTCACCGAGGCGGATGGCCTCGGCCCGTCTCACCTGGGGCGTGCCCACGACGATCTCGAGGTCCAGGCTCGAACGCTGTTGGGACGCGCGCCGCGTGGCGGTGACGATCTCGACCGCCAGTCGTGGGTGACGACGCTGCACCTGGGCCGCCGCGGGTGCGGCGATGTAGGCACTGAAGCCGTCCGTCGCCGAGACCCGCACCACGCCTTCGAGTTGCCGCGTGCCGGTGCTGCCAAGGGTCGACACCGCGGACTCGACGGCTTCGGCGGCTGCCAACGCTTCGCGGCCGAGGTCGGTCAGTTCCCATCCCCCGCCGGCCCGGGTCAGTACCCGGCCGCCGAGGGCCTGCTCCAGTGCGGCGATGCGCCGCGAGATCGTGGTGTGGTTGATGCCGAGTTCGTCGGCCGCGGCGGTGTAGCGACCGGAACGGCCGACGGCCAGGAGAACGAGGAGATCGTCCGCGCTGGGACGCCCGGGCGTTTGCGCACCGTCCATTTCTGCATTTTTGCAGACTGCTGGTGCGGTTTTACCCATTGCGGACGGTTGGGCGTGCATGAATACTCACGAATGCTGTCAGGGGCGTCACAGTGCCCTCGAAGGATGGTTCAAGTCATAAGGAGCCGCGGATGAGCGTGCCCAATGCGACCGGTCTGCGCCGCGTCGTCGCCGCCTCGATGGCAGGCACGGTGGTCGAGTGGTACGAGTTCTTTCTCTACGGAACCGCCGCCACCCTGGTCTTCAACAAGTTGTTCTTCCCGCAGGGCGGCAACGAACTGGACGCCATCATGGCCGCCTTCGGCACGTACGCCATCGGCTTCCTGGCTCGTCCGCTCGGCGGCATCGTGTTCGGTCACTACGGCGACAAGTTCGGCCGTAAGAAGTTGCTGCAGTTCAGCCTGATCCTCGTCGGCCTGGCCACGTTCCTGATGGGCTGCCTGCCGACCTTCGGTCAGATCGGTTATCTGGCTCCCATGCTGCTGGTGGTCCTGCGATTCCTGCAGGGCTTCGCCGTCGGCGGCGAGTGGGGTGGCGCGGTGCTGTTGGTGGCCGAGCACAGCCCGAACCATTCGCGTGGATTCTGGGCCAGCTGGCCACAGGCCGGTGTTCCGGTGGGCAACATGCTGGCCACCGTCGTGCTGCTGCTGCTCAACGGGCTGCTCACCCCTGACGCGTTCCTCTCCTGGGGTTGGCGCGTGGCGTTCTGGCTGTCGGCGGTGGTGGTGTTGATCGGCTACTACATCCGCACCAAGGTCACCGATGCGCCGATTTTCGTTGCGGCCCAACAGGAGGCCGAACAGATCAAGGCCAGCTCGTTCAGCGCGATCGAGGTACTCAAGCGTTACCCGCGCGGGGTGTTCACCGCGATGGGTCTGCGGTTCGGCGAGAACATCATGTACTACCTGGTGGTCACGTTCTCGATCACCTATCTCAAGGAGCACGTGCACTCCGACACCAGCGACATCCTCTGGTGGCTGCTCATCGCGCACACGGTGCACCTGGTGGCCATCCCGACGGTCGGGGCGCTGTCGGACCGGTACGGCCGTCGCCCGGTGTACTTCGTGGGTGCCGTCGGCGCGGCCTGCTGGGGCTTCTTCGCCTACCCGATGATGGACAGTGGCCAGTACCTTCCGGTGATCGCGGCCATCACGCTGGGGCTGGTGATCCATGCCCTGATGTACGCGCCGCAGCCCGCACTGATGTCCGAGATGTTCCCGACCCGGATGCGCTATTCCGGTGTCTCCCTTGGCTATCAGGTCACCTCGATTGCCGCTGGATCGCTGGCCCCGATCATCGCAGTGTGGTTGTTGAAGACCTACTCCTCCTCGGTGCCGATCGCGTTGTATCTGGCGGCAGCCGCGTTGGTGACGTTGATCGCGTTGGCGTTCACCCGCGAGACCAAGGGCGCGGACCTGGCCGAGATCGATGCCGCCGACCTGCAACGAGCCGCGGTATGAGTGATCTGGCCGGCCGCACCGCGCTGGTCACCGGCGCCGCCGGCGGGATCGGAGCGGCGTGCGCCCGCGAACTCGCGTCCCGCGGGGCCGTGGTCACGGTGGCCGACGTCGATGGAGCCGGGGCCGAAGCCGTCGCCAGAGATATCGGCGGAAAGCCTTGGGCGGTCGACCTTCTCGATGTGTCGGCGCTGGAGACACTGACGTTGGACTGCGACATCCTGGTCAACAACGCCGGGGTGCAGAGCATCCACCCGATCCAGGAGTTCCCGCCCGAGCGGTTCCGAATGCTGCTGGCGTTGATGGTCGAGGTGCCGTTTCTGTTGATCCGCGCCGCACTGCCGCACATGTACGCCCAGGGGTTCGGTCGCGTCGTCAACATCTCGTCGGTGCACGGCCTGCGCGCCTCGGAGTTCAAGTCTGGCTACGTCACCGCCAAGCATGCGCTGGAGGGTCTGTCGAAGGTGACCGCGCTGGAGGGCGGGGCCCACGGGGTGACCAGCAACTGCGTCAACCCGGGCTATGTACGGACGCCACTGGTCACCAAGCAGATCGCCGACCAAGCCCGTATCCACGGCATTCCCGAGCAGGACGTACTGACTGAGGTGCTGCTGAAGGAGAGCGCGGTCAAGCAACTGGTGGAACCGGAAGAGGTCGGCGCGTTGGTAGGTTGGCTGGCGTCGCCGGGCGCCCGGATGGTGACCGGGGCGTCGTACACGATGGATGGTGGGTGGAGCGCACGATGACGACAACTGCTCAGTGGGAGCCGACGCCGGAAGGCATCGAGGCCGCCCGGGTTACCGACTTCGCCCGGTTCGTCGAGTCGGGCCTCGGGGTCAGCGCTGCCGACTATCGGAGCTTGTGGCAGTGGTCGGTCGATGATCCGGCGGCGTTCTGGGGCGCAGTCTGGGATTACTTCGACCTGGGTGAGCGGCCGGAGCGGGTGCTCGTCGGCGATGAGATGCCGGGTGTGCAGTGGTTTCCCGGTGCCCGGCTGAACTACGTCGACCAGGTGGCCCGTCAGGCCCGGACCGATCGTCCGGCGATCCTCAACGTGGCCGAAGGCGGCGCGATCACCGAGCTGTCCTGGGCTGAATTGCTGCGCCGTACCGGTGCTTTCGCGCACACATTGCGGTCACTCGGGGTGCAGCCGGGCGATCGGGTCGTCGGCTACCTGCCCAACATCGCCGAGGCCATCATCGCGTTTCTGGCCACCGCGAGCCTCGGTGCGATCTGGAGTGCCTGCGGGCAGGACTACACCGCCAAGGCGGCCCTGGACCGGCTCGGCCAGTTGGAGCCCACCGTGTTGGTGACTGCCGACGGATACCACTTCGGCGGCAAGGCCCACGACAAGAGCGCCGACATCGCCGCGGTGCGCGACGGCCTGCCCACGCTGAAGGCCTCGGTGCTGGTGTCGCGTTTGGGGGGCGCCCGGGAGGACTGGCTGGACTGGGAGTCCGCGACGGCCGGCAGGGCCGAATTGACCACCACACCGGTCGATTTCGCCCACCCACTGTGGGTGCTGTACTCGTCGGGAACCACCGGCCTGCCCAAAGGGATCATGCACGGCCACGGCGGGGTGCTGCTCGAACACCTCAAGGCAGTGTCGCTGCAGTCCGACATCGGTCCCGACGACACGTTCTTCTGGTACACCAGCCCCAGCTGGATGATGTGGAACTTCCAGGTGGCCGGCCTGCTGGTCGGGGCTACCATCGTCTGTTACGAGGGCAGCCCCACCTATCCGACGGCCGATGCCCTGTGGCACATCGCGGCGACCGTCCATGCGACCGTGCTGGGTACCAGCCCGGGCTATGTGCTGGCCTGCGCCAAGGCCGGTGCCGTGCCCCGTGAAGAACACGACCTGTCCGCACTGAAAACCGTTGGTATCACCGGATCTTCGCTGCCGCCGTCATCGGCGCTGTGGTTGCGCGACAACATCGGCGAGCGGGTGCAGGTGTCGTCACTCAGTGGCGGCACCGACGTGGTGTCGGCGTTCATCGGCGGTGCGCCGACCGTGCCGGTGTGGCCGGGCGAGCTGTCCACCCGTTATCTCGGGGCGGCGGTGGACGCCTGGGATGAAAGCGGCAAGCCGGTGCGCGGCGAGGTCGGCGAGCTGGTGATCACCAAGCCGTTGCCCTCGATGCCCATCGCGTTTTGGAACGACGCTGACGGATCCCGGTACCGGGCGGCCTACTTCGAGATGTTTCCGGGAGTCTGGCGGCACGGTGACTGGATCACCATCACCGACCACGACAGCATCGTCGTGCACGGCCGGTCGGACTCCACCCTGAACCGCAACGGAATACGCATGGGCAGTGCCGACATCTACCAGTCGGTGGAGCGATTGCCCGAGGTCGCCGAGGCGCTGGTGATCGGGGCCGAACAGCCCGACGGCGGATACTGGATGCCGTTGTTCGTGGTGCCGGCCGAGGGCGTTGAACTCACGGACTCGGTGCGGGACAAGATCATTCAGACCATCCGCACCGAAGTGTCGCCGCGGCACGTGCCCGACGACATTCTGGTCGCGCCGGGCATACCGCATACCCGCACCGGCAAGAAGCTCGAAGTCCCGATCAAGAAGCTGTTCCAGGGCGCGGATGCGGCCAAGGTGGTCGAGCGCAGCGCCGTAGACAACCCGGACCTGCTCGATTGGTACGCCTCGCAGCGTCCGAAGCGCTGACCGCGGAGTCGATCTACCGCAACCAGGCACCGATGCGGCGCAACGCCTCTTCGATGTCACTGGTCGGCCCGGCGAACGACAGCCGTACATAGGAGTTTCCGTGCACGGTGTCGAAGTCGATGCCGGGAGCGATGGCCACACCGGTGTCGGCCAACAGCTTCGAGCACCAGGCCAATGAGTCATCCGTGTACTGGCTGACATCGGCGTACACGTAGAAAGCGCCGTCGGTCGGAGCCAGCCGGTCGATGCCGATGCCGCGCAGCCCGTCGAGCAGCAGCGTGCGGTTGTCGGCGTAATGCGACAGCAGCCCGTCGGCCTCGGCAAGGGATTCCGGGGTGAACGCGGCCACCGCGGCGTGCTGGGCCAACGCGGGCGGGCAGATGGTGAAGTTTCCGGTGAGCCGGTCCACCGCGCGCTGCAACCCGGTGGGCACCAGCAGCCAGCCCAGCCGCCATCCGGTCATCGCGAAATACTTCGAGAAGCTGTTGACCACCACGGCATTCCGCGAGGTCTCCCAGGCGCAGCTGGTTTCGGGGGCGCCGGGGTAGACCAGGCCGTGGTAGACCTCGTCGCTGATCAGCCGCACGCCCGCGGTGTCGCACCAGCGCGCGATCGCGGCCAGCTCGGCGGGCGGGATGACGGTGCCGGTCGGGTTGGCCGGGCTGGCGACGATCACGCCGGCCACCGGGGGATCCAGCGCGTCGAGCATGGCGACAGTCGGCTGGAACCGGGTCTCGGGGCCGCAGGGGATCTCGACCACCTCACAGCCCAGCGCGCTGAGGATGTTGCGGTAGCAGGGATAACCCGGGCTGGCGATCGCCACCCGGTCGCCGACGTCGAAACAGGCCAGGAAGGTCAGCAGGAATCCACCCGAGGATCCGGTGGTGAGCACCACCTCGTCGACACCGACCTCCACGCCATACTTCCGGTACGACGCGGCGATCTCGGCGCGCAACTCAGGGAGGCCGAGCGCGACGGTGTAGCCGAGCGAGCCCTGGTTGAGCGCGGCGACGGCGGCCTCCCGCACCGCCGTGGGTGCCCCGGCACTGGGCTGCCCGGCCGAGAGGTTGACCAGGTCGCCGTGCGTGCGCTGGCGTTCGGCCGCGGCCAGCCACACGTCCATGACGTGAAAGGGCGGAATTCCCGCTCGCAGTGCGACGTCCATCAAAGCCACGTTAGAACACCACGGCGGCGAGCCGCCTAGAAGACCTGAGCTTCGAGCCGGCGAAGATGCTCGCGCGGCGGACCGAGCAGCTGCGCACTGCCGTGGGCACGCTTGAAGTACAGCTGGATGTCGCTCTCCCAGGTGATCGCGATACCGCCGTGCAGCTGGATGGCTTCGGCGGTTACCGCGGACAGCGCCTCGCTGGCGAAGTAGCGGGCCAGCGAGGCCGACGTGGGAGACGGATCGGTGATGGCGTCATTGACCACGGCACGGGCGGCAGACACCTTGACGTACAAGTCGGCCATCCGGTGCTTGAGCGCCTGGAAGCTGCCGATCGCGCGGCCGAACTGCACCCGGTCTTTGGTGTAGGCGACGGTGAGGTCGAGGCAGCGCGACGCGGCGCCGATCTGCTCGGCGGCCATCAGCAGGGCAGCAGTGTCGGCCAGGCCGGGGTCGGCGCCCAGGACGGTCGTGTCGCCCGGGATCACCGCGGACAGCCGGCGGGTGAGGTCCATGGTCGATTTGGGTGTGGCGGTGAACGTGGTCCACCGGGCCAGGTTCTCGCCGTCGGTGCCGATGACGACATCGGCTACATCACCGTTGATGACGTAGTCGGCGTCAAAAGCGACCGTGCCGATGGCTGTGCCATCGGCCAGACCTTCGAGCGGCTCGTGGTCGCCCACGGCCAGCAGGGCGAGTTCGGCCAGGGTGGTGCCCAGCAGGGGAGTGGGTACCAGGGCCTTGCCAAGCTCTTCGAGAACCACTGCGGCATCGGCGAGTTCGCCTCCGGCCCCGCCGAGTTCCTCCGGGACCACCAGGGCGGCGGCGCCGACCTGCTCGCACAGCAGGCCCCACAGCTTCTCGTCGTAGCCGCGCTTGGATTCCATCGCGGCGCGGACCGCCTCGGGGGAGGCATGCTTGTCCACGAGCGCGGCGACGGTTTCGCGCAACAGTTGCCGTTCTTCACTCACGACAGGGCCTCCAGCAGTCGACGACGGTGTGCGTTGGGGTCGCCCCAGGCACTGCGCAACGCCTGCACGCGCAGCAGCGACAGGGACAAGTCGTGTTCCTGGGTGAACCCGATAGCGCCGTGGGTCTGCAGCGCCGAGCGGGCGGCCAGCAGCGCGGCATCGGCGGCGGCCACCTTGGCGGCGCTGACGTCGCGGGCGGTATCGGGCGAGCCCTCGCCCAGTGACAGCGCCGCGCCGTACACCAGCGGGCGGGCCAACTCGACGGCGATGTGCACATCGGCGAGCTTGTGCTTGATGGCCTGGTACGAGCCGATGATCCGGCCGAACTGGGTGCGCTGCTTGGCGTATTCGACGGAATGGCCCAGCATGGCCTGGCCGGCGCCGACCAGTTGGGCGGCAGTGGCCAGGACACCGAACTCGTAGGCGCGTGCGGTATCAGCGGCCTGCGTGTCGCCGGATGCGGTGATGTCGAACAGCTTTCGGGCCGGGTCGACGGAATCGTGGGCGGCACCCGCGGTGGCATCGCCGACCTGGCCGTCGGCGGCCAGCAGCGTCAGTCCGGCGAAGTCGGCGTTGACGGCCCGTGGTGCCTGGGGCGGCATGGCGACGGTGGCGATCAGTTCACCGGAGGCCAGCGCTCCCGAACGCTCGTCGTTCGAAAGCAGAATCGGGGCAACGGCGATGGATTCGGTGACCGGGCCGGGCACCGCCCAGTAACCCAGCCGCTCCAGTGCGACCACCAGGTCGACCGGGCTGGCGTCGATGCCGTCGTACTTCTCCGGCACCAGCAGCGCCGTGACGCCGAGGTCGGTCAGCTGTGCCCACACCTTGCGGCCCGGCCCGGTGTCGCCCTCGCCCCAGGCTCGCACCGCAGCCGGGACATCGGCGGCGCTCAGTGCCGCGTCGATGCTGGCCGCAAAGTCCCGTTGCTGTTCGTCGATCTCGAAATTCACTTTGGCTTCCCTCCAGATTCGCGCGGTAGGCCAAGCAGTCTTTCCGCAATGATGTTGCGTTGGATCTCGTTGGTGCCGGCGTAGATCGGGCCGCCGAGCGCGAACAGCAGGCCTTCGGTCCAGTGATCGACCAGTTCGGCCTCGGGACCCTGCATGTCCAGTGCAGTTTGGTGCAAGGCGACGTCCAGGTCGGACCAGAACACCTTGGTCACCGAGGACTCCGCGCCCAGCTCGCCACCGTTGGCGAGCCGGGTGACGGTGCCGAAGGTGTGCAGCCGGTAGGCCTGGGCCTTGATCCAGGTGTCGGCGACGCGGTCGGTGAAGACCGGATCCGGGTTGGACTTCCACTGTGCGACAAGCCGTTCCGCAGGTGCCAGGAACCGGGCCGGGCTGCGCAGCGACATGCCGCGTTCGTTGCTCGACGTGCTCATCGCCGCGCGCCAGCCTTCGTGCACAGCGCCGATCACGTCGTTGTCCGGCACGAACACGTCGTCGAGGAAGATCTCGCCGAAGCCGGTGTCCCCGCCGAGCTGGGCGATCGGGCGCACGGTGATGCCGGGAGCCTTGAGGTCGAACATGAAGTAGGTCAGACCCTTGTGGCGCTGCGCCTCCGGGTCGGAACGGAACAAGCCGAAGCCCCGCTCACCGAACGGTGCACGGGAGCTCCAGATCTTCTGCCCGTTGAGCTTCCAGCCGCCGTCGACTTTGGTGGCCGTCGAGCGCAGCGAGGCCAGGTCGCTCCCCGACTCGGGCTCGGACCAGGCTTGTGCCCAGATCTCCTCGCCGCTGGCCATTTTCGGCAGTACCCGCTGCAGTTGTTCTTCGGTGCCGTGCGCGAACAGTGTCGGCGCCAGCATCGCGGTGCCGTTGGCGCTGGCCCGCCCGGGTGCGCCGGCGTGGAAGTACTCCTCCTCGAACACCACCCACTGCAGCAGCGTGGCGTCGCGGCCGCCATATTCTTTAGGCCAGGCGATCACCGACAGGCCGGCGTCGAAAAGCACCTTGTCCCAGCGACGGTGCTGCTCGAACCCCTCCAGGGTGTCGTACGACTTGGTCGGGAAGTGTTCCCGGTTGGCCGCCAGGAAGTCGCGGACCTCGGCCCGAAAGGCCTCGGTCTCGTCGTCGAATGTCAGGTCCATTGCACCCCTTCTCGGGTCCCTCTGCTGCGCAGCACCGGTTTGATCACCTTGCCGCCCGGGTTTCGCGGCAGCACATCCAGAAACTCAACTGATCGCGGCACCTTGAAGTTCGCCAGATGCTCGCGGGTGTGGGCTATTACGTCGGCCTCGTCGAGCGTCACGCCGGGCTTGAGCACCACATAGGCCTTGCCGACCTCGCCGAGCCGCTCGTCGGGAACGCCGATCACCGCGGATTCGACCACCCCGTCCAACCGGGCCAGCACCTGTTCGATCTCGGCCGGGTACACGTTGAACCCGCCGCAGATGAACATGTCCTTGAGACGGTCGGTGATGGTCAGGTTGCCGCGGGCGTCGAGCGTCCCGATGTCGCCGGTGTGCAGCCAGCCGCCGGCGTCGATGGCCTCCGCGGTGGCCTCGGGATCGTCGAGGTAGCCGAGCATGACGTTGGGTCCACGTAGCAGAACTTCGCCCGAATCATCCAGGCGCAGTTCGAAATCGGCGATCGGACGGCCGCACGTCGTGGCCACGGTCACCGCGTCGTCGTCGGCACTGCACATGGTGCCGAAGCCGGCGGCTTCGGTCAGCCCGTATGCGGTCAGCACGATGTCGATGTCGAGCTCGGACTGCATCCGCTCGATCAGGACCACCGGGACGACGGCGGCACCGGTCACCGAGAAGCGCAGCGAGGACAGGTCGTAATCGGCACGCCCGGGATGGTCCAGCAGGGTCTGGAAGATGGTCGGCGGACCGGGGAGGACGGTGATGCGCTGTTCGGCAATCGTTTTCAGCACCTGCTCGGGCTTGAACGTGAGCACCGGGTACAGCGTGGCGCCAGTCTGCAGGCAGGCCAGGATGCCGGCCTTGTAGCCGAAGTTGTGGAAGAACGGGTTGATGCACAGGTAGCGGTCGGTGCTGGTGACCTGGCCGCACTCGGCCCAGGCCGCCGATCCGTCGAGGGACTGGCGGTGTGCGCACCGCACGCCCTTGCTGCGTCCGGTGGTGCCGGAGGTGAACAGGATGTCGGAGACGTCGTCGGGCATCACCGCCGCGGCACGTGCGTCGACCGCCTCCAGGTCGGTCCCCCGGGAGACGAACTCGTCCCACGACACGACGGAGTCTTTGTCCTGGACTTCAACGGGCACCCGCACGATGTCGCGCAGTGCCGGCAGTGCGTCGCGATCCAGTTCGGACGCGCGATCCGAGCCGAGAAATTCGCCCGCGGCAATCAGCAGCGGAGCTTCGGTGCGGGCCAGGATGTCGGTGGCCTCGCTGGCGGTGTAGCGGGTGTTCAGCGGCACCATCTGGGCCCCGGCGTAGTGGGTGGCCAGGCAGGCCACCACCCAGTGCCAGGTGTTCGGTGACCAGATCGCCACCCGGTCGCCGGGTTGGACGCCGAGTGCGATCATCGCCGCCGCAGCTTGGCGTACGTGCGCGCGCAGCTCCGAATAGGTCAGCCTCTGGACTCCGGCCGAATTGCCGGCTTCGCCGGCGGTCACCAGGGCGTCATGGTCGGAAAACTGCACGGCAACCCGGTCCAGCACCGCTGGCACGGTGCGGCGATCGCTCGTCATCGATGCTCCCTTAACAAAGCAAGTGCTTGGTAGGTTAGCCTACAGGGGTGATAGAGGTCCAGGAGTTCCGGGCCGAGGTCCGGCAGTGGCTCGCAGACAATCTCGTTGGCGAATTCGCAGCGCTCAAGGGCCTGGGTGGACCGGGGCGTGAACACGAAGCCTTCGAAGAGCGACGGGCGTGGAATCAGCATCTGGCCGCGGCGGGATTGACCTGCCTCGGCTGGCCGGTGGAGCATGGCGGCCGCGGGCTGTCGGTCGCGCACCGCGTCGCCTTCTACGAGGAGTACGCCCGCGCCAACGCGCCCGACAAGGTCAACCACCTGGGCGAGGAACTGCTCGGGCCGACGCTCATCGAGTACGGCACCCCCGAACAGCAGAAGCGGTTCCTGCCGAAGATCCTGGACGTCACCGAGCTGTGGAGCCAGGGTTACTCCGAGCCCAACGCCGGCAGTGACCTGGCCAATGTGGCGACGACGGCCGAACTGGTCGGCGACGAATGGGTGATCAACGGTCAGAAGGTGTGGACGTCACTGGCTCACTGGGCGCAGTGGTGCTTCGTGGTCGCGCGCACCGAGAAGGGCTCCAAGCGGCACGCCGGCCTGTCCTATCTGCTGGTGCCGCTGGATCAGCCGGGCGTCGAGATCCGCCCGATCATCCAGCTGACCGGGGACTCCGAGTTCAACGAGGTGTTCTTCGACGACGCTCGCACCGAGGCGTCGCTCGTGGTCGGTCAGCCCGGTGACGGCTGGCGCGTGGCGATGGGCACGCTGACCTTCGAGCGCGGGGTGTCCACGCTGGGTCAGCAGATCCGCTACGCCCGTGAGCACTCCAATCTCGTCGAGCTGGCCAAGCGCACCGGCGCGGCCGACGACCCCCTGATCCGCCAAAAGCTGACCGAGTCGTGGACCGGCTTGCAGGCCATGCGGTCCTACGCCCTGGCCACCATGGATGTCGAGCAGCCGGGCCAGGACAATGTGTCGAAGCTGTTGTGGGCCAACTGGCACCGCGAGCTCGGCGAGATCGCCATGGACGTGCAGGGCACGGCCGGGCTGACGCTGGAAGACGGCGAGTTCGACGAGTGGCAGCGGCTCTACCTGTTCTCGCGTTCGGACACCATCTACGGCGGGTCCAACGAAATCCAGCGCAACATCATCGCCGAGCGAGTGCTCGGTCTACCCCGAGAGGCAAAGGGCTGATGGATCTTTCAGTTGCTCCGAACGAGGTTGAGGGACACGGCCTGCTGAAGGGCAAGGTGGTCCTGGTGACCGCCGCCGCCGGAACCGGCATCGGCTCGTCCACCGCACGCCGCGCCCTGCTCGAGGGTGCCAACGTCGTGGTGTCCGACTACCACGAGCGGCGCCTGAACGAGACCCGCGACCAGCTGGCCGAACTCGGCCTGGGCCGGGTCGAGGCCGTGGTCTGCGACGTCACCTCCACTGAGGCGGTCGACGCGCTCATCGCCCGGTCGGTCGAGACGATGGGCCGCCTGGACGTTCTGGTGAACAACGCCGGCCTGGGTGGCGAGACGCCGCTGGTCGACATGACCGACGACGAATGGGACCGCGTCCTCAACGTCACGCTGAACTCGGTCATGCGGGCCACCCGCGCCGCCCTGCGGTACTTCCGTGATGTCGAGCACGGCGGGGTGATCGTGAACAACGCCAGTGTTCTCGGCTGGCGCGCACAGCACTCGCAGTCGCACTACGCTGCGGCCAAGGCCGGTGTGATGGCGCTGACCCGGTGCAGCGCAATCGAAGCCGTCGAGTTCGGGGTGCGAATCAACGCTGTGTCGCCGAGCATCGCGCGGCACAAGTTCCTGGAGCGCTCGGCCGATGCCGCGCTGCTGGACCGGCTGTCCTCGGATGAGGCGTTCGGCCGCGCGGCCGAGCCGTGGGAGATCGCCACCACGATCGCCTACCTGGCCAGCGACTACTCGAGCTATCTGACCGGCGAGGTCATCTCGGTTTCGAGTCAGCGGGCCTGAGGCCACACGAGTCACAGTTTCGGGTGGCATGTCTGACATGCCCGCCTGTTAGCGACAATCGAGCGACAATCGCCTCACTGGCAACACCTGCGCCGCCCGACGCATTGTCGCTGGTCACTTTCAGCTGTCCAGTACCGTGGGTCACATCAGCCTCAGTGGTTTAGTGCCCACTTACCAGCGACTCTGTCGCGCGTAGGTGGGCAGCCTGAAATCTGTTGCACACGCGACTGATTGGGCCTGAGTGACGCATGTATCGATCGTGCCTGCGACGGAAGTTGTCGATGCGACCTATGTGGCGACTGTCGCTGAGTTGTCGCTCGTAGGCGGGCACTTCGGCACCCGGCCGCGAAGCCGGTGCCATTGAGGCGGGTGTGACTCTTGTGCTCGAGCCCAAGTTGCGTGCAAGCGAAGCCGGGCTCCCTCTGATGGCGGCCGGGGCGGCAACCGTCGTTCTCATCGCGGCCGCATCGAGCCCGAACGTGACCTAGCAAGCGCTTGGTTGCTATGCTGTGTCGATGGAGCCGGAGACCGCCGCCCAGCCGGCAAGCAGACGCGACGAGCTTCTCGATCTTGCCGCGAGGATGTTTGCCGAACGCGGCCTGAAGGCGACGACGGTCCGCGACATCGCCGACTCTGCTGGAATCCTCTCGGGCAGCCTGTACCACCACTTCAAGTCCAAAGAGCAGATGGTCGAGGAAGTGCTCAAGGACTTCCTGGACTGGCTGTTCGCGCGCTACCAGGAGATCCTCGACCGCGAGACCACGCCGTTGGGCCGGTTGACCGGACTGTTCATGACGTCGTTCGAGGCGATCGAGCACCGGCATGCGCAGGTCGTCATCTACCAGGACGAGGCCAAGCGGCTCTCGTCGATCCCTCAGTTCGGCTTCGTCGACGAGCGCAACCGCGAACAGCGCAAGATGTGGGTGGACATCCTGCAGCAGGGGATCTCCGACGGCTCGTTCCGGCAGGACATCGACGTCGACCTGGTGTACCGGTTCATTCGCGACACCACCTGGGTTTCGGTCCGCTGGTATCAACCGGGCGGACCGCTTTCGGCCGAAGAGGTCGGCCGGCAATACCTCGCCATCGTCCTCGGCGGAATCACCGCCGGGAACGCCACTGTCAAAGGAGACCAGTAATGCCTGAGGCATACATCGTCGACGCCGTGCGTACGCCGGTCGGAAAGAAGAACGGCTCGCTGGCCGAGGTGCACCCGATCGATCTCGGCGTGCACGCGTTCCGCGCCATCTTCGACCGCAACGATGTCGACCCGGGTGCGGTTGACGACGTCATCGTCGGTTGCGTCGACGCGATCGGTGGCCAGGCCGGAAACATCGGTCGGCTGACCTGGCTGGCCGCCGGCTATCCCGAAGCCGTCCCCGGCGTCACCGTCGACCGGCAGTGCGGCTCCAGCCAGCAGGCCATCTCCTTCGGCGCCCAGGCCATCATGTCCGGCACGGCGGACCTGATCCTCGCCGGCGGTATGCAGAACATGAGCTGGATCCCGATCTCCTCGGCCATGGTGGTCGGCAAGGAATTCGGATTCACCTCGCCCACAAACGAATCCAAGAACTGGCTGCACCGCTACGGCGATCAGGAGATCTCTCAGTTCCGTGGCTCGGAAATGATCGCCGAGAAGTGGGACATCTCCCGTGCGGAGATGGAGGAGTTCGCCTACAACAGCCACCAGCGGGCGTTCGCGGCGATCCGCAACGGGCACTTCGACAACGAGATCGTCCCGGTGGGTGACTTCGGTGTCGACGAGGGACCACGTGAGTCGACGCTGGAGAAGCTGGCCTCGCTCAAGCCCTTGGTCGAGGGTGGTCGCCTGACTGCCGCGCTGGCCAGCCAGATCTCTGACGGCGCGGCGGCGGTGCTGCTGGCTTCGGAGGAAGCGGTCAACAAGTACAACCTGAAGCCCCGCGCCCGCATCCACCACATCAGCGCCCGCGGCGACGACCCGGTGATGATGCTGACCGGCCCGATCCCGGCCACCCAGTACGCGCTGGAGAAGACCGGCCTGACGATCGACGACATCGACACCGTCGAGATCAACGAAGCCTTCGCACCGGTGGTGCTGGCCTGGCTCAAGGAGACCAAGGCCGATCCGGCCAAGGTCAACCCGAGCGGCGGCGCCATCGCACTGGGTCACCCGCTGGGTGCCACCGGAGCCAAGCTCTTCACGACCATGCTCAACACCCTCGAGCGCACCGGCGGCCGCTACGGCCTGCAGACCATGTGTGAGGGCGGCGGCACCGCCAACGTCACGATCATCGAGCGCCTCTAGATTTCCCCGCGAGACTTCCTCCCTCGAGCAGACACAGAACTGCCCTTCGGAAGAGGGGCAGTTCTGTGTCTGCTTACCGGGTTACGTCACACCCAACGGCTGCGTGGAGGCGGCGCTTGCGGTGTCACCCACGCCTTCGCGTAGCGGTTTTTCCCGGTCTGCTGCGGGTCGCGGCTGCGGTAGATCACAAACGGGCGTACCAGATAGCCGATCGGTGCGCTGAACATGTGCACCAGCCGGGTGTAGGGCCACACCCCGAGCAGGGCGAGCACGATCAGTACATGCGCCTGAAAAGTCCACGGCGATTCGGCCATCAGCTGTGGCGCCGGATGCAGGGTGAACAAGCTGCGGAACCACGGCGACACCGTCTCGCGGTAGTTGTACGTGGAGAACACGTTGGTGAGGGTGTTCAGCATCCCGGTCGCCAGCGCCCCGACCAGAAGCAGGTACATCACCTTGTCGTTGAGTGTGGTCGCTGTTCGCACCTCGGGTACGGTGACCCGGCGGTAGAGCAGGATGGCTATCCCGGCGATGACGGCGATGCCGGCCAGCGACCCCATGCTCACCGACATCAGGTGGTAGACGTGTTCGGAAACGCCGACCGCTGAAGTCCACGACTGCGGAATCAGCAGGCCCACGACGTGTCCGGCCAGCACACCGAGGATGCCGAAATGGAACAGCGGGCTGCCCAATCGCAGCAGCCGGCTTTCGTAGATCTGGGAAGACCTTGTGGTCCAACCGAACTGATCCGCCCGGTAACGCCAGATGTGCCCAAGGACGAACGACGTGAAGGCGATGTAGGGCAGTGTCATCCACAGCACGTTGCTCATTGGCATTCTCTCTTCGCGCAAGCGCTCATCGGCGAGTTCCTCCCGAAGCCATCGGATCCAACGCGAACGGATCGAGACCGACATCCTCATCGGGCGGCCCCTCGGCGGCGAGCTGCGCGATGCGGCGGCGGTCAGCACTGTTGACCGGGGGCAACGTGACCAGGATCGCGGCCAACAGGCCGGTGTAGTAGGAACCGTTGTCCTCCAGGGACAGCCGAAGTAGTTCGAGCACCGGGACATGTTCGGCCAGCAAGCGTTCGCCTTGGGCATGATCGACGGTCGCCGCGAACTCGAGCACCATGGGCAGGTAGTCGGGCAGTTCCGAACTGCCCAGGTCCCCGTCGGCGATCCCGGCCTGACGGTAGGCGTGCTTGAACCGCAGCAGGGCCATTCCGCGTTTGCGAGTGTCGCCGTATGCGTAGTAGGTGAGGTGCAGGCTGCTGCGCCGTTGCATGTCGAACGTCTCGACGTAGTTCGACGCACGCCGCATCGGGTCCGTCTCGCCGAACCGGTTCAGGAACTCCGTCAGCGGCGCACATGCCGCGTCCGGCAGTTCCGCGGTGGCAGCGCCAAGTTGGTCTACGAGGCCGGCTGTCTCGGCTGTCGGGTAGTCGAGCAGCAGCGCGGTCATACGCCACACCAGCCGCTGCTGGCGTTCGGACAGGGCAGATCCCGTTCCGGTTCTGCGGCCGCGGGTGAGTAACTTCATGTGGTCGGCAACAACCCGTCTGTGCTCCGGCCGTCCCAGTTGAGCAGGTTGACCCGGGACGGATCGCCCTGCGGGACAGCATCGTTGGTGTGGGTCAGATGGAACTTGTCCACCATGGTGTCGAACGCGGTCATTCCCGGCCCGCCGTCACCATCCAGGCTGCAACCGGTGGCCAGTGCGTCGAGGCGGTGGGCATCGGACCCGGCCCCGGTGGGGATGACGTAGCGATCCTGGTATTTGGCGATCGCCAGCAGCCGGTACATCGACTCGATCTCGTTGCCGCTCAAGCGCACTGATTCCGGGATGGTCTCGTCGAACTCCTCACCGAGGTTCGCCGCCCGCATGTAGGCCCGCATGGCCGCAAGTCGTTGCAGCGCCGCCCGGACCGGGCCGACCTCACCGGCGGTGAACAATTCGGCGAGGTACTCGACCGGGATGCGCAGCGTGTCGATCGCGCCGAACAGGTTGTTCTTGTTCTCGCCGTCGTGACCGGTCTCCTTGAGGATGTCCACCACCGGGGACAGCGGTGGCACGTACCACACCATCGGCATGGTCCGGTATTCCGGATGCAGCGGCAGCGCCACCTGGTAGTCGACGATCAGCCGGTACACCGGCGAATTCTGTGCCGCCTCGATCCATTCCGGGGAGATACCGGCCCGTTCGGCTTCGGCGACGACGCGCGGATCGTGCGGGTTGAGGAACACCCCGAGCTGTGACGGGTAGAGGTCCTTGTCGTCTTTGACCGAGGCCGCCTCCAGCACCGCATCGGCGTCGTAGAGCATCACACCGATATAGCGGAGCCGCCCGACGCAGGTCTCCGAACACACCGTGGGGATGCCGACCTCGACGCGCGGGTAACAGAACGTGCATTTCTCGGCCTTGCCGGTCTTGTGGTTGAAGTAGATCTTCTTGTAGGGGCATCCGGTGACGCACTGCCGCCACCCTCTGCACTTGTCCTGGTCGACCAGCACGATGCCGTCTTCGGAGCGCTTGTAGATCGCGCCCGACGGGCACGCGGCGGCGCAGGCCGGGTTGAGGCAGTGCTCGCAGATGCGCGGCAGGTAGAACATGAATGTCTGCTCGAACTCGAGCTTGACCTTGTCCGAGATTTCAGCCACTTTGGCCAGCACCGGATCCCGGCCGACCTGCTCCGGACCGCCACCCAGGTCGTCGTCCCAGTTGGCGCCCCAGGTCACCTTGGTGTCCCGCCCGGTGATCAAGGACTTGGGCCGCGCCACCGGAGTGGTGTCCATGGCCGGCGCCGACAGCAGGTTCTCGTAGTCGTAGGTCCACGGATCGTAGTAGTCCGACACCGTGGGCAGGTCCGGGTTGGCGAAGATGTTGAGCAACCGCTTGAAGCGAGAGCCGGACTTGAGGGTGAGCTTGCCGCGCTTGTTCAGCGTCCAGCCGCCCTTCCACTTCTCCTGATCCTGGTACTGCCGTGGGTACCCTTGTCCGGGACGGGTTTCCACGTTGTTGAACCACACGTATTCCACACCGCTGCGGTTGGTCCAGGCCTGCTTGCAGGTGACGCTGCAGGTGTGGCAGCCGATGCACTTGTCGAGGTTCATCACCATCGCGAGCTGCGCCATTATCCTCATTGGTCCACCCCGCAAGCTTCGTGTCCGGTCATCGTCTAGTACTCCACTTCCTGCGAGCGACGACGAATCGTGGTGACTTCATCGCGTTGGTTTCCGGTGGGCCCGTGGTAGTTCAGGGCGAAGGACTGCTGCGCGTACCCACCGATCAGATGGGTGGGCTTGATCATGATCCGGGTCAGCGCGTTGTGGATGCCGCCGCGTTTGCCGTTCTTTTCGGTGCGCGGCACGTCGACCGCCTTGTCCTGGGCGTGGTACATGAACACCAGGCCTTCGGGCATGCGGTGGCTGACGATGGCGCGGGCATTCACCACGCCGTTGCGGTTGGTGCACTCGATCCAGTCGTTGTCCTTGACCCCGATCTTGGCGGCGTCCACGTCCGACATCCAGATGCACTGACCACCGCGGGACAGGGTGAGCATGTACAGGTTGTCCTGGTAGGCAGAGTGAATCGACCACTTCGAGTGCGGGGTGAGATACCGCACGGTGATCCCGCCGCTCATGTCTCCGACGGCCGGTTCGTTGAACAGTGCAGTCATGTCCAGCGGTGGCCGGAACGTGGGCAGCTGCTCGCCGAGCTCACTCATCCAGTCGTGGTCGAGATAGAAGTGCTGACGCCCGGTCAGCGTGTGCCACGGCTTGAGTCGCTCGGTGTTGATCGTGAAGGGGGAGTAACGCCGGCCGCCGGTCTCCGAACCGGACCATTCCGGTGAGGTGTTGACCGGGACCGGCCGGGCCTGCGTGTCGGCGAACGTGATCCGCTTTCCCTCGCTCTCCTTGGCCAGATCGACCAGCTCGGTTCCGGTGCGACGTTCCAGCGCTTCGAAGCCTTCGACGGCCAGCCGACCGTTCGTGGTGCCGGACAACGCGAGGATGGCCTCGGCGGCGTGGGTGTCCTTGGCCAATGACGGGCGCCCGACCGCGACGCCGCTGACCACTGCGCCATTGACGCCGCGCAGATATTCGACCTCGGCCTCGGGGTGGGTGGTCACGCCCTTGGTGGTGAGGCCGACGGTTTCGACCATTGGTCCCAGCGCGGCCATCTTCTCGGCGATCGCCGGGTAGTCGCGGTCCACCATGACCAGCCGCGGCATGGTCTTGCCCGGAATCGGCTCGCATTCACCGGCTTTCCAGTCCAGCACGTGACCGCCGGGCTGCGCGGTGGCATCGGCGCTGTCGTGCTGCAGCGGCATCGCCACAATGTCCTTGCGCTTGCCCAGGTGTTTTTCGGCCAGCCACGAGAAGCCGCGGGCGATGCGGTGGAACGCCTCGAAATCGGTCTTCGTCTCCCACGGCGGTGAGATGGCCGGCGAGAACGCGTGCACGAACGGGTGCATGTCGGTGCTGGACAAGTCGTGCTTCTCGTACCAGGTGGCCGCGGGCAGCACGATGTCGGAGAACAGGGTCGTGCTGGTGTTGCGGAAATCCAGGGACAGAAGGAGATCCAGCTTGCCGGCGGGCGCCTCGTCGCGCCAGCGAACCTCTTGGGGCCGAATGCCGTCCTCGTCGCGGGCGGCGACTGCGGAGTCGGTGCCGAGCAGGTGTTTGAGGAAGTATTCGTTGCCTTTGGCCGAGGAGCCCAGCAGATTCGACCGCCATACCGTCAGACAGCGGGGAAAGTTCTCCGGAGCGTCAGGGTCTTCACAGGCGAACTGCAAATGGCCCGACTTCAGCCCGTCCACCACGTATTCTGCGGCGTCCTTGCCCATCCGGGCGGCTTCGTCGGCCAGATCCAGCGGATTGCGATTGAACGTGGGGTAACTCGGCATCCAGCCGAGCCGGCTGGCCAGGGCGATGTTGTCGGCGGCGGTGCGTCCCGAGAACTTGCCCTCGGCCAAGGGGGAGGCCATCACCTCCGAGGTGAACGGGTCATAGCGCCATTGATCGGTCGCCAGGTACCAGAACACCGTGCCCTGCATCTGTCGTGGGGGCCGCTGCCAGTCCAGGCCGAACGCCAGTGTGGACCAACCGGTCACCGGCCGGCACTTCTCCTGGCCGACGTAGTGCGCCCAGCCGCCGCCGTTGACGCCCTGGCAGCCGGTGAGCATGACCAGCGTGAGAAACGACCGGTAGATCTGGTCGGAATGGAACCAATGGTTGGTGCCCGCGCCCATGAGGATCATCGAGCGGCCCTTGGAACGTTCGGCGTTGTCGGCGAATTCGCGGGCGATGCGCTCGGCGGCCTGGGCGGGAACGCCGGTGATCTCTTCCTGCCACGCGGGGGTGTAGGGCTCGGACGCGTCGTCGTAGCCTGTCGGCCACTGCCCGGGCAGCCCGTCGCGACCCACCCCATATTGCGCCATCATCAGGTCGAACACCGTTGTCACGCGGTGTCCGGCAATGGTTTTGGTGGGCACGCCGCGTTCCAGGACGCCGGGCTTGTCGCTGTCGAACCGGGGGAGCGCCACGGCAGCGGTGTCGTCATGGTTGCCGAGCAGGGTCAGCATGGGGTGGACACCGTGAAGGTCCAGGTTCCAGTGGCCTTCGCCGGAAGCGGTGAATCGGTGGCCGAGTGAGCCGTTCGGCACCACGGGTCGCCCGGCCTGGTCCAGCAGGACTGTTTTCGATTCGGCGGCTTCGGTGTCGGCATACTCACCGCCCAGATCGGCTGCGGTGAGGAACTTTCCGGGCAGCATCCGCCCATCGCGTTCGGTGAGGGTGACCAGGAACGGCAGATCGGTGTACTTCTTGACGTATTCGGTGAAGTACGGCGTCTGCTTCTCGACGAAGAACTCCTTGAGGATGACGTGGCCCATCGCCATGGCGAGCGCGGCATCGGTACCGGGGCGGGCCGGCAGCCATTCGTCGGCGAACTTGGTGTTGTCGGCGTAATCCGGTGACACCACGACCACCTTCTGGCCGCGGTACCGGGCCTCGGTCATGTAGTGCGCGTCCGGGGTTCGGGTGACCGGGACGTTGGAGCCCCACATGATCAGGTAGCCCGCATCGAACCAGTCGGCCGACTCGGGCACGTCGGTCTGATCCCCGAACACCTGCGGCGACGCCACCGGCAGGTCGGCATACCAGTCGTAGAACGACAGCATCGACCCACCGAGCAGCGAGATGAACCGGGCTCCCACGGCGTGGCTGACCATCGACATCGCCGGGATCGGTGAGAAGCCGGCCACGCGGTCCGGCCCGTACTTCTTGACGGTGTGGACGTGGGCGGCGGCCGCGATCTCGGCGGCCTCCCACCATTCGGCGCGGACGAATCCGCCCTTGCCGCGGGCCGATTTGTACCGCTTCGATTTCTCCGGATCCTCGACGATGTCGGCCCAGGCCAGTACGGGGTCCTTCAAGCGTTCCTTGGCCTCGCGGTAGTACTCCAGCAGAATCCCGCGCACGTACGGATAGCGAACGCGGGCAGGCGAATACGTGTACCAGGAGAACGAGGCACCGCGGGGGCACCCGCGCGGCTCGTACTCGGGCTTGTCGGCGCCGACCGACGGATAGTCGGTCTGCTGCGACTCCCAGGTGATCACACCGTCCTTGACATAGATCTTCCAGGAGCAGGATCCGGTGCAGTTCACGCCGTGGGTCGACCGCACCACTTTGTCGTGCGCCCAGCGGTCCCGATAGAACTCGTCAGCCGAGCGGCCGCCGATCTTGTGCAGAGTGCGCTGATCGTCGGAGATCTCACCGCGGTGGAAGTACCTACCCAGCCGCAGCAAAGCATCGGCAGGTGGTGTACCGCCTGCATGTGAATCGACCACGATCCGTCCCTCCCAGCTGTTGACTTCTGAGCGTAAGGGCGTCGCGGAGGCCGTCAAAAGAACGCACCAGGGGGTGCGCACCGGTGTGAAATTGCGTTAACGCACAAGTTATTTCGCGGGAACGCGGTAGTCATACAGCGATTGGCGAGGGCCACCGCAATTGCGGGTGTCACCTGCGATTACGGCAGAAATTTCGGCCGGTTCCGAGTTTGGGGGAGCATCGGGATCGCACCGGGCGTGCCCGGGCAGGGCGCGATGATTTTTCACCCCGGTAACAATGCATCCGTCGGACGCTCCGGCCGTGACACGTCGATGGTTCACCGACTTCCCGGCGGCCTTCCTGGCCGGGAAGCAACGGGACGAACCCGATCGCCGTTGGACCGTGGTGACCTAGGCGGCAAACATATCGACGGTCAGGGACGGGCGGGATTCGTCCAGCTGATGGTGTGGCGGAACGCCAGGCGACGGCGCATCTGGGCGCCCGGCATGACGCCTTGGACGAGCGCATGCAGCTGATCGAAGCTGAGCTGCGGATCGCGAACCGGAAACGGCGGTGCCACAGCACCGCCGGACACCGGGCGTGGATGCTTGATCAAGCCGATGAGCGGGTTGGTCGCCGCCGAGGCGAAATCCCATGCGGTATCCCGGATCGACACCGGGGCCGCCAGGCCGACAACCAGGAACCGCCCGCCGGGGGCCAGGAGTCTCTTGACGTCCAGCAGCGCCTGTTCGGCGTCGAGGTGGTGCAGCACCGCCACCATCGTGATCAGGTCGACGGTTCCGTCGACGAGCTGGCCCAGTTGGCTGTCGTCGATGGTGACGTTGGCCAGGCCGGCGCATCGTCGGCTCGCAGCGGCACGCATGGCCGCGTCGGCGTCTGTGCCGATGACGTGGGTGAACTGAGCAGCCAGTCGTGCCACCAAACCGCCCTGCCCGCACCCGACGTCGATCGCCGTCCGGCGCTGTGCGGGCAGGTTGGCCAGGATCCAACCGTGGAAATGGTCGTTGTGACTCCACGGGTGCCTGCTGTTGAAGGCGTGCAGGCCGTCGGCGACCCGCCTGACCACCGGATGCCCGACGAGGCGGATGTCCATGCACCCACTGTGCCGGGCCGCGCGTGCCGGCAGCTACTGAGCAGCGGCCGGACGGCGACGGCGCCAGCCCGAGATCGCCCGCGCGGTGGAGGTGGCGGCCGGGATCAGTACCGGGAACAGGCCGATGAAGAACAGGGAGAAGAAGCCGAGGACAGACATGCAGGACTCACTTTCGTAGGCGGCTTTGGTTCGCAACTGCTCAAAGGGGTCGGCGTTGCGTTCGTGACCGAGATTACGAAGTGGGTCCGGCTGTGGCGATGGTCTCAACGGACGAAAAATCGGCCGCCGTATGTGCCGAGAAGACAAAATGGCCGGTTGCTGCGGTGCCGCCGGCTGGGCACTGCGCTGCTCCGGTGAGCAGCTACTGCACCAGGTCGGCGGCGGCTTTGAGGTGCGTGACGGCCTCGTCGACGATCGTTTCGACCAGTTCAGCGCAGGACGGCAGATCGCTGATGATCCCGGCCACCTGACCGGAGGCCAGCACACCGGCGTCGGTGTTGCCCTCGACCAGACCGGCCTTGAGCAGCATCGGGGTGTTGGCCGCCATCACCACCTGCGACCAGGTGAGCTCTTTGCCGTGCCGCATGGCCAGACCGTCTTTGACCATCGACAGCCACGTCATACCCGAGAGCTTCTTGAACTTCTGGGCATTGCCGACCGCCGCGGCGAAGCCACGTGCCCGCGAACCGCTCTCCAGCTTCTCCACCAGACCGGTGCGCAGCACCCGGTGCGGCATGCCGTCCACTCGGGTGGACACCACAGTGCCGTCCAGCGCGGCCTGCAGATAACGCTGCTTGACCGCATCGGGCACGGTGGAATCCGAGGTCAACAGGAACCGGGTTCCCATCGCCACGCCCGCCGCACCGTAGGACAGCGCGGCGGCCAGGCCGCGGCCGTCGAAGAAACCGCCCGCGGCGATCACCGGCATGCCGGTGTCCTTGACGGCGTCGAGCACCGAGGGCAGCAGCAGCGTGGTGGCGACCGGGCCGGTATGCCCGCCGCCCTCCCCGCCCTGCACGATCACCGCGTCGGCGCCCCATCCGGCCACCTTCTTGGCGTGCTTGGCCGCACCGACCGACGGGATCACCACGACCCCGGCGTCTTTCAGCTTGGCGATCAGCTCAGGCTTGGGAGCTAGAGCGAAGGAGGCGACTTTGACTCCTTCGCGGATCAGGAGGTCGACGCGCGCACCGGCATCTCCCGCGTCGGCACGCATGTTGATGCCGAAGGGTTTGTCGGTCGCGGCCTTGACCTTGGTGACGGCGGTCTGCAGTTCCTCGAGCGTCATCGTCGCCGATGCGAGGATGCCGAGCCCGCCGGCGTTGGAGGTTGCGGCGACCAGACGTGCACCGGCCACCCAGCCCATTCCGGTCTGCACGACGGGATGCTCGATACCGACCAGCTCGGTCAGCGGAGTTTTGAGCTTGCCCATTGTCTAGACCTTGACCTCTTTGTCGCGCAACGACTTCGGATCGATGACCTCACGCAGCAGCTTGAGCTCCTCGTCGGTGGCCAGCCGGGTGGTCTCGGCCTCCTGCAGGCCGTGTACCTCGAACGAGGTGTTGTCGGCCACCTGCTGAGCCTCGACGCCGGGGTGCAGCGACACCGCGCGCATCTGGTGGTCGGGGCCGTTGAAGTCGAACACGCCCAGGTTGGACACCACGCGGTAGATGTTGGCGAACCGGTAGGCGGGGTTGTCCGGATCCACCTTGTCCCAACCGATTCCGGAGACGATGTCCACCGACTCACAGAACACCCGCTTGGAGTGGTTGCCGACGAAGTAGCTGGTGGTGTGGTTGATGCTGTTGCCGGGTGCGCCGCGGACGCCGAACATCTGGCGGGTCGGGTGCTGGATCGGGCCGAACGCCGAAAGGTTCTGGTTGCCGTAGCGGTCGATCTGGTTGGCGCCCATCACCACGTGGCGCTTGCCCCAGGCCAGGGTCTCGAAGACGCGGTTGAACGGCATCCAGCCCTCGATGGTGAACGGGGCGCCGATCGCCGGGGTGTCGGCCAGGATCCGGGCCTCACCGTCGGTCAGCACGATGTCGGGGGAGAAGGTCAGCCGGGCCAGCCGGGCACCGATCTGGACGACGGTGGTCATCGGGCTGGCCATGATCTCGCCGGCGTCGCGGAACAGTTCGGCGCAGGCGACGGCGCACACCTCAGCGCGGGTCACGGCAATCACTTGGCGGCCTCCTGATCTTCCTTGAATTTCCGGACCGCGGCCTGGTAGTCGGCCTCGCCACCGGACAGGTACGTCTTGACGAACTCGGCCCAGGTCTCGTCGGAACCGGCGGCCTCTGCATAGTGGCGCTGGAACTTCTCGTCGCGCCGGTAATCGGGCTCGTTGGTGGTGAAGTGGGCGCCGTTCGGGGCCTCGACCACCGAGTCGACCATCATCCGGTTGATCAGCAGGGCCTGCGTCGGGACGGCCTTCACCAGTTCCTCGGTGGACACCACGCGCTCCACGGAAAGGATGCGCCGCGTAGCTGCCATTAGGAACAAGTCGTCGAAGTACGGGTCGATACCGGTGTAGGCCGCATTGCCCTGGGCATCACCGAGATTCATGTGCACGAAGGCGGCGTCGAGGTTCAGCGCGGGCATCGCGATGAGCTCCTCGTAGGCGCCGTCGGTCTCGTACGGAGACTTCACGGTCTTGAGCTCGTCGCCCCAGAACGTGCGGACGTCGCTACCGAGGCCGGCACGGATCGGCAGGAACGGCAGCCGCTGGGCCGCGGCTTGCAGGCCGCAGCGCAGCATGCCTTCGTCCATCTCGCGGGCCTCGATCGCGCCACTGGTGCGGGCCTTGGCGAACCACGGGTCGTAGAACGGCGGTGAGTCCAGCGACACGAAGCCGTAGTAGACGCGCTTGACCTTGCCGGCCGAGCACAACAGACCCAGGTCCGGGCCACCGTAGGTCACCACGGTCAGGTCTTTGACGTCGGTGCGCAGCAGGGCGCGGACGAAGGCCATCGGCTTGCGCCGTGAACCCCAGCCGCCGATGCCGATCGTCATGCCGCTTTCGATCGAGGCGACCGCCTCGTCGAGAGTTGTTCTCTTGTCTGTCATTTTGACCCCTTGTCAGTTCCGGCGAAGGCGTCGCGGTGCTCGTCGGACACGCCGGACAGGTTGAGCTCGAAGGTGAAGCCCTGCTCCATGCGGTATCGCGCGTTGACCGGCTGGACGTCGATGAAGTTCAGCGCTTCCTTGGCCGCCCGGATCACCCGGGTGTCCTTGCTGGCGATGTCGCGGGCGACGCGCAGCGCGGCCTCGTCGAGTTCCTCGCGCGGGACCACCTCGTGCACCGAACCGAAGTGGTGCAGAGTCTCGGCGGGAACGGTTGCGGCGGTGAAGAACAGCCTGCGCATCAGGTGCTGGGGGACCAGGCGGGACAGGTGGGTGGCGGCACCGAGCGCGCCGCGCTCCACCTCGGGCAGGCCGAACTTGGCGTCGTCGGAGGCCACGATCACGTCGGCGTTGCCGACGAGGCCGATGCCGCCTCCGACGCAGAAGCCGTTGACGGCGGCGACGACAGGGACCTCGCACTCGTAGACGGACTTGAACGCGTGGTAGCAGCCACGGTTGGCGTCGATGAGCGCGGTGAAGCCCTCGGTGTTCTGCATTTCCTTGATGTCCACACCGGCGTTGAAGCCACGGCCCTCGGCCCGCAGGATCACCACGTGGGTGCTGCGATCGCGGCCGGCCGCGGTGATGGCATCGCCGAGTTCGAACCAGCCGGCTGACGGGATGGCGTTGACGGGCGGGTAGTTGACGGTGACCGAGACGATGCCCGGTTCGACTGTCTTGGTGGTGATCGTCATCAATCCACTTCCTGAAGGGGTCGCTACCTAAGCAAGCACTTGCTTGGTACGCTAGCACAGTGACAGTTACGCCAGAAGCCGGCGCCATCAATTTGGGTTTGACCGGCAAGGTGGTCCTGGTGACCGGTGGAGTGCGCGGGGTCGGCGCTGGAATCAGCGGGGTTTTTGCCGGTCAGGGCGCCACCGTGGTGACCTGCGCGCGCCGTCCGGTCGAGGGGCTGCCCTACGAATTCCACAGCTGCGACATAAGGGATGACGACTCGGTGAAGTCGCTCATCGAAAGCATCGTCGAGAAGCACGGGCGCCTGGATGTGGTCGTCAACAACGCCGGTGGCTCACCGTACGTGCTCGCCGCCGACGCGTCGGCGAAGTTCAGCACCAAGATCATCGAACTCAACCTGATCGGTGCGCTGTCGGTGGCCACGCATGCCAATGCGGTGATGCAGAAGCAGGACTCTGGCGGTTCGATCGTCAACATCTCGAGCGTCAGTGGGCACCGGCCCACCCCCGGGACGGCTGCGTACGGAGCAGCGAAGGCCGGCATCGACAACCTCACCTCGACGCTGGCCGTCGAGTGGGCGCCGAAGGTGCGGGTGAACTCGGTGGTGGTCGGAATGGTCGAGACCGAGCAGTCCGAACTGTTCTACGGTGACGCCGACTCCATCGCCGCGATCTCCCGCAATGTTCCGCTCGGACGGTTGGCCAAGCCCGCCGATATCGGCTGGGCCACAGCATTTTTGTCGTCTGCGGCCGCGTCCTATATCAGCGGTGCATCGTTGGAAGTGCACGGTGGCGGGGAGCCGCCGCATTACCTGTCCACCACAACTGCCGACATCAAGTAACTCGAAAAAGGAGACATCACAATGGGATTGCTCGACGGCCGCGTGGTCATCGTGACGGGTGCCGGTGGCGGTATCGGGCGTGAGCACGCGCTCGCGTTCGCTGCCGAAGGAGCCCGCGTCGTGGTCAACGACATCGGGGTCGGCCTGGACGGTTCGCCGGCCGGCGGTGGCAGTGCCGCGCAGAATGTGGTCGACGAGATCATCGCCGCCGGTGGTGAGGCAGTCGCCAACGGCTCCAACGTCGCTGACTGGGCGCAGGCCGAGGCGTTGATCCAGAATGCCGTCGACGCGTTCGGCACCCTCGACGTGCTGGTCAACAACGCCGGCATCGTGCGTGACCGGATGTTCGCCAACGCCACCGAAGAAGAATTCGACGCCGTCACCGCCGTGCACCTCAAGGGCCATTTCGCCACGATGAAGCACGCCGCCGCTTACTGGCGGGCCAAGTCCAAGGCCGGTGAGACGGTTGATGCCCGCATCATCAACACCAGCTCCGGCGCCGGTCTGCAGGGCAGTGTCGGACAGGCCACGTACAGCGCTTCCAAGGCCGGCATTGCCGCGCTGACCCTGGTGGCCGCCGCCGAGATGGGTCGCTACGGCGTCACCGTCAACGGCATTGCCCCCTCGGCGCGCACGCGGATGACCGAGACCGTCTTCGCCGACATGATGGCCACTCAGGACCAGGCCTTTGACGCCATGGCGGCCGAGAACATCTCTCCGCTGGTGGTGTGGCTGGGCAGTGTCGAGTCAAAAGACGTGACCGGCAAGATGTTCGAGATCGAGGGCGGCAAGATCCGTATCGCCGAAGGCTGGGCTCACGGTCCCCAGATCGACAAGGGCGCCAAGTGGGAACCCGCCGAGCTCGGCCCGGTCGTCAAGGACCTCCTGGCCCAGGCCCGCCCCGCGGTTCCGGTCTACGGCGCCTAGTTTCTCCCGCGAGGTCTCTCCCGCGAGCAGACACCAAACTGGCCCCTTTTCACGCGAAAAGGGGCCAGTTTTGTGTCTGCTCGGGTTAGGCGGCGTCCTTCTCGCTCGGCTTGGGTGTGGCCTTCTTGACCGCATCCTTGATGTTGCGCACCGAGGACGAGATCTGATCGCGGGTGTCCTCGACGGCTGCCCGCACGCGCTCGCGGGAATCGGTCACGGACTTCTTGAGGCCGGGGACCGCCTTGTTTCCGTCGCTGAGATCCGTTGCACCAGAGCGGGTATTGAGCTTGGGCTGCAATTTGGTCACCGTCGGCTTAGCGTCAGATGCTGGCCGGGTGTCGGTTGCCGTGCCCTGCGCAACCTTTACAGGCTTTGCATCCTCGGCGGGCTCGGTCACGCCGGCGGTGTTGTCCAGGGCCGTCTTCACGCTCTCGACAGTCCCGACACGTTGGACGCTCTCGATGCCCGATGTCACCGCGTCGCGGGACTCGTTCTCGTTCTTCGGGATTGCCTTGCTGACCCGGTCGATGATCTCGGCGCCGATCGCCCGGTTGAATTTGGTCACCGAGAAGCTCGCGTCGGCGATGCTCCGATTGATCGCCGTGGCGATGGTGCCCGGATCCCGTGTGGCGAAGGCATCTGCCACCTGCGAAGCCGCGGCATTGAGCTGCCTGGACAGCGTCCGCACCTGGCGCAGGGCCTCGACCCGGAAGGGTGTCTCTGGCCCCACCTCGGTGCCGTTCCAGTTGACGACGCGCCAGCCGTCCTCGGGGTTGCCTTCGACCACCACGTAGCCGGTATTTCGCAGCGGGTTGGTCATCAGCCACATCGGGTCTGCATTTTCTGCATTCAGGAAAACCCAGAACATGATGGCGCCGCCGTGCGAGAATGCCGCGACATTCCGGTCTCCGTTGTCGTACATCGTCTGGATTGCACCATCCATGCGGGCATCGAATTCTCGGCCGTTGATGGAGCCGGGAATCCGGGCGTCCAGGTCGCCCTGCAGCCATTTCAGCGGCGCCTGCAGATATCCGTTGATGGCGTCCGATTCGGGGGTGCCTTCGTAAATTCCCGCCTCGATTTCCTGAAGGCCGGGAATGACCTGGATCGGAAGTCCTAGATACTCGGCCATCGGCGCGGCAGTGAGTTGGGTCCGGACCATCGTCGAAGCGTAGATCGCGTCGTAATTGTTGTCGCCCAGCACCTTTACAATGTCTCGGGCCTGTTGACGACCTTTTTCGGTGAGTACGGGGCCGGGCACCGAGGAGTCGGCGACGTTGGCCGCGTTGGCGGTCGATTCGCCGTGGCGGATGAACGTGATGCGCATGACTTCCGCGGCGTGGGCGACCGGAATGGCCAAGAGGAATGCCAGGAAAAGCATTCCTATGCCAGCAATCGTCGCTCGGATGCCCGAGCGTCTGAAATCACTCATTTTGCTGCGTTTCTCCAATCGTTGTGTACAGGTGGAGCGAAATGAGCGTACGGCCGAAACGCAATGCATTGAGCAGATGTCTCGATGTTTGGGACGCGTTATTGATGCGAAGGAAAAGGTGCCCCAGACCGGCTGGTCTGGGGCACCTTTGGGATAATTCCGACCGGTTAGGCGGCGTCCTTGTTTTTGGCGGTGTCGTTGTCCGCACCATGGCTGTTGGCGGCGGCCTTTTTGGTCTGTCCGGTCGCCTTCTTGACGGTATCGCCGAACTTCTTCAGCGACGACGACACCTGATCGGCGGCGTCCTTGACGGCGGTCTGAACCTTCTCGCCGCTATGGCTGAGCGACTTCGTCACGCCCGGAAGCGCCTTGTTGCCGTCGGACAGGTCGGTAGCGCCGCGGGGCTTGACGATGCTGTCGACGGCAGTCTTGAGCTTCGACTTCGCACCGCTGTCGGCCACCGTCTTGTCGGCCAGTTTGGTTGTGACCGAGGACGACTCCGGGGTGGAGGCGGCCTTCTGCTCGATGCTCTCCTTGCTCACGTCCACCGCGGCCTTGATGTTCTCCACTTCGGTGGACACCTTCTCCTGCAGGTCCTCGGTGCTGGTCGGGACCGCCTTGGTGGTCCGCTTGATGATCTCGGCATTCACCGCCCGGCTGAACTTGGTGATGGAGAAAGACGCGTCGGCCACGCTGCGGTTGATCGCCGTCGCAATGGTCACGAAGTCGCCGGTCTTGAAGGCCTCCTTGACCTGATCGGCGGCGGCGGCCAGTTGACGGGACAACGTCCGGAACTGGAGTTTCACCTCGTGCTCGAAGGTCGGTTCAGGGCTGAACTGCTTGCCGTTCCAGTTCACCAGGGTCCAACCGTCCTCGTTGTTGCCCTCGATGACGACGTAATCGGTGTTGTGCAGCTGTGCTGTCTGCAGTAGTTGGAGCTTTTCCATCACGGTGAGGTTGTTGACGTTCATCAACGTCCAGAACATGATGGTCCCGCCGTGCGAGAACACCACGGCGTTGCGGTCACCGTTGTCGTACATGGTCTGCAGCGCGCCCCTGACCCGTTCGTCGAAGACGTAGCCGTTGAGGTTGGTGCCTGGCATGTTCGTGCTCTTGTCGAACGGGATCTGCGGGATGGCGCCCGGCAGCGCCCACGCGATCGGATACAGCCCGTACCCGCTGGCAGCATTCGCCTCCGGCGTGCCCTCGAAGACACCGGCCTCGATCTCCTGGAGGCCGGGCAGCACCTGAATCGGGAGGCCCAGGCGCTGCGACATCGGTGCGGCGGTCAACTGAGTGCGCACCATCGTCGAGGCATAGATTGCGTCATAGTTGTTGTCACCGAGTTTGTCGGCGACGGCCTGGGCCTGCTGTTGGCCCAGGGGCGTGAGCACCGGCCCCGGGGTCGTGGTGTCGATCAGGCCCGAGGCGTTGCCCTCCGACTGTGCGTGACGCACAAACGTCACCCGCATGACCTCGGCGGCATGGGCGACGGGCATCGCCAGGAAGAATGCGAGGAAGGCCAGGGCGACACCCCCTAGGAGACTTCGATAGCGTGACGCCGGCGCGTCACCTCTGCGGCGGTTCATATGCTTCCTCCATTGCGGCTGTACCGATTTCACGTGACCTGCCGGTGACAGTTCGCTGGCCGGCCAGATCAATTGTCTGACCACTCGCTGTGGGATTGAGCAGTTATCCCGTTGTGCGGGAAGAAAGTTGACAGAAACCGTGATTCTGCTACCGGCCTGTTGAGGGACGGCAGGTACGGCTCAATCCCCCTCCTCGCACGAGGAGGGGGACCGACCCGGTTGGTATTACCTTGTCCTGCTGCTTATTTCACGCGGCGTCTTTGGCCTTTGACTTGCCCGCCTTGTTGTCCGACTTGGCGGCCTTGCTGTCCTTATCTGCACCGGTGAGTTTCTTGACGGTCTCGCGAGCCTGCTTGGCCGAGGATTCGATCCCACTGCGCACATCGTCGGCGGCACGGTTGACCCGTTCGCGAACCGCGGAGGCAGCCTTACCCGGCTCCGCCTTGTTGCCGTCGGTCAGCTTGGTGGCACCGTTGACGGTGCGAGCGTTGGCGATCTTGGCCTGTACCGGCTCGCTCACCTTCTCGACTGTCGACGCGGCATCCTCGGTGACCTTTTCAACGGAGGTCTTGGCATCTTCGGTTGCGGTCTTGGCGTTTTCGGCGAGATCGCCCGTTGCCGGGGTAGCGCTGTCGGCGGCGGCGTTGAGGGTGCTGACCTTGGACACCTGCGATGACCGCTGGTCCAGTGAACCCGGGATGCCGGTGATGGCGTTGACAGTGTCGGTCACCGAGTCCGTCACGAACTTGACCCCGGCCTGTGCCACGTTCTGGAGGCCCTGCGCCCCGGTGGTGACGATGGCCTCCGGATCCATGGAGAGGACCGGCAGGCGCATGTCGTAGACCGCCTTCTGCGGCGCCACGATGAGATCACGGACGTTGACGAACATCTGGGTGGGGTAGTCGGCGGGACCGACTTCTTGGCCGGCCCATTCCTTGAGGGTCCAGCTACCGTCGTCATTCTTCTCTACGACGACCGTGTCGGTGTTGTTCAACGGATGCTGCACGATCAACAACAGGTTCGGGTTGTCGACGTTCATCATCGTCCACATCATGATCGTGGCGCCGTGCGAGAACACCGCGGCGTCGAGATCGCCGTCGCCGTTGGTGTCTTCGGTGTCCGACTCGACCTGGGCGAGGGCATTTGTCACACGCTCGTTGAACTCGAGGCCGTTCTCGCCGCCGGGGATCGGGACGAACTGCAGGCCCATGGTCCAGGCCAACGGGGCGAGGATGTAGCCGATGCGGCCGATGCCTTCGCCTTCGGGCAGGCCTTCGAAGATGCCGGCGCTGATCTCCTGCACACCGGAGTTCTGCTGCGGATTGTCCGGGTCGTAGGCGCCCAGCACCGTGACCGGCAACCCGCTCTTGGTGGCGAACGGTGCGGCGGTCTCCTGGGTGCGGATCATGGTCGAGGCGTAGAGCGCGTCGAACGCGTCGGCCGACTGCGCATCGGCCCAGGCCTGCGCCTGCTGCACGCCGGTCGCGCCACCGTTCTGGTTCACGTCGTCGTTGGTCAGGTGCGGCCCGGGAGTGCTGGTGTCGATGTACCCCGAGGCGTTGCCCTGCGACTCGGCGTGCCGGATGAACGTCACGGTCAGCGCGGAGGCGGGCAGGGTCGCAGCGGCGAACAGTGAGCACGCAGTCAACGTGGTCGCGGCGGCACCGGCAGCCCGGCGGCGGTTGGGTCGTTGCATAGGGTCTCCATCGGTTCACGAAAATGTGGGCTGCCGCTCACTTGCTGTTCACTGTGTGCGGGCTCACAGAACATAATCAAAGAATTGTTCACCCGTCAATTCAGCTACCCAGAGTTGCGTAATTGGCCAGCTCCCGGTCACCCGGTAACGCAAGGCGCCCCCGACCGCACGGTCGGGGGCGCCTTGGGTGAACGTCAGGTCAGGCGGGGTCGCAGATCACGATCGGGATCTTGCGATCGGTGTAGGAACGGTAGTTCGCGAAGTCGGCATACATGGCGTCCAGCTTGGGCCAGTACGCGTCGCGCTCGGCGTCGGTGGCGTCACGCGCGATGAGGTCCAGGGTCTCGCGTTTGGTCTGGAACTTCACCCGGGGATTGGCCGCCAGATTCAGGTACCACATCGGGTTGGTGGCCCGGCCGCCCTGCGAAGCGACCAGCACGATCCGCTTGCCTTCCTGCAGAAAGAGCAACGGACTGTCCCGTTCCTCGCCCGACTTACGGCCGATCGTGGTCAAGATGCCCACTTCGGCGCCACGCAGGAACTTGTCGCCGAACCGCCCGCCGGTCTTCTTGAAGATCCAGGTCTGAGCGCGCGACATCCACTTGATGGCGGTACCGGTCGATTTCGCGTTGAGGCGTTCGACCTGTTTGGGGCTGAGCGGGCGAGGGGTGTTGGCCATGCGGGGACCTTAGCGGCTGATGAATGGGGTGAGGGAGGCGCGGATGTGGTGGATCTTTCCGTCGGACGCGGGGATCAGGAACGTCTCGTCGACGTGTGAGCACACCCGCCGGCCGAACAGGCGCGGCTTCGTGAGTACGTCGAAACGAGCGCGAATCTGGTCTCCGTCGACGCTGAACTCCGGCGTCGTCGTCTTCTCGATCAACTTGAACTGCGGGCCGTTGTTGAGGCTGCGGCGCAGATGATCTCCGGAACGGCCGGTCTTCAACCCCATCTCGATGCGGATGCAGTCCGGTGTGAACGGCACCGCATCCGCCTGATGGCTCACCAATGCATCGATGTAGGCCTGGGCCGCTGCGATGCGCTCGGCGTCACTGAACGTCATCAGATCCGCTCGATGATGGTGCCGGTGGACAGCGCGCCACCGGCGCACATGGTGATCAGCGCCGTGCTCTTGCCGGTTCGCTCCAGCTCGTGCAGCGCGGTGGTGATCAACCGGGAGCCGGTCGATCCGACCGGGTGACCGAGGGCGATGGCGCCACCGTTGACGTTGACTTTGTCCATATCGGCACCGTGCACCTGGGCCCACGACAATACGACCGAGGCGAATGCCTCGTTGATCTCGACGAGGTCGATGTCGCCCAGCTTCATGCCGGCCTTCTCGAGGACCTTCGCCGTGGACTGCACCGGTCCGTCCAGGTGGTAGTAGGTCTCGGCGCCGACGTTGGCCTGGGCGATGATCCGCGCACGCGGCTTGAGGCCGAGAGCTTTTGCCTTGTCCTCGTCCATCCACAGCACCGCGGCGGCGCCGTCAGAGATCTGCGACGACGTACCCGCGGTGTGGATACCGCCCTCCATCACGGGCTTCAGCCCGGCCAGGCCCTCGGCGGTGGTGTCGCGCAGGCCCTGGTCGCGGCTGACCGTGTTGAGTTCGGCCGTCGGCTGCTTGTTCTCGTCGATGACCGGCGCCTCGATCGGGGAGATCTCCCGGTCGAAACGCCCCTCGGCCCAGGCCTGCTTGGCGCGGTTCTGCGATGCCAGTCCCAGGGCGTCCACGTCGGCGCGGGTGATTCCGCGGCGCTTGGCGATCCGCTCGGCGGCCTCGAACTGGTTGGGCAGGTCGATGTCCCACGACGCGGCACGGGCACCGCCGCCGTTGGCGCCAAGACCGACCCGGCTCATCGCCTCGATGCCGCAGGCGATACCGATGTCGATGGCGCCGGTGGCGATCAGGCCCGCGATCAGGTGATTGGCCTGCTGCGCGCTGCCACACTGGCAGTCGACGGTGGTGGCACCGACGTGCTCGGGCAGCCCGGCGACCAGCCAGGACTGTCGGGTGACGTTGTTGCCCTGCTCGCCGTACTGCGTGACGCAGCCGCCGATGAGCTGCTCGACGCTGCCGGCATCAATGCCGGCCTTCTCGATGAGGGCCTTCTGGACGGCTCCCAGGAGCTCGGTGGCGTGCAGGCCGGACAACCAGCCGTTGCGCTTGCCGATGGGGCTGCGGGTGGCTTCGACGATGACAGGGTTACCCATGGAGCCAGGCTAGAACACGTTTCATTACTCTGACAAGCGCGGATGCATCACTACCTTTGATCTGCGGTCAAGGCGTGTTTCAATGGTCTCAATTGGTACTAGACCACGTTGTTTCAAGCATTGCTGGCTACGCGCACGGCTTGCTACAGACACTAGGAGTAAGACACATGGGCTGCCCCAACATCCCCAAGGATTTCGACTTCCTCGATTCCGAGCGCAACCTCCAGGGCCTGCCGATCAAGGAGCTCGCCGAGCTCCGCAAGGCCGAACCGGTTCGCTGGGTCGACGTACCCGGCGGCACCGGAGGTTTCGGCGACAAGGGGTACTGGTTGGTCACCCGACATGAGGACGTCAAGGACGTGTCGCTGCGCAGCGACGTGTTCTCCAGCGCGATGAACGGCGCGATCCCGGTTTGGCCGCAAGAGATGACCCGTGAGGCCGTCGACCTGCAGCGCGCCGTGCTGCTGAACATGGACGCCCCGCACCACACCCGGCTGCGCAAGATCATCTCCCGCGGATTCACCCCCCGCGCGCTCTCGCGCCTCGAGGAGGAGCTCAACAACCGCGCGCAGGCCATCGCCAAGAACGCCGCGGCATCGAACACCGGTGACTTCGTCGAGCAGGTCTCCTGCGAACTCCCGCTGCAGGCCATCGCCGAGCTGCTCGGTGTGCCCCAGGACGACCGCGACAAGCTGTTCCGCTGGTCCAACGAGATGACCGCAGGCGACGACCCCGAGTACGCCGACGTCGATCCGGCCATGTCCTCGTTCGAGGTCATCACCTACGCCATGAAGATGGCCGAAGAGCGCGGCAAGAACCCGACCGACGACATCGTCACCAAGCTGATCCAGGCCGACATCGACGGCGAGAAGCTGTCCGACGACGAGTTCGGCTTCTTCGTGATCATGCTGGCGGTGGCGGGCAACGAGACCAGCCGCAACTCGATCACGCACGGCATGATCGCCTTCTCGCAGAACCCCGACCAGTGGGAGCTGTTCAAGAAGGAACGTCCCAAGACCGCCGTCGACGAGATCATCCGGTGGGCCACCCCGGTGTCGGCCTTCCAGCGCACCGCCAGCGAGGACACCGAGATCTCGGGCGTCAAGATCAAGGCCGGCGAGCGTGTGGTGATGTCCTACCGTTCGGCCAACTTCGACGAGACGGTGTTCGAAGACCCATTCACGTTCAACATCCTGCGCGACCCGAACCCGCACGTCGGCTTCGGCGGCACCGGGGCGCACTACTGCATCGGCGCCAACCTGGCCCGCCTGACGATCAACCTGATCTTCAACGCCGTCGCCGATCACATGCCCGACCTCAAGCCGATCGGGGACCCCGAGCGGCTGAAGTCCGGATGGCTCAATGGTATTAAGCATTGGCCGGTGGATTACACGGGCGCCTGCCCCGTCGCCGGCGAGCCGGCAAAGCAGGCCTGAGCTCACTGACCTACCCACGGATCAAGGAGGATTCGGGTGGATTTCACACCGAACCCAGAACAGCAGGCCGTCGCCGATGTGGTGACCTCTGTTCTGGAACGCGACAACACCTGGGATGCACTGGTTTCCGGTGGGGTTGCGGCGCTGGGAGTGCCGGAACGACTCGGCGGTGACGGCCTCGGTCTGCCCGAGCTGTCGACGGCGCTGACCGAGATCGCCCGCCACGGCACCACCGGTCCGGCGCTGGCCACCGTGGGTCTGGGTCTGGTGTCGCTGCTCGACCTGGCTTCCGACGCCCAGCAGGACCGGTACCTCGCGGGTGTCGCGACGGGCGCGGTGCTCTCGGCGGCGCTCAACGAGCCCGGGCAGTCACTGCCGGAGCGGCCCGCCGTGAACTTCGCCGACGGCAAGCTCAACGGCACCAAGATCGGTGTGCCGTACGCGGAGACGGCCAAGTGGCTGGTCGTCACCACCGACAACGCGGTGGTGGTGGTCTCCCCGGCGGTTGACGGTGTCACGGTCACCAAGACCCCGACCTCCAACGGTTCCGACGAGTACGTGGTCACGTTCGCCGATGTCGCAGTCGACGCCGCGGACGTGCTCGACGGCGCGAGCGCGCACCGCGTCAACCAGCTGGCACTGGCTGTCACCGGGGCGTTCGCCGCCGGCTTGGTGGCCGGCGCACTGCGGCTGACCGCCGACTACGTCGCCACCCGTGAGCAGTTCGGCCGGCCGCTGTCGACGTTCCAGACCGTCGCGGCACAGCTGTCCGAGGTCTACATCGCCTCGCGGACAATCGATCTGCTGTCCACCTCGGCGCTGTGGCGGCTGTCCGAGGGCCTTGACGCCGACGAGGATCTGAACATCCTGGGCTATTGGCTCACCTCGCAGGCCGCGCCGGCCATGCGGCTCTGCCATCACCTGCACGGCGGTATGGGTATGGACATCACCTACCCCATGGACCGCTACTACTCCTCGATCAAGGATCTGACCCGGCTGTTGGGCGGTCCGTCGCATCGCCTCGATTTGGTGGGAGCGTAATGTTCATCGACCTGACGCCCGAGCAGCGCGCGCTGCAAGCCGAACTGCGGGAATACTTCTCGACTCTCATCACGCCCGAAGAGGCTGCGGCGATGGAGTCCGACCGGCACAACGAGGCCTACCGTGCGGTGATCAAGCGCATGGGCAGCGACGGCAAGCTCGGTGTCGGCTGGCCCAAGGAGTACGGCGGCCTGGGCTTCGGCCCCGTCGAGCAGCAGATCTTCATCAACGAGGCCAACCGCGCCGACATCCCGCTGCCGATGGTCACGTTGCAGACCGTGGGCCCGACCCTGCAGGCGCTGGGCACCGAGGCGCAGAAGAAGAAGTTCCTGCCCGGAATCCTCTCCGGTGACGTGCATTTCGCCATCGGCTACTCCGAGCCTGATGCCGGCACCGACCTGGCGTCGCTGCGCACCACTGCTGTCCGGCACGGTGACGAGTACATCGTGAACGGCCAGAAGATGTGGACCACCGGCGCCCACGACGCCGACTACATCTGGCTGGCCTGCCGCACCGATCCGACCGCGGCCAAGCACAAGGGCATCTCGATCCTGATCGTCGACACCAAGGATCCCGGCTACTCGTGGACGCCGATCATCCTGTCCGACGGGGCCCACCACACCAACGCGTCGTACTACAACGACGTGCACGTGCCCGCCGACATGCTCGTCGGCGAGGAGAATGGCGGCTGGAAGCTCATCACCACCCAGCTCAACCACGAGCGGGTCGGCCTGGGCCCGGCTGGTCGCGTCGCGGGTATCTATGACCAGGTGCATGCCTGGGCATCCAAGCCGGGCTCCGACGGCGTCACGCCGATCGAGCAGGACGACGTGAAACGCCTTCTGGGGCAGATCAAGTCGATCTGGCGGATCAACGAGTTGCTCAACTGGCAGGTCGCGGCATCCGGTGAGACCATCGCCGTGGCCGACGCGGCTGCCACCAAGGTGTTCTCCACCGAGCGCATCCAGGAAGTCAGCCGGTTGGCCGAGGAGATCGTCGGCAAGTACGGCAACCCCGCCGACCCCGAGACCGCCGAACTGCTGGTCTGGCTGGACAAGGTGGCCAAGCGCAACCTGGTCATCACCTTCGGTGGCGGTGTCAACGAGGTCATGCGCGAGATGATCGCGGCGTCGGGCCTGCGGGTGCCGAGGGTTCCGCGGTAACAGCGAGGGATTGAGGTGAGCGTGAATCTGCAGGCCGGTATCGACCAGATCATCGCGTCCGGGACGAGTAAACCGACGGTGGCTCGGGATCCGGTGAATCAGCCCATGATTCACCACTGGGTCGACGCGATCGGAGACACCAACCCGATCTACGTCGACGCGGAAGCCGCCAAGGCTGCCGGACATCCCGGCATCGTGGCACCCCCGGCGATGATTCAGGTCTGGACCATGATGGGCCTGGGGCGCACCCGGTCTGACGATGATCCGCTGGGCAGGGCGATGAAGATGTTCGACGATGCCGGGTATGTCGGTGTCGTCGCGACCAACTGCGACCAGACCTATCACCGCTACCTGGAACCCGGCGAGCAGGTGGTGATGAGCGCCGAGATCGTCGGCATCGTCGGCCCCAAGCAGACCGCACTGGGTGAGGGCTACTTCATCAATCAGAAGATCCGCTGGCATGTCGGTGACGAGGAAGTTGCCGACATGGACTGGCGGATCATGAAGTTCCTGCCTGCTGGTAAGCAGGAGGCCTCGGATGCCGCCGAAACCTATGAGATCCCAGAGGATCTCGACCCGGACAAGCTGATGCGGCCATCCTCGTCGCGGGATACCAAATTTTTCTGGGACGGCGTCAACGCACACGAACTACGTATCCAGAAGCGGCCCGACGGCTCGCTGCAGCACCCGCCGGTGCCCGCGGTGTGGCAGGACAAAGAGGCCCCCGTCGACTATGTGGTGGCCTCGGGCAAGGGCACGGTATTCAGCTACGTCGTGCATCACGCCCCCAAGGTGCCGGGCCGCAGCCTGCCCTTCGTGATCGCTCTCGTCGAACTCGAGGAGGGCGTCCGGATGCTGGGCGAGCTGCGCGGGATCGCCGCCGATCAGGTGAAGATCGGAATGCCGGTCACCGCAACCTATATCGACTTCCCGGACAGTGAGATCAGCCCGGCCTGGACGTTGTACGCATGGGAGCCACAAGCATGAGCCTGACTGTCTCCGACGTTCGAGTCGGCACCGCACTCCCCGAACTCAAGATCTACGGCGACCCGACGTTCATCGTGTCCACCGCCATCGCGACGCGGGACTACCAGGATGTGCACCACGACCGGGACAAGGCGCAGGCCAAAGGTTCCAAGGACATCTTCGTCAACATCCTGACCGACACCGGGTTGGTCGGTCGGTACGTGACGGACTGGGCAGGTCCGGCCGCGGTCGTCAAGTCGATCAAGCTGCGCCTCGGCGTGCCCTGGTACGCCTACGACACCATCACCTTCACCGGCGAGGTCACCGCGATCGAGGGCGATCTGGTGACACTGAAAGTGGTGGGCAGCAACAGTCTTGGCAACCACGTCATCGCCACGTCCACACTCACTTTGGGGGACAACTGATGCTCTCCGGCAAGGCAGCCATCGCCGGTATCGGCGCCACCGACTTCTCCAAGAACTCCGGCCGCAGTGAGTTGCGCCTGGCCGCCGAGGCCGTGCTCGACGCACTCGACGACGCCGGGCTGAAGCCGTCCGACGTCGAAGGCTTGGTGACGTTCACGATGGACTCCAACCTGGAGACCGCCGTGGCCCGCTCCACCGGCATCGGGGACCTGAAGTTCTTCAGTCAGATCGGCTACGGCGGCGGTGCCGCGGCCGCAACCGTTCAGCAGGCCGCCCTCGCCGTCGCCACCGGTGTCGCGGAAGTCGTTGTGGCGTACCGGGCATTCAATGAGCGCTCGGAGTTCCGGTTCGGCCAGGTGATGACCGGGCTGACCGTCAACGCCGACTCGCGCGGCGTGGAGTACAGCTGGTCCTACCCACACGGCCTGAGCACCCCGGCCGCTTCGGTGGCCATGATCGCCCAGCGCTACATGCACGAATATGGCGCCACCAGTGCGGATTTCGGTGCCGTGTCGGTGGCCGACCGCAAGCACGCCGCGAACAACCCGAAGGCGTTCTTCTACGGCAAGCCGATCACCATCGAGGATCATCAGAACTCCCGGTGGATCGCCGAACCGCTGCGACTGCTGGATTGCTGCCAGGAGAGCGACGGCGGCGTGGCCATCGTCGTCACCACGCCGGAGCGGGCCAAGGATCTCAAGCACCGGCCGGCGACCATCGAGGCCGCCGCCCAAGGCGCAGGCACCGACCAGTTCACCATGTACTCGTACTACCGTGACGAGCTCGGGCTGCCCGAGATGGGCCTGGTCGGCCGTCAGCTCTGGGAGCAGAGCGGCCTGTCACCCGACGACATCCAGACCGCGATCCTCTACGACCACTTCACGCCGTACACGCTGCTCCAGCTCGAGGAGCTGGGCTTCTGCGGCAAGGGCGAAGCCAAGGATTTCATCGCCGGCGGTGCCATCGAGCTCGGTGGCCGGCTGCCGATCAACACCCACGGCGGTCAGCTGGGTGAGGCCTACATCCACGGCATGAACGGCATCGCCGAGGGGGTGCGCCAGTTGCGGGGGACCTCGGTCAACCAGGTCGAGGGCGTCGAGCATGTGCTGGTCACCGCGGGAACCGGCGTTCCTACCTCCGGATTGATCCTCGGATAAAGGTGCATCGACACCCCCTATCGGCACGGTAATGTTTGCTCCGGATGTGCATCACGCGTAGAAGGGGGCCGTGGCATGGGAGTGCCGCGCGACAGCAGCCCGTACGGGTCGCAGACGTTGCAGGGACCGGCTTGGCCGAACATCGACGAGGACCAGCTGACCTCGGCTGCCGCGTCCTATACGAAGACCGGGACCAAGATCAGCGGCTCCGTCGTTCCTGAACAGACAAGCCAACTGTCCAAGTTGGGGGAGGGCTGGACGGGCACCGGCTCGGTGGCGGCATCGGGTGAGGCGACCACGATGATCGCCGGCCACGAGGCCAACGGCTTGCAGGCGACGGCCATCGGCACCGCCCTGATGAAGATGGCGGCGTCGGTGGCGCAGACCAAGACCGCACTGAACGTGGCCGCGCAGGAAGTGCAGGCCGAGGTCGAAGCGCTGCAGAAGATGCCGTTCGGCAATATGCAGGCACTCATCGAGAGCCGGATCAAGGCGGGTTTGGCGCAGAACACCGCGACGGTGTCGGCCGCCTCCGTCGAAATGGCGGACAGTCTCAGCACGGTGGCCAACCTCCCTCAGGTCGGCACCCCGCCGACGGCGCAGGCGCAGCAGGCGGCCCAGAAGGGCGCCGACTCGATGATGCAGCTGATCAGTCAGCTGCCCCAGATGCTGGGCCAGATTCCGCAGATGGCCAGCCAGATTCCCCAGCAGCTCTCCCAACCCCTGCAGCAGTTGACCCAGCCCCTGCAGCAGCTGACCCAGATGCTGGGCTCGGGCGGCAAGGGCACCGGCGGCGGGCCCAGTCCGTTCTCGGCATTCTCGAACCACCCACTGGCCGGCGGATCCGGGCCGAGCAGCGGTGCCGGCATGGTCAAGGCGGCGGGTTTGCCCGGTGGTTCGGGTGGCGGTAGCCCCCAGACCCCGCTGTTGTCGAAGCTTGTCGGCGGTGGCGGGACCGCACCGGTCTCCGTCGACCCAGGCGCGAGTGCCGCTGTGGTCGGCGGCGTCGCTCCGGTGGCTGCCGCCAACGCGGCGGGCGGCGGCATGGGTGGCGGTATGGGCATGATGGGCGGCGGCCAGCGTGCCGGAGGTGGCGGCGGGACTACCACCGGGCTGGCCGTCCCGGCCCCGCTGGACCACGACACGGGCGACGGTGATGATGACTATGACGATTGGTGATCCATCTCGACGAGCAGGAGGTAACAACGGTGTCTGAACTCGGGATGAAGGTTCCACTCACCTGGAACGCCGCGGCGCCGGAACTGCCGGAGATGCCGTCGATCCAGGCCGGTGAGGACGCCATGAGCATGACCATCGCCGGCATCGTGCCGGCCCTGGCGGCATCATTGACCACGAACGTGACGGCCTTGTCGGCCAAGGAAAACATGTTCAACGCCAAGCTTTCTGACGCTCAGGGCGCCTACGAGAAGGCCGACGAATCCGGTGGGCAGGGCGTTGGCCAGATGGGCCAGATGATGGGCCAGCTGGGGCAGATGGGCCAGATGGCCAGTGCGCCAGCACAGATGGCGGGCCAGATGGGCGGTCAGTTCGGCTCGCTCATGGAGCCGTTGATGAAGGCCATGGAGGGCGCCAAGGGCGGTGGGGAGAACGGCGGAGCGCCTGGTGCCGGCCAGCCCGGCGGTCCGGGCGGTCCCGGCGGGCCGAACCCGCAACAGCAGCAGGAAGAGCGCGAGGCCAAGCTCGACGAGCGGGACAAGCAGCAGGACGATCGGGAGACAGCACAAAACGATCGCGACGCCGCACAGGATCGGCGCGAAGCAGGCCTGGACGCCCGCGAGAGTCAGATGAGCGACCGCTCCGGTGGGGCGGCGTCGTCGGCTCCGCATTCGGCGCCCCCGGCCACACATTCGGCCCCGCCTGCCGCGTCGGCGCCACCGGCTGCCGCCGGGCCCAGTCCGAGCCAGCCGGCTCCCGGTCCCATTCCGGTCGCTCCCGAGACCCCGCGTCATTCCGGCGGGGACGATCTCTGGAAGCGGATGTAGCTCTGCGTTCGCGTCGCGTCCCCGTTTGCGCAGCACCTGTCGCGTCGCGTCGCGTCCCCATTTGTCACGCTGGGGTGGCTCTCGACTCCGACAGTCACCCCAGCGTGGCAATGGAAGAGTTCGGCTCTCCCGAGACGCCCGCTGAGTCACACCAGAGTGGCAGTCGAGTTCGACAGTCGCGCTAGCGTGACAGTCGTTGTGCCCGTGCCGCGACGACGCGACGTAGAACATTGTCCGCACGTTCGCCCGCCGAGACTCGGACGTTGATCCAGCCTTGCCGCTGTATTCGCTCAGCTCGCCGTAGGTCCCAGCCATATCGCCAACTGCTGGCCCGGTGTTCCTCACCGTCATACTCGGCCGCGACTTTGATGTCCTCCCAACCCATGTCGAGATACGCAAATGGGTCGCCCGGGCCGTCGAATACCGGTATCTGAGTCTGGGGTCGAGGTAGGCCGCCGTCGATGAGGATCAGCCGTAGCCAGGTTTCCTTGGGGGACTGGGCGCCACCATCCATCAAATCCAGGGCATTGCGGGCGTCTTGAATACCCCGCCGCCCGGCGTATCGCTGTACCAACCGGTCGACGTCGGCGGGTTTGAGGTCGGTGGCATGGGCGAGCGCGTCGAGTGCTGCCACCGCGTCGTCCCGCAGATACCAGCAGCCGATGTCGAGTGCGGTGCGTGCCAATGACGTTACCCGGACACCCTCGAACTCGACTATCTCGTCCTCCTCGATCGCTTCGGTTCGAACTCGAAGTCCTGCAAGGGGATTGCGGTTGGAATGGATCATCTCGAACGGAGCGTCCAGGTCGACCCATTTCGCGCCGTGGACTGCGGCTGCCGAGTTCCCGGCGACGATTCCGCGTCGACGAGACCACAACCAGCCGGCCCGTGCCCGTACCAACGGCGTCAGCTCTGTGCCCGGGCTGACGTAGACGTCGCGGAATACCCTGGTGTAGCGCGTGCGTAGTGCGCTCTTGCGTAGCTCTCCTTTGGCGACGGCCTCACTGCCGACGAATGGTTCCCCCATGACGAAAAAGTTTGCAGCGCAACGCTGTTTTCGTCACATCGGTTATCCACAGGTGCTGGAGTGACACTCGTTGTCCACAGCCACGCTGCTGTGACAGGTGACGGCGCGGCGGATCTGTGCTAGCGCGCACTTGCGCTACGTCGGGCAATCGCTTTGTCACACCAGAGTGGCGGCCGGGGCCCACCGCCACTCCAGCGTGACAAAAGGCCCGGCCGCCAACGGCATTAGCCCCCCAATGCAACGCTGGAGTGGCGGTCGGGTTCGACAGCCACTCCAGCGTGACAAAGCGGAAAAGGGCCGGGTGTAGACCGGCGAAACGTGACGACAGTCAGGCCGGGACGAGCTCCACACCGGACAGCACCACGGCGTTGTCCCGCGACGGTGCGGTCAGCACGCCGATGAACTTGCCATCTTGCTTCCAGATGTTGGCCTGCAGGGTCTCGCCGGGGATCACGACGCCGGCGAACCGGGCACCGTAGGACGCCACCTGGGAGACGTCGCCGTCGAGGAGGTTGTCGACGATGGCCTTGCAGCCGATGCCGTACGTGCACAAGCCGTGCAGGATCGGCCGCTCGAAGCCCGCCGCCGCGGCGAAGGCCGGGTCGGAGTGCAGGGGGTTGCGGTCACCGCACAGGCGGTACAGCAACGCCTGCTGCGGCAGCGTCGGCAACGAGATCTCGATGTCCGGTGCCCGGTCGGGCAATTCGGCCGAGGTCGCCGGGCCACGCTCGCCGCCGAAGCCACCCTCACCGCGGGCGAAGATCGACCGCTTGGTGGTCCACAGCACCTTGCCGGACTCGTCGGTCACCGTGGATTCACTGACGATGACAGCGGCCTTGCCCTTGTCCCAGATCTCGGTGAAGCGCTGTACCGACTTGGCGGTGCCGCTGGTCGGGATCGGGCCGGGCACGCTGACGGCCTCGCTGGCGTGCAGCACCTTGGACAGCTCGATGTCGATTCCGGGGAACTGCACCTTGGGTGCCTCGGTCATGTGGAAGCTGGCCGCGACATTGCCAAACGTCGGCAGCACCTGCGGGGTGTCGTCGACCAGGTAGCGCAGCTCACGCTGATCCATCGGATCGGAGCCCGCGCCGAGGCCCAGGTGGTACAGCTGGATGTCGCTGCTGGTCCAGGAGAACTCGATGGGTTCCAGCTCGGCGCCCAGCGCTTTGTCGAGATCGATTGGCATCTACTTCTTCCCTGCAATGTCGAGTGCTGCGAGGTATCCAAACGTCATGGCGGGACCGATGGTGCCGCCCGGGCCGGGATAGGTGTGACCCATCACCGGTGAGCTGACGTTACCTGCGGCGTAGAGGCCGTCGATCACGGAGTCGTCGTCCCGCAGGACCCGGCCGTTCACGTCGGTGCGGACACCGCCCTTGGTGCCCAGGTCGCCCGGCACCATCTTGGCCGCGTAGTACGGGCCGTGCTTGATCTCGCCGAGGTTCGGGTTGGGCTTGTTGGTGGGATCGCCGTAGTAGCGGTCGTAAGCGCTCTCGCCGCGGTGGAAGTCCTCGTCCACCCCGGAGCGGGCAAAGCCGTTGAACCGGTCGATGGTCGCGGCGAAGGCGTCGGCGGGCAGACCGGTCTTGGTGGCCAGCTCCTCGAGGGTGTCGGCTTTGACGATGACGCCCGATTCCAGCCACTTCTTCGGAATGCGCTGGCCCGGCTGCAGACCGGCGAAGATGAAGCGGTCGCGGTACTGCTGGTCGAAGATCAGCCAGGCCGGGATGTTCTCGCCGGGACCGGCGCCCTGGCCGTACTCGCCGCCGTACATATGGTGGCACGCCTCGACATAGGGCATCGATTCGTTCATGAACCGCTTGCCTGCCATGTTGACGATGATCGAGCCGGGGGAGTTGCGCTCGGACAGGGCGAACCACGGCGAGTCGACCAGCGGGACCGTCGGGCCCCACCAGGAGTCCTCCATGAATTCGAGTGCGGCGCCCTGCTTTTCGGCGGCGAGAATGCCGTCGCCGGTGTTGGCCACCGCGCCCACGGTCCATTCGGTGGTGATGGGTGCGCGCTGGTACTTCACCCGCATCTGCTCGTTGTGTTCGAAGCCGCCCGAGCCGAGGATCACGCCCCGGCGGGCCCGAATCAGTTGTGGCTCGGCGTTTTCGGAGTCACGGGCATCAACCACGTAGATGCCGCGGACGACGCCGTCCTCGACGTAGAGATCGGTGAGCGCGGTGTTCAGCAGGACCGGAACGCCGGCTTTTTGCAGGCCGATGCGCAGCGGGGCGATGAGTGCGCGGCCCATGCCGACCAGGTTCTTGCCGGTGGCGTTGGCCCAGACGGAGCGGACGCCGACCTTGATGCTGCGCAGCACGCCGCGGGGGTGACGCTTGAGCTGGTTGAGCCGGACGTAGTCCTGCTGCATCACCACCATGTTCATCGGCACCTTGCCGTACGGCGGTTCCAGGCCCTTCTCGTCAACCCCGAGCTTCTTGGCGTTGAACGGCTTGGGTTCCACCGAGCGGCCGGTGGGCTTGCCGCCGGGCGTCTCGGGGTAGTAGTCGGAGTACCCCGGCACCCAGCACAGCTTCAGCGGTGAGTTCTTCAGGACGAACGACAACATCTCGGGTGAGCGGTCGAGGTAGGTGTCGATCTTCTCCGCGGGCACCACGTCGCCGATGATCTTGTGCAGGTAGGTGCGGGCGGCCTCGGGGGTGTCTTTCACCCCGTCACGCTTGAGAATCTCGTTGTTCGGGATCCACACCCCACCACCTGACCGCGCAGTGGAACCTCCATAGTGCGGCGCCTTCTCTACGACTACTGTCGAGAGGCCCTGGTGGGCGGCGGTGAGGGCGGCGACCATGCCGGCAGCGCCGCTGCCGACCACGACAACGTCGTACTCCTGTCCAGTCATGTAGAACACGTTATAGAATTGCCGGGCCTGTGGACAACTGCGCCGGTCAAAGAAGCGAGGGGAATTCACCAAAATGCTTAGTGTCGAGGTTCGCGACGAGCTCGCGGCCGATCTCGCTCAGGCCGAGCGGAGCCGGGTTCCGATGACGCCGCTGACGGATCGGTACAGCGATATCGACGTGGTGGATGCCTACGAGATCCAGCTGATCAACATCCGGCAGCGGGTCGCCGAGGGCGCCCGCGTCATCGGCCACAAGGTCGGGCTGTCCAGCAAGGCCATGCAGGACATGATGGGTGTCGACGAGCCGGACTACGGTCATCTCCTCGACGAGATGGAGGTGTTCGAGAACGTCCCGGTGCCCTCGTCGAAGTTCCTGTACCCGCGCGTCGAGGTCGAGGTCGGGTTCATCCTGGCCGACGATCTGCCCGGGGCCGGGTGCACCGAGGAGGACGTGCTCGCCGCGACGGCTGCGTTCGCCCCGGCGATCGAGTTGATCGACACTCGCATCACCAACTGGCAGATCAAGTTGTGCGACACCATCGCGGACAACGCCAGCAGCGCCGGATGGGTGCTCGGACAGGCGCGGGTATCGCCCAAGGACATCGATATCTGCAACATCGATGCAGTCCTGACCAATCACGGCGAGGTCGTGGCCGAGGGACGCAGCGATGCGGTGCTGGGAAATCCGGTCACCGCGGTGGCCTGGTTGGCCCGCAAGGTGGAGAGCTTCGGGGTGCGTTTGAAGGCCGGCGACATCGTGTTGCCGGGTTCGTGCACACGTGCGATAGATGCACCTCCGGGCAGCGATTTCGTCGCTGACTTCGCCGGGTTAGGTTCAGTAAGACTGAGTTTCGAATAAGGGAGCCGATATGGCTGAGAAGGCGTCTGTCGCCATCGTCGGGTCGGGCAACATCAGCACCGACCTGCTGTACAAGTTGTTGCGGTCGGAGTGGCTCGAACCGCGTTGGATGATCGGCATCGATCCGGAATCCGAAGGTCTGGCACGGGCTCGCAAACTGGGCCTGGAAACCTCCCACGAGGGCGTGGACTGGCTGCTGGCCCAGGACGAGAAGCCCGATCTGGTGTTCGAGGCCACCAGTGCCTATGTGCACCGCGATGCCGCCCCGCGCTATGCCGAGGCGGGCATCCGCGCGATCGATCTGACCCCGGCCGCGGTCGGCCCCGGCGTCATCCCGCCGGCCAACCTGCGCGCGCACCTCGATGCGCCGAACGTCAACATGGTCACCTGCGGTGGCCAGGCCACCATCCCGATGGTGTACGCCGTGAGCCGTGTGGTGGACGTGCCCTACGCAGAGATCGTGGCGTCGGTGTCGTCGGCCTCGGCCGGCCCGGGTACCCGCGCCAACATCGATGAGTTCACCAAGACCACCAGCGCCGGTGTGCAGAACATCGGTGGGGCCCGCAACGGCAAGGCGATCATCATCCTGAACCCGGCCGAGCCGCCGATGATCATGCGCGACACCATCTTCTGCGCGATCCCTGAGGACGCCGATCACGCCGCGATCACGCAGTCGATCAAGGACGTGGTGGCCGAGGTGCAGACCTATGTGCCCGGCTACCGGCTGCTCAACGAGCCGCAGTTCGACGAGCCGTCGGTGGTCAACGGTGGTCAGCACCTGGTCACCGTGTTCGTGGAAGTGGAGGGTGCGGGTGACTACCTGCCGCCCTACGCTGGAAACCTGGACATCATGACCGCCGCGGCGACCAAGGTCGGCGAAGAAATTGCCAAGGATCGCGTCGTCACGGTCTCGGGAGGTGCGCAAGCATGAGTGACATTTTCTTCAACCCGGTGTGGGACGTCCGGATGACCGACACCTCGCTGCGCGACGGGTCCCATCACAAGCGCCACCAGTTCACCAAGGATGAGGTCGGCGCGATCGTCGCCGCCCTGGACACCGCCGGTGTCCCGGTCATCGAGGTGACCCACGGTGACGGCCTGGGCGGGTCGAGCTTCAACTACGGGTTCTCCAAGACCCCGGAGCAGGAGCTGATCAAGCTGGCCGCCGAGACGGCCAAGGAAGCCAAGATCGCCTTCCTCATGCTGCCCGGCGTGGGCACCAAGGAAGACATCAAGGAAGCCCAGAACAACGGCGGCTCGATCTGCCGCATCGCCACGCACTGCACCGAGGCCGACGTCTCGATCCAGCACTTCGGGCTCGCCCGCGAGTTGGGCCTGGAGACCGTCGGGTTCCTGATGATGAGCCACACCATCAGCCCGGAGAAGTTGGCCAAGCAGGCCCGCATCATGGCCGACGCCGGTTGCCAGTGTGTGTACGTGGTGGATTCCGCGGGTGCGTTGGTGCTCGACGGCGTCGCCGACCGGGTTTCGGCGCTGGTCGCCGAACTGGGTGACGACGCGCAGGTTGGTTTCCACGGGCACGAGAACCTCGGCCTGGGCGTGGCCAACAGCATCGAGGCCGTGCGCGCCGGTGCCAAGCAGATCGACGGGTCCTGCCGCCGGTTCGGGGCGGGTGCCGGCAACGCTCCCGTCGAGGCGCTGATCGGGGTGTTCGACAAGATCGGCGTCAAGACCGGTATCGACTTCTTCGACATCGCCGATGCCGCTGAAGAGGTGGTTGCGCCGGCCATGCCGGCCGAGTGCCTGCTCGACCGCAACGCGCTGATCATGGGCTACTCGGGCGTGTACTCCAGCTTCCTCAAGCACGCCATCCGTCAGTCCGAGCGGTATGGGGTGCCCGCACACCAGCTGCTGCACCGCGCCGGGCAGCGCAAGCTGATCGGTGGTCAGGAAGACCAGCTGATCGATATCGCGCTGGAGATCAAGCGTGAGCAGGAAGCCGAGAAGGCGAAGGCCTGAACGCTGACTGCCGCGCCGTCGTCCTCAGCGACGATGCCGAGTTGTCGATAGACGTCGTCGCGGTAGTTGGCCGATTGTGAGTTGATCGGGATCGGGCCGCCTTGTGCCCAGTCGTGGATCTGGCCCATCCCGATCACCACGGTGATGTCGGCATCTGGATCGGCGTCGACCAGTCTTTCGGCGTAGAGCAACGCGCCTGGCGCGGCTTGCTCTCGTGAACCCACGTAGATCGTGGTCGGGGCATTCCCTCGGTCGGTCCGATCATCGGGTTCCACAACTCCTCGGGTCCGGCGGCCCAGGAGCCGAAGTACTCCTTGTCCTCTTCGGTGAGCCAGACGACCGGGTCGTTCACCAAAGTCACGTTCGGGTCGGTGTAGGCGGCTTCGCCTTGAAGGCCCGGGGAGAGCAGCACCATGCGCGACGGGACCCTGGTTGCCAGGCACGCCGAATCACCATTGCAATCGCGGACGATCTTCTGCACGGCAAGCATCGACAGCGTGCCGCCGGCCGAATCTGCGTAGACGCTGACGTTCTCGGCTCCATATTCGTCGACCTGTGCGGCGATGAAGTCGGCCATCGCCGGGACCGAGTTCTCTGCGGTGCCGCCGGCGGGGATCAGTGGGTACCGGGGGACGACGATCGTCGCACCGGTCTGACGCGCCATCTGGGCGTAGTCCATCCAGTGAATGATGTTGGGGTCGTAGACGAATCCGCTGCCGTGCACCGCGACGACCCGCTCGCCGGTCGGGTTGGGTGGGGTGATCACCCAGACGTCGCCACCCTCGTAGGTCTCTTTGGTGACGTCGAGTCCGATGGTGGTGAACCAGGGCGGCTCGGGGGTGGTGATCAGCTCGCCCAGCTTCATCGTGATGTTGACACCGACGATCTGGGAGACCTGCTTGAGCGCCTCCATCCCGAACAGGGTGACCTGGTCGATGATCGACGGGGCCGGGGTGGCGACGACATGGTCGGCGAGTTCCGGTGGGACGACGATGCCGGGTGCGAGCGCCACCGGCCCTTCCGCGGTGATGGTGTTGGTAAGGGTGCTCGCCTGTGTCAGGAGGCCCTGCGGCTGCCGGAGGGCGTGCTCGAATTCGCGGCGTGCGAATGCCAGCATGGCCCACGCCGCTGGGGGCTCGGCCGGTGCCTCAGGGACCGAGTCGACCGAAAACGGACTCAGCACGGTGCTGATGACCGTGGCGACCGCCCCGGTGACCGTCGATTCGACCCTTTCCACCTTCGGCGGCGCGGGAGTTTCCGGCCGCGGGTCACGTACGAGAACAGACGTCGGGATCGCGGCGATCGATTCGACATCAGCCGTCGTTGGCGCTTCGGGTTCGGATCTCTCGGGCGCGACCTGGACGCCTCGCGGTTCGGGGTCTGGATCAACGGCGATGGCCGGGCTGGGCGGCCGGCGCTCGACAGTTTTGGCCCCGCGCTTCGTCGGTGTCTTGGCGGTGGCGTCGCGGCTTTGGTCGTGGGCCTGTTGGCGTGGTGAGTGGTGTCAGCCCTGCCCGGCATGATTAGGGCCATGGCAACCCGCGAGCAGGCCCAGTCGATCCTCGAACAACTCGCCGGCCCCGCCGCCGTACTGCGCGATGACCAGTGGGCTGCCATTGAGGCCCTCGTGGTCCAGCGTCGCCGGGCGCTGGTGGTGCAACGCACCGGCTGGGGCAAGTCCGCGGTGTACTTCATCGCGGCCAAGCTGTTGCGTGCGTCCGGTCGCGGACCGACGGTCATCGTCTCGCCGCTGCTGGCGCTGATGCGCAACCAGGTGGCAGCGGCCGAGCGGGCCGGCGTGCGGGCCGCCACGATCAACTCCGGCAACGTCACCGAATGGGATGCCATTCACCAGCAGGTCGCGGACGGACAGCTCGACGTGCTGCTCGTCAGCCCTGAGCGGCTCAACAATCCCGACTTCCGCGACAACGTCCTGCCGGCGCTGGCCGCCGATGCGGGTCTGGTGGTGGTCGACGAGGCGCACTGTGTTTCGGACTGGGGCCATGACTTCCGGCCGGACTACCGTCGTATTCGCACTCTGGTTGCCGAATTGGGTTCGGATATACCGGTTCTCGCCACCACCGCGACGGCCAATGACCGGGTGGTGGGTGACGTGGCGGCCCAACTGGGGGTCGGCGGCTCGGACACCCTGGTGCTGCGCGGTGGCCTGGACCGCGAGTCGCTGCGACTGTCGGTCGTGCAGGTGGGCACCCCCGCGCAACGCGCTGCCTGGATCGCGGCGCACCTGGATTCCCTGCCCGGCTCCGGAATCATCTACACGCTGACGGTGGCCCAGGCGCACGACGTGGCGGCGCTCTTGGCTGAGCGGGGTCACAAGGTGGCGGCCTACACCGGGTCCACCGACACCAGCGAGCGGGAGCAATTGGAGGCCGATCTGCTCGACAACCAGGTCAAGGCCCTGGTGGCGACGTCCGCACTCGGCATGGGCTTCGACAAACCCGATCTCGGGTTCGTCGTGCATCTCGGGGCGCCGTCGTCCCCGATCGCCTACTACCAGCAGGTCGGGCGTGCCGGCCGCGCGACCGACAGCGCCGAGGTGATCCTGCTGCCCGGCACCGAGGATCAGGACGTCTGGCGGTACTTCGCCTCGGTGGCATTCCCGTCGGAATCCATGGTGCGCAACGTCATCGGGGCACTGGAGACGGGCCGGGCGCAGTCCACGCAGGCACTGGAACCGCTGGTGGACCTCAACCGGTCCCGCCTGGAGATGGTCTTGAAGGTGCTCGACGTGGACGGTGCGGTCCGCCGGGTAAAAGGCGGCTGGATCGGCACCGGTGTGCCCTGGAGCTACGACGAGGCCCGTTACCGAGCATTGGACGAGGCCCGGCGCCGGGAGCAGCAGGCAATGCTGGACTACCAGGCCACCGAGGGCTGCCGCATGGTGTTCCTGCGGGGGCAACTCGATGACCCGGACCTGCTACCGGGGGCCCAGTGCGGGCGGTGCGACAACTGCGCCGGTCGGCGTTACGAGGGCGCGGTGGCGCAGGAGATCGTGACCGACACGGCGCAGCGCTTGTCCAGGCCCGGCATCCTTGTCGCCCCGCGCAAGCAGTGGCCGTCCGGGCTCGCTGCACTGGGCGTGCCGCTGTCAGGTCGGATCACCGAAGGTGCGGCGCCGGGGCGAGCGATCGGCAGACTCACCGATCTGGGCTGGGGGGCACGGCTCCGGCGGCTGCTGGCCGAACCCGACGGCGACGTGCCCGACGACATGGTGGCCGCGGCTGTCGAGGTGCTCAAGGCGTGGGATTGGGATCAGAGGCCCGGCGCGGTGATCGGGTTGGACTCCCAGACGCACCCGATGTTGATCTCCTCGACCGTGCAGCGGCTGGCGCAGATCGGACGACTGACGAATCTGGGCACCCTGCAATATGCCGCGACGCACCGGCCTGTCACCGCAGCGAATTCGGCGTATCGGGTGGCGGCGTTGGACGGTGCCTGGGAGCCGCCGCAATGGGGGGTTGCCGACGGGGAAAGAGGCGGAGACTGGGATGGTCCGGTGCTTCTGATCGACGATATGACCGACACCGGCTGGACGCTGACCATGGCCGCACGACTCTTGCGCGACGCCGGAGCGCCCGGGGTCTTGCCGTTCGTTTTGGCAACTGTCAGCTGAGGTGTTTCCGGCGTTCGTCGGAGAGTTCATAGGAACGTCTGATCAATTGCCAACATATATTCGCCGTCTGTTGTTTGCCAAACTCGCCAACAATGGGCGTATTAAGAGCTTCACCACACCCGAGCCAAGCGGTCGAATGTTTGCGATCGCAAATTTAATGCAAACGATCTTGATTTTGCGAATTCAAGATCATTTGAGGTCGCCCTGGCTAACTCAATCTGTTTCGCCGCCGATTGCTATTAGTCGGCGGCGAATGGCCCTTACGCCACCGACAGAATTTGCTGTCTGGCGGGGGCGCCGCGGTGGCGGCGCCCTCTACCGTGCTGCGACGTGTCTGCGGGGTCGCGCGCCCTGATCGTTCGCTTCGCTGAATTGAACTACAGGGGTGTCGTAGCCGTATCCACAGGGGAGAACTCCGGGCGAGTCTGCGTCGCCGGGCGTGTCGTGGTGCCCGCCCGATGACGCGCGAGAGTTAGCCATGTAAGCCTCGCCTGCCCGCTTGTCAAGCACCGTGGGAAGAGTGTGTCGTCCCTGTATGGAAGCTGTGTGGCCGGCCTCGAACCCGGCTGTGGTCGGGCACCGTTTGAAGCTGTGTAATCGCTGGGCACTCAACCGCAGCGGTGACCGCGAGAGCATCCAGGGTCGGCATGTTCACGCCCGCGTGCAGGTGTCGCGTCACCTGCACGCCCGGCCTTCTCCCGGGCGGCCGGCGGGAGGGTGGAGTTTCCGATCGACGTTTGCGCGCTCCGGTAAGCGCGGCGGAACGGCCGTCGCACGGAGTTCGTGGACCGTTGAGCGTCGATTTTTCGCCGTAATCCCGGTTCCTGGGTAGCTGAATGCGGCGGCTTCTGGGGTGGGGGCGCTCAAACCGCAGGCCACCGCGCATCGGGCCAGCTGGCGGCGAGTCTGGGCAGAGCCTGGGAATTATTTGCCGAATCTTGGAACCTGTAACAGGTTTGTAGTTGAATTCAAGAGGCACAGCAACGGGAAATTCTTTGATTCCTAATTTCTGCACCCTCGTCAAGATAAGTGGATATGCTGGCGCCCTGCAACGAGAACGTCATAGCTGGAGTGGGCCACAGGAAACAGGCATCGTGAAACAACCGGCGGGGGCTAGGCGCCTGCGCCGGGTTGTCGATCGATTTTCACTGGTCTGCTCGACGATGGGGAGGACCAAGTGAGCATCAATCCGTTCGATGACGACAATGGCAGCTTTCGCGTCTTGGTCAACGACGAGGAGCAACACAGTCTATGGCCAACATTCGCTGACGTCCCTGCCGGCTGGAAGGTCGTTTACGGCGAGGCGGATCGAGCTTCTTGTTTGGACTACATCGAACAGCACTGGCCCGACATACGCCCCAAGAGTCTGCGCGACAGGTTGGCGGGACTCTGACAGATCGCAGGCGGCGCGGGGGCCCCGAAAACTTGCAGTGGGAGAGTCCGATGCAGCTTGATGAACAGTCGCTGCCGGTAACACGTGCACAGCTCGATATTTGGCTTGCGCACGACGTGGCGGAATCCGGCACGGAATGGTTACTCGGTCTATTCGTAAAAATCGCGGGCCCGCTCGATCGCGATGCTCTTGAGTGGGCGATCCGCCGGGTAGTGCGAGAGGCCGAGCCGCTCAGGGCCACATTCTTCGAGGTGGACGGGCAGGTCTACCAAAAGGCGGTCGACTACCCAGATGTGGAGCTGGCGTTCCACGACCTGCGTGGTGCGTGTGACCCGGTGGCAGAAGCCCGTGACAAGGCAGCCGCGATCCAGCGCACGCCAATGTCTTTCACCGAGCCACTGTTCAGATTTGCGCTGTTCCAGACACAGGACGATGAGCACTTCCTGATCGCGTGCTGTCACCACATCGTGCTCGACGGGACCGGGATTGCGCTCGTCGGATCTCGGCTTGCATCGGTGTACTCGGCAGTTTTCTCCGGCGCTCCCATACCTCCGCCGATCTTCGGATCGCTCGCGGATCTGATCGAGAACGAATCGAAGTACGAAGCCTCCGGCGACTATCTCGAAGACCAGGCTTTTTGGACGAGGCACCTGCCGCCGGAAGCCGGGCCGAGCTCCTGGCACGCCGACGAACTCAATAGCGGCGAGGCCCATCGGCATTCTGCCCCAGTGCAATTCGACTCGACGCTGCTGCATCAAGTCGACATGCTGGCCCGGTCAAAGGATGTCGCTCGGTCCTCGGTCATCACCGCGGCATGCGCGTTGCTCGTGCACGGGTGGAGTGCCGAGGGCTCTGATGTGGTGCTCGACTTTCCGGTCAGCCGACGTGTGACCCCAGAATCGCGGACGGTGCCCGGAATGGTGGCCGGCGTCGTCCCGCTCGTAGTCAAGGCTTTACCTTCAACTTCGATCTCCCAATTCATCGACGATGTCGAGGGTCACATACAGGAAGCCCTGCAACATCAGCGTTTTCCGGTGCACGCCCTCGAGCGCAAGGTCAACCCGCGTGCTGCGGGCCAGATGGCGAATCGGGTGAGTGTCAACTTTCTTCCTTCTACGTTCACGTTGGACTTCGGCGGTGCCGAGGCGTCGGCGTCGTTGACCAATGCCGGCGTTGTGGGTGGCTTCGGTCTCGTCTTCTTCAGCGCCGGAGACGAATTGGTCTTGAGCACGATGGGCGCCGGCCAACCATTCTCCAGTTTCGACGTCACGGATCTGGCAGACCGTTTGCGGCGGATTCTGGCGGTGTTTGTCTCGGATCCTGCTCAGCGGTTGTCGGCTGTAGATGTGTTGGATGCGGCTGATTGTGCTCGGTTGGATGAGGTTGGTCATCGGGCGGTGTTGATGCGGCCGGTGGTGGAGTCTTCGATTCCGGTGTTGTTCGGGGC